>DATFDT010000279.1:0-45421 GCA_035251975.1 Pyrinomonadaceae bacterium | reverse complement strand
AAGTTTGTCACGCACTTTGAAAAGTGGGCCGAGAATTATCGCCCCGATCTCCACTTCCGCTTTACGATCGTCAACGACAAGAGCACCGACGATTCAAACAAGCTTGGCGCGATCGGCGACATGCATCTGGTTTTGACCGAGCACCAGATCAAAGACGACATCATCGTCGTTGGTGGCGATAATCTCTTCAGCGAAGACCTCGCTGAGTTTGGTGTTTACTGCAAACAGAAAGACGCGCCGGTGACGGGCGTGTACGACGTCGGCGATCTCGAACAGATCAAGAAATACAACGCGATCGTGATCGACGAGAACAATCGCATCACCTATTTCGAAGAGAAACCGAAAGAGCCGCAGAGCACGCTGACAGGCATCGCGCTTTATTACTACCCGCAATGGGTGTTGCCGTTGATTCACCAGTACATCGAAGACGGCAACAATCCCGATCAACCGGGCCGCCTGGTCCAATGGCTCTATCCGCGCGTGCCGTTTTATGTGTGGAAGGTGCCGGGCAGCTGGTACGACGTCGGCTCAATTGAGACCCTGGAAGAAGCGAACCGCGTCTTCAGCAATGGCTAAAACAGTCTATACCCTCAAGAACGCATCGGGATTTGAAGTCTCTGTTACGAACTACGGCGGTGCAGTCACTTCGCTTAAAACACCGGATCGCGACGGCAACTTCGGCGAGATCGTGCTTGGGTTTAAAACGCTCGACGAATACGTTCAGTGTCCACGTTATTTCGGCGCGCTCATTGGACGCCACGCCAATCGCATCGCACGTGGCCGCTTTTCCCTCGACGGCGTTGAATACCAGCTTCCGTGCAACAACGGCGCTAATCATCTGCACGGCGGTTTCAAAGGCTTCGATAAGCGCGTGTGGGATGTTCAAGAAAGCGATGACACGCTACATCTCACCTATTTCAGCAAAGACGGTGAAGAGGGTTATCCAGGCAATCTCACGGCGTTCGTCGATTACACTCTGCTCGATAACGAGCTACGTATTGATTACCGCGCGACGACGGATCGCGACACCATCGTTAATCTGACAAACCATTCGTACTTCAACCTCCGCGGCGCGGGCACGATCCTGGACCATGAGCTGATGTTGAATGCAGATCATTTCACGCCGGTTAGCGAAGATCTGATTCCAACAGGCGAGATCAAAGCGGTCGAAGGAACACCAATGGACTTCCGTAAAGCCAAAGCCATCGGTTCAGAGCTGGCGAATGTGGCTGGCGGTTACGATCACAATTTCGTTTTGAACGACTGGGACGGCTCGCTTCGACTAGCTGCCCGACTCTACGAACCCGTAAGCGGTCGTGCACTCGAGATCTTGACGACCGAGCCCGGCATGCAGTTTTATTCAGGCAATTTTCTCGATGGGAGTTTGATCGGACGGAACGGCGTCGCATACGAACTGTACACTGGTCTTTGCCTTGAACCGCAGCACTTCCCGGACGCCCCAAACCACTCGAACTTTCCGTCAACCGTTCTTCGTCCCGGCGAAGAATATAAACACACGAGCGTATATCGGTTTTTATCCGACTAAAAATCCGTGTCATCCGTGGTTAATCTACTTCTGATCTTCTTGTTCCTTCCCGGTGTGGTCTTCGATCACAACCCGAACAACACCGCCAACCGTGACTTCAAATTCAAAACCGTCGCCTCGCCATCCAAAGACGACGCTGCCGCACACGCGAAGCTCACGTTGATCGACGGTGAACTGGACGGAGGCAGCGCTGAACTCGCGGCGCTAACAGACGGTCGATTGCCACGCGACGAAGACGAGCCGGGTTCGAATGTTTACTTCAGGGCCGGAAGCTCGGGCGGCCGCTTTCGCATGGATTTCGGATCCCCAATTGATATCGCGCAGGTCAACTCGTATTCATGGCACCCAAACTCGCGTGGCCCACAGTTGTACAAACTCTACGCCGCGGATGGATCAGATCCGAAATTGAATCTCGATCCGAAACGCGGTATCGATCCGGCGAGTTGTGGCTGGAAATTGATCGCGCTCGTGAGCACGCTTCCTGACGGAGGCGAGATGGGTGGTCAATACGCCGCCAGCGTGAGCGATTTAGGCAAGCATCGTTACCTGCTTTTTGATATCTACGTCACCGAGCTTTACGACAACTGGGGCAATACTTTTTATAGTGAGATCGATGTCATAGGTGATTAGCTTCATATTCGCGGATCAACGCTTCATGTCTCAACGTGAGCCCGATATCATCCAACCCCTCGAGTAAGCAGTACCTCTGAAACTCACTAACTACGAATAGAATCGATAACCCACGCGAATCTTCAACCGTCTGCCGTTCGAGATCCACGGTCATCTCGTAACCCTCATGCTGCTGTGCGCGCGACATGATCTCTTCGACCTGTTCGGTCGTAAGTGTGATCGGTAGCATGCCGTTCTTGAAGCAGTTATTCGCGAATATATCAGCAAACGACGGCGCAAGGATTACTCTGAACCCAAACTCACCCAGCGCCCACGGTGCATGCTCGCGCGACGATCCACAACCGAAATTCTTCCCCGCAACGAGAATCGACGCGCCTTTGTAACGTGGTTGATTGAGAACGAAGGACGGATCCGAACGCCAATCGTAAAACAGAAACTCACCAAACCCCGTACGCTCGATGCGTTTCAGAAACTGCTTCGGAATGATCTGATCAGTATCAACGTTCGCGCGATCGAGCGGCGCCACCAGGCCAGTATGTTTCGTGAAGGCTTTCATATTGTATTTAGCCGCGGCTTATTTAAATTGCCATTGTCGCACGTCCGTGAAATGTCCTTTGATCGCCGCTGCCGCCGCCATCATCGGACTCACGAGATGCGTGCGTCCGCCGCGCCCCTGCCTTCCCTCGAAGTTGCGATTACTCGTCGACGCACAGCGCTCGCCCGGCTCCAGGATGTCGGCATTCATACCCAGGCACATCGAGCATCCAGCTTCGCGCCACTCAAATCCCGCTTCATGAAAAATCCGATCGAGGCCCTCGCGTTCCGCCGCGCGCTTCACCTCCTGCGAACCGGGCACGACCATCGCGCTCACCGACGAGTTGATCCGGTAACCCTTCACCACACGCGCTGCCGCTCTCAAGTCCTCGATACGCGCATTCGTACACGAGCCGATGAATGCGCGGTCGATTGCGATCTCTTGAATGTGTGTGCGCGGCTTGAGCGCCATGTACTCGAGCGCGCGCTCCGCTGCCTGGCGATCAGCGGCACTCTTCGCTTCCGCCGGATCGGGAACATAACTCGTCACCGGCACGACCATGCCCGGACTCGTACCCCACGTCACAAACGGCTCGAGTTGCGATGCGTCAATCTCAACTGTGCGATCGAATTTCGCATCTGTATCGCTCTGCAATGTCTTCCAGTAATCCACGTCCCCTTCCGGAGAAAAGCGACGGCCCTTGAGATGCGCGAACGTAGTCTCATCAGGAGCGATCATGCCTGCGCGCGCGCCGGCTTCGATGCTCATGTTGCACAGCGTCATGCGACCTTCCATCGAAAGCGCTCGCACCGCGTCGCCCGCGTATTCGATCACGCAGCCAGTCGCGCCGTCAGTGCCAATCTGCCCAATGATGCCGAGCGCCAGATCTTTCGCCGTCACGCCTTCCGGTAGCGAGCCGCGCGTTTCAACCTTCATAGTCAACGGTTTGTTCTGTGGTAGACACTGCGTTGCCAAAACATGTTCGACCTCACTCGTCCCGATGCCGAACGCCAGCGCTCCGAACGCTCCATGCGTGCTCGTGTGACTATCGCCACAGACGATCGTCATGCCGGGCCGCGTGAGTCCGAGCTCTGGTCCAATAACGTGGACGATGCCCTGCTCGGGCGAGTTGATATCGTAGAGTTGAATGCCAAACTCGTTGCAGTTTCGGCGCAGCGTCTCGACCTGGTTGGCGGCTGTTGCATCAGCTATCGGAAGACTGCGATCGGTGGTGGGAACGTTGTGATCGACGGTGCCGAAAGTGAGATCCGGGCGTCTCACTTTGCGGCCTGCCTGGCGTAAACCGTCAAACGCCTGCGGCGACGTCACCTCGTGAATGAGGTGCAGATCGATGTAAAGGAGCGTGGGCTCGCCGCGTGCGTCACGCACGACATGCGACTGCCAAAGTTTATCGAATAGCGTGGGCATGTTTACACAGCATGATACGCGTGGCGCATATCCGCGATCTCGGTGACAGCCTGGCAAATCAACTCACCAAACTCGCTCGTCGTCACAACATATCCACCCGTGCCTTTAGCAATATCAGGCGTGCGATACCCGGCTTCGAGCACGTCTTGAATCGCCTGCTCGATGTCGTTCGCTTCCTGTTCGAGGCCGAACGAGTAGCGCAACATCATCGCCGCTGACGCGATCGCGCCACACGGATTCGCCGCATTCTGTCCGACGATATCAGGCGCTGAGCCATGCACCGGCTCGTAAAGCCCGACTTCGCCGCCGATAGACGCCGACGCGAGCATGCCCAACGATCCGGTAATCACCGCCGCTTCGTCGGAAAGAATGTCGCCAAAAAGATTCTCAGTTAACAACACATCGAAGCGTCGCGGGTTCGCGATCAAGTGCATCGCACAAGCATCGACGTAAAGATGTTCGAGCGCGACGTCAGGATAATTCTGCGAGACGCGAATCACAGTCTGTCGCCAGAGTTGTGAAGTCTCGAGCACGTTTGCTTTATCGACGGACGTTACTTTGCCACGACGTTTGCGCGCGGCGTCAAACGCGACCTTCGCAACGCGCTCGATCTCCTCGACTGAATAGCGCATCGTATTCGTCGCGACATCGGAATTGATACCGCGCGGCTCGCCGAAATAGAGACCGCCGAGCAACTCGCGCACGATGAGAATATCGGCGCCGCGCGTGACTTCCGTGCGCACCGGCGAACAAGCCGCGATTGACGAGTATGCGATTGCTGGCCGCAGGTTCGCATACCCGCCAAGCGCGCTTCGCAGCAACAACAGACCTGCTTCGGGCCGTTGATTCGGCGGCACGCGATCGAATTCCGGCGCTCCAACAGCGCCAAGCAACACAGCCTCTGACGCGAGCGCTGCGTCGAGCGTGGTTCGCGGGAGTGGCGAGCCAAAGCTCTTGATCGCAACGCCGCCGATGGCGTGTTCTTCAAATTCGAATCGGTGATTTTGAATGGCTGCCACCGTTTGCAGCACTCTGACTGCTTCCACCGTGACTTCTGGTCCAATCCCATCCCCGGGAAGAATCGTAATTCTTGATCGCATAAATCTTCTTTCTAAGCTGCTACAACGTTGTGGGTGTTGCCTATCAATGAAATCAAATCCTGATCGTAGATGTTCTTCTTGCGATCTGCCAGGTTTGTAAACCTCATGTATGCCGCATCAAGCTCCGCTGAGGTTATTTCATAACCGAGCTCAGCAAACCGAAGCGATAATGCATGGCGACCAGAATGCTTGCCGAGCACGAGCGAATTTGCGGGCACGCCGACCGATTCCGGCGTCATGATCTCATAACAAAGCGGGTTATTGATCACACCGTGCTGGTGAATCCCGGCCTCATGCGCGAATGCATTGCGGCCGACGATGGCTTTATTCGGTTGCACGTCAAACCCGACGATGCTCGAAAGTAGTTGGCTGGTCGGATAAAGCTCCACCGTCTTGATGTTTGTCTCAAACGGCAGACGATCTGCGCGTACGTGCAGCGCCATCACGATCTCTTCGAGCGACGCGTTGCCCGCGCGTTCACCGATACCGTTGATCGTGCACTCAACCTGTCGCGCTCCGGCTTCAATTGCGGCGAGACTGTTTGCGACTGCGAGTCCGAGATCGTTATGACAGTGAACACTGACGATCACGTCGTCTCGATCTTTGACGACACGCTCGCGCACTTGTTGGACCAGGCGCGTGTATTCGTTCGGCGTTGTATATCCAACCGTATCCGGCACGTTCAGCACTGACGCCCCGGCATCAACCGCAGCATCGAGCACTTCGCACAGGTAATCGATATCGCTGCGCGTCGCATCTTCCGCTGAAAACTCAACGTCATCGGCGTAGCTGCGTGCCTGTCGCACAGCGGCTCGCGTCATCGCGATCACTTCCGCGCGCGTCTTCTTCAGCTTGTGTTGGAGATGAATGTCAGACGTTGCGCAGAAGGTGTGGATACGCGGGCGAGCAGCATACTTCAGCGCCTCAGCCGCACGCGCGACGTCCTGTTCGGCGGTGCGGCAGAGCGCGGCCACTTTCACGTGCTGGCACTGGGCGGCGATGGCTTTAACGGCGGCGAAGTCACCATCGGAAGCGATCGGAAAGCCGGCTTCGATGATATCGACGCCGAGGTCCTGTAGCTTAAGCGCCATCCGGACCTTTTCGGTCAGGTTCATCGAGCAGCCGGGCGACTGTTCGCCGTCACGCAAAGTTGTATCGAAGATGCTGACGCGGTTTTGTGGCATGGATTCCCTCCTGTGGGCAAGGAGGGATGCTACGGAGGGTTGGGCCAAGAGTCAAAGCTATAATCTTTATAGGAAGATAAGAATTATTTTGCTGCCACTTCCGCGATGCGGCGGGCATATTCCGCAAATTGGCCGGTGTAATAGAGACGTGTGAGATCTTTCTCTAAATTGGTGCCACGAACGCGCTTCCGGATTTCCCGAAAGATCTTTTCCTTCAGCCAGTAACCATGATCGTAACGCTCTCCGATCGCCGAGGCGGACGCGAGCTTGTCGATCTCGGGCGTCGTCAAGCCGCGCCGCCAAGCCGCGCGGTAGACCATCAGTCCTTCCTGGAACGACTGGCTCGCCATCTGCCCAAATAAAATATTCAGCCCGTACCAGCCTTTCTTGTGCGTATCGATCAGCGGCACAACGTCCGGATGCGGATTGGTCGCACTGCGATAATCGAGCAGCGACACCCGCAGATCGATCGTTCGATCACCGTCGTAGTCATATTCAATCGTGTCTAAAAATCCGTTGTTATCCGTGTCCGTATACTTCACGAGCTCCTCAACACGCGGAGCGATCGGTTTCGGCGAAGGTGTCTTGCTGCCGCCGTGATACTCGGCATTCTTGTCGACAGTCCACGCGCCCCACTCCGCTCCCGCGAGATGCAACTTGCGATCGAACACGCCAACGTAAAACTTGCCGCCACCGGAATTGTCTTCGTCAAACTCACCCCGATCGCCGAGTGAATCAGCCTGCGGATGACCAGAAAGTCCGGGCTTTTCATCCGGTCCGGCCATCGCGAGCTCCGCGTAGTTGCCGCGACGCCACTTCTTCGTCGAATACAGATCGATATCCTTTGGACCACCAAAACCATGCATCGGGTAATACATCTCGACACGTTCCCACCGGTGATCGTCGTCGTCCTCATCAAACACGAAATACATGGTGGCCCAACGCGCATTGAAAAACTCGTCGTAACTCTTCTCGTGCGGCATGTACATCAGCTCATCGATCTGCCGCCAGTTGTTCCACTGAAAGCAACCGTCGAACTTCGGATTGCCTTTGAGCGCTGGATACTTGTGCGTAAACTGCCGGTACGGAATGCCTGGTCCACCCGCGCCACGCAGCGACATGTCGTAATCGGTCTCGTTACCTTTGGTGGAATCGTTGTCGAGATCAAACGTCGCAAATGCTTCGCTCAACACACCTGAAAGTTTGGTCACATCTTTGTCGAGTGGCGGCACCGGATCGAGCCAGCGAATCGCCATCTCGCTTGCGCCATCGTTATCGAAATCGAAGAAAGCAAAAGGGTTTTCCCAGTTGAGACGCGGATCGGGCAGCGATTGCGGCGGACGATGAACCTTTAGAAAAACAGCGTTGCCGTTGTAATCGGGAAGCCAGTCTGTGGTTCCGGTGTAACCCCAGTTGTCGTCACCGAAATCGTATTTTGTCCAGTCAACCCAGCCGAGCACGCCGTCTTTCTCGACGTCGATAAAGACCATCCAGTGCGACTCGCCGGGATCGAAATTGCCGTTGGACCACGCGCGCCCTTGCGTGACGAATGCCTGTAGATCTGCGCGGCCGTCACCGTCGTTGTCGGCCCACTTGATGTTGATGTCGGTTTCGCTGTCGTAAATGCCGTCGCCGTTTTTGTCGATCTGCATCACGTCGCCGACCTGATCGCCGCGCGTGTCAGTCGGAAGCATGTCGCCGTTTTCATCGAGCCAGCGGACGCGCTTACCGTTCCACCAACGCTCGAGAATATCGGGCTTGCCATCGTGATTGATGTCGAGGCGGACGATCTCGTCTGATGGGGTTGCAGATTTGAGTGCAGACTTGCGGAGATCGAGGTTGCCGTTTTGAAAGAAGATAAGTGCATTAACCACGGATAACACGGAAAGAAATCCGATTTTTATCTGTGTCATCTGTGGTTAAAGTGAGAACGTGCCATAGAAAGCACTGTTTTCTCCGGAGCGGGACCACGGCTCGCCGACAACTTTACCGGAATAGATCGCCTTCGATGTGTATCCGACTTTCCTGTTCTCCAGTCCGACAAAGGGTGCGTACCAGACGAGGTTCGGCATCTTGCAGCAGAGGTCGTTCGGCATTCCCTCGACGTTGATCGCCGCTTCGTTCGTCACGACCGCATACTCACGACCGTTGCGCGCGAAGTTGATGGGCGCACTGCGTACTTCGACAACATTCCCGAGCGACGCCGCATACTTTTCTTTCAGCGCGTTGACCATTGCGAGCGCCTGCGTACGTGAGGCATTCGAGTCGATGATGATTTCAGACTGGCGCGCGGCATTGCTTTCGCCGAGATTCGCGTCGGCGCTGACGATAGCCATCACGCGCACGCCGCTAAGATCCACGCCCTGCCATTTTCCGGAGGTCACATTCCACGCCATCATCGCATCGCGTCCGGTGGTGACCACTTCGCCGTTGTAATGACACGCACCGGCAAACACGCTCGCCGTGCGCACTTCAACGTAATCCCCACGAAGACTGACATTCTCGGCTTGCGAGCTGAAAACAAGCGCGCTCACTGCTACGAACATCGCCGCGACTGCTAATAATCCTTTTCGCATTTCGAAACCTCCAGGATTTCATTATACGGATTTGAGTGCGGATGTGTAGCAGGCGCGCCCGGGGCCGCAACGCTCCGGATCGACGCTGGCGTTGTCAGGCCCGATCACTTCCTGCGTTTCGCAGCACCAGACGTGGTTGGTCGCGTCGAGATACTCATCGGCGCTCGCGGCCAGTCGATCGAGCATGTAGTACTTCTTCGAACGCAACGAGCCGCAGAATGGTGATTGCATCGGTTCGATTGATTCGTTTGGCATCT
Organism: Pyrinomonadaceae bacterium; assembly: GCA_035251975.1. Lineage (GTDB taxonomy): Bacteria > Acidobacteriota > Blastocatellia > Pyrinomonadales > Pyrinomonadaceae > PSRF01. The sequence continues at coordinate 36,165 of DATFDT010000279.1, read as the reverse complement.
AATCCTCCTACAATTAAGCCCCGGCTTTCGCTAATGCGCGGCGAACGAGCGTTTGGGCGAGCGGGACTTTGTAAGCGTTTTTCTCGAGCGGTTTTGCCTCAGCGAGCGCGATCTTCGCAGTTTCGGCGAGCACGGCCGGCGTCAGGCTTTTTCCGATAACGAACTTCTCCGCCGCCGGAACGCGCCACGGTATCGGAGCGACGCCACCAAGCACGATTCGTGCATCTTTTACTTCTCGATTATCACCGAGTTGCACGGCAACTGCAGCCGACGCGAGCGCGAAGTCGAGCGACTCACGCTCTTTGAATTTCAAGTAAGTCGAGTGCGCGGCAACCCGCGACGATGGAACCACGATCTCGGTAATGATCTCTTCATTCTTCAAAACGTTTTCGCGTCGAATATTTCCCTCGGACGGCAACGTGAAAAACTTATCCAACGGAATCGACCGCTTGCCTTTCGCGCCAACAACAGTCACAGACGCGCCAAGCGCCAGCAGCATCGGCGCGAGATCAGAAGGATGCACGATGTACGATGGACCACCACCGATGATCGCGTTGTACTTGTTCTCGCCACTCGCGGCGTAACACTCAGACCCACCCTTCTTCAAACAGATGACTTCCTCGAGCCGGAAGTACCAGCAACGCGGACGCTGGCAGAGATTTCCACCGACCGTGCCGAGATTTCGAATCTGCGGCGTTGCGATCGAATGCGCCGCTTCAGCAAGCCCGGGAAAACTCGTGCGCACACCAGTGTGCTCTTCAAGCTCACTCAACGTAACGAGCGCGCCGATCGTGAGCCCACGCGAATTCACCGTAATCTTATTAAGCCCGCGAATGTTTTTAAGATTCACTACGCGCACCGGACGCGACGTGTAATCTTTCATCGTCGTCAGCAGATCCTGCCCGCCCGCAATCGGCCGCGGCGCCTCATCAATATCACCTGACGCGACGGTGAGCATTTTTACCGCTTCACTAACACTCGCCGGATTCGTCCATTCAAACGATTTCATGTTTTTTATCCTCGGCTCAACACAGTCGAATTCATAAGCCCCATCAAAATCTTATCGGGCGTGATCGGCGTCTCGCGCACGCGCACCCCAGTCGCATTGAAAACCGCATTCGCAAGCGCGCCGACCGCCGGAATGATGCAGCCTTCCGCGATCCCGATCACAGCCTCGCGTTTATCCTCGTCATCGATAAGCGGCACCATCTCCGGCATCTCGAGACTGCCCGGCAACTTGTAATCGCCCATGCCCGGATTGAGCATCATGCCGAGTTGCGCGTCCATCACGCGGCCTTCCCAAAGCGCCATTCCCAGCGATTGGATCATGCCGCCGTTGATCTGGCTCTCCATCGTCAAACGATTCAGCGGCAACCCACCATCCTGAATGTGGACCATCTTGATCGGTTTGACGTAACCCGTTTCAACGTCCACTTCCACTTCGGCGAAACACACGCCATGAATGCCACGCGCCTGCAAATCCACGCGCCACTCACCATGCGACGTGATGCCTGCCGCGGGCAGCGCCGCCACCGCCTGTTGCCACGACAACGACTTGCCGTTTGCCGAGACTTTCCCCTCAGCAAACAGCACTTCTTCAGGTTTCGGATTGCCAAGCAGCGGCGCGACGCGCTCGGCCATCAGCATGCGCGCTTTGAACGCCGCGTCTTTCACTGACGGCGACAACGAGGGCGCTGTTGTCGATCCACCAGACGGATTTGCCGCACCGAGTTTCGAGTTGCCGATGCGCTCTTGCACGTCCTTGATGCCCAGACCGAGCTCTTCGGCGACGATTGCCCTCGTGTACGTGCGTGTGCCCGTGCCGAGATCCTGCGTGCCGACTGCGACCAGCACCGAACCGTCGCGCGAGATCGTCACATCAACCTTGCACTGGTTGTTTCCGCCGCCGCCCCAGGTGCCGACAGCGCAACCCATCCCACGCTTCAATGGACCAGCATTTCCACCCGCCACCGGATTCCTCCTGGACCAGCCGATCTCGCGAGCGCCGCGCTCCAACTGCCGGTGATAAACCTCGTCGCGCAGGTTCTTCTTGCGAAACTCGACCGGATCCATCTTGATCTTGTAAGCGAGTTCGTCGACGAGTGATTCAACCGCGAACGACGCCTGCGGAAAACCCGGCGCGCGCATCGCAATCGACGAATCCTCGTTTGTGTGCAGCGCGTAAATCTCGCGATACGTGTCGCCCATGCGATAGATAAACGGCTGGCCGGACTGCGAGCCCTGGCCAATGCCGCCGAGTCGATACTGGCGCGCCTGTAGCGCGACGATCGTGCCGTCGTTCTTCACGCCCGCTTTCAACTTCTGCCACGATCCCGAGCGATTGCCCGCCATCACAAACTCGTCGTAACGCGTGAACATCAGCTTCACCGGCGCCTTGGTTTGTTTCGAGAGACGGCACGCGAGCAAGCCTTCGAGGTTGAGCCCAAACTTCGAGCCGAAGCCGCCGCCCATGTGTTCGACCGTCGTCGTCACCGCGTTGCTGGCGAGTCCCAACTCTTTGGCCGCGTCTTCGTGAATCGTGAATGTTCCCTGAGTTGACGCGTAGATGGTGGCGGAGTCGCCGCCGCGATAATCGACGACCATGCCGTGCGTTTCGAGACACACGTGATGAACGCGCGAGGTGATGTATTCGCCCTCGACGATCCCTTCCGCAGTCGCAAACGCGGCTTCGGCTTTCTGCGCATCGCCGTTCTTTGCCTTTTCCGCGAGATTATTTTCATCGGCGAGAACTTTCGGCGCGTCAGGCCGAATCGCGTGATGCGCGTGGACCACGTGCGGCAACACTTCATATGTGACTTTGATCGCGCGCAGTGCGTCGCCCGCGATCTCGGGCGTCGTCGCTGCGACGGCTGCAACTGGAGCGCCCGCGAAGCGAACTTCAGTGAGCGGCGCTGGAATGATCGCTTTCACGCCTGGAATCTTCATCGCGGCGTCGGTATCGAGCTTTGTCACACGTGCGTGTGCGTGGAGCGAGCGCAGAACGCGTGCGTAAAGCATGCCCGGCAGGCGTTGATCGTACGTGTACTTCGCGACACCGGTGGCTTTCAGTGGACCATCAACACGCGTGATGCGCTGATTGAGCAGCTTGTGTTTGTCGTTTGGTCCCCAGCCCGGGCCGGTGTCCGCGTCGACTTCGATCTCGACCATCTGCTCGACGCCATCAACTACACGCGGCACGCGGATCTTTTTCTTCGGTTTGGGGGAAGGTGACGGTTGTGCTTGTGGTTGCTGTTGTTGCATGAGTGTCTGCTCGGTTCTGTTTACCCGGCGCTACCGCGCTCGGTTCTGTGCGCTATGCGCGCTCCTGTTTGGCCGCAGCGAGGGCCGCCTCGAAAACACGCGGATAGGTTCCGCAGCGACAGAAGTTGCCTTTGCACGCTTCACGAACTTCCGCCAGCGATGGGTTCGGATTCTTCTTCAGATACGCTGAGATCGTGGTGACGAAGCCGGGCGTGCAGAAGCCACACATCAAAGCGTCGTTCTCGACGAAGGCTGACTGCACGGCGTTGGGTTTTTCCGGCGTGCCCAGGCCTTCAACAGTCGTGATCTTCTTGTTGGTCGCATCAACGGCGAGAACGAGACACGAGTAAACAGGCTTGTCGTCGAGGAGCACGGTACACGCGCCACACGTTCCGACGTCGCAAACGAGTTTTGGACCAGTGACCGCGGGATCGAGATGATTGCGAAGTGTGTTCAGAAGCGTCGTGCGCGGCTCGACCTGCGCTTCGCGCTTCTGTCCGTTCACGTTGAGAACTACTTTTACTGTTCCCGAAAGCGATTCCGGCGTGGCAGGAGGTTGTGCGGCTTCTGCTTCGACCCACAAGTGGTCGGCGATAGCAGCGCCCGCGCCGGCGATACCGACGCCTTTCAGAAACTTGCGCCTGCCTGGATCGTGAGATTTTTCTTCACGAGACTTGGTCATTGCTTCTCTCCCACAATAGTGTTATTGGTCAACATAAATTACCACAGGTCAGGTAATCCCATGCATCCAGGCGTGCTTCGCAGCAAACTTTCCGGCGTGATCGCGTTTCCCGTCACGCCCTTTAAAGAAGATCTGTCTCTGGATCTACCCGCGCTTCATCAAAACCTGACGCACTTGATGCAATACCAGATCTCCGCGCTCGTCGTCGCGGGTGGAACTGGCGAGATTTACTCGCTAACCCCCGCCGAATACATCCGCGTAATCGAATTGACGGCTCTTGCTGTCGAGGATCGCGTTCCGGTGATCGCCGGTGTCGGATTCGGGCAGCGTCTCGCCGTCGAGATGGCGCAGGCAGCCGAGAAGGCAGGTGCTGATGGCATCCTCGCTTTCCCGCCTTACTACACGCAAGCAGAAGACGATGGCTTAATCGAGTATTACCGTGCGATTGGTGAAGCGACGCATCTCGGCATGCTGATCTACAGTCGCGATTGGGCCAGCTTCAGTCCGTCGATGGTGGAGCGTTTGACCGCGATTACCAATTTGATAGGTTGGAAAGATGGCCACGGCGACATTCGTCGCTTGCAGATGATTATCAATCACGTTGGTGATCGCCTGCACTGGATCGGCGGCGCCGGCGACGACCTGGTTGCGGCTTATTTCAGCATCGGCGTCACCACGTTCACCTCGAGCATTGCGACGGTTGCGCCACGGCTGTCGTTGAGGCTTTGGGAACTTGCCGATGCCGGCGATTCCGAGGCGCTCACAGACTTGTTGGATCGCTGCGTCATCCCGCTCTACGCACTGCGTGCGCGTCGTAAAGGTTACGAAGTCTCTGCGATGAAAACGATGATGGACATGGTCGGGTTGAATGGTGGCCCAGTCCGCCCACCGCTCGTGAACCTCAGGCCCGATGAAGAGGACGAGCTCCGCACGATACTCGCGAGTTGGGAAAAGTTTTTATAATCCGTCTTCAATCCGCGTTATCCGTGGTTAATGATTGATGCCCATCAACATTTCTGGCAGGTTGGTCTTTTCGACTACTCGTGGATGTCATGAAACCAGTACCAGGCCACACGATGAAGGCGAGCGTCTTGTGCGACGTGCATCGTCTCGAAGTACGCGACATCCCGCGCCCCGCGATCTCGCCTTACGAAGTGTTGATTCGCGTCGCAGCAGTCGGACTGTGCGGTACCGACGTACACATCTTTGCCGGTCATGCAAACTACAACACAAACGAGTACGGCCAACCGATCCCGCTGGCCTTGCAGCCGCAGATCCTCGGACACGAGATCGCCGGCGTTATTGAGGAAGTCGGAAATGCCGTCAACGATCTGCGTGAAGGTGATCGCGTCGTGATCGATCAGGGATTGAATTGCGTCAGCCGTCGTCGCGAAGTGCTTTGTGAATACTGCCGCACAGACAACAGTCACCAATGTGAGTTCTATCGCGAGCACGGCATCACCGGATTGCCTGGCGGTCTCGCCGAGTTCATCGCGGTTCCGGCGGTGAATGCGATAAAGATCAATGCTCCGCTCGAAGTGGCGACGGCGGCGCTCGTCGAACCGCTCGGCTGCATAATTCACTCGTCTGACATGGTAGCGAAGGCGCATCAAAGCGAGCAGCGTCGCGTGCGGAGCGTGTTAATATGCGGCGCTGGACCGGCTGGATTGTTGTTCACTCAGTACCTGCGCAACATACTACGTTACGAAGGACTTCTCTTCGTCAGCGACCCGAACGAGCGTAAGCGGCAGCTCGCGAAGACGCTCGGTGCTGATGAAGCGATCGATTCCGCCGGCGCAGATCTGGTCGAAGTGGTGCACGAGCACACGGGGGGAAAGGGTGTCGAATATTTGATCGAGGCGTCGGGATCAGGCGAGGTCTTTCGTTCGATGGCTGGGCTGATCTGCAAGCAGGCAGTAGTTCTGTTGTATGGACACGGTCATGCAGGCACCGATCTCAGCGTGTTGAGCAGCATACTGTTTAAGGAGCCTGTGCTGGTGAGTTCTGTCGGTGCGTCAGGTGGGTTTGAAAGCGATGGGCGTCCGGCAGTCTACAAGAACGCATTGAATCTGATCGAGCAAAAGCGCATCGATATCGCACCGCTGATCACGCATCGCTACACGTCGTTCGCTGATGTCGAGAAAGCATTGTCGAGTGATATTCACACCGACGACTATGTGAAAGGTGTCGTTGTCCTTTGACGTGAAACTTGCATCAACTGTAGGGGCGGCCCTCCGTGGCCGCCCGTGATTCCATTCGCGCGTAATCGTTAAGAAACGGGTGGCCACGGAGGGCCACCCCTACAGTTCGCTCCGCAGGGCCAACGAAATGAGGGTCTCGCTATTTGTCACATGTCTTGTCGATCAAATGTGGACCAGCATCGGCGTGAGCAGCGTCGAGGTGCTGCGACGTGTCGGGTGTGAGGTTGAGTTTGATAAGCGACAGACTTGCTGTGCGCAGCCGGCTTTCAATACCGGTTATCTAGACGAAGCACGGCTTGTTGCCCGGCGCTTTATCAGCATTTTTGAAGAAAGCAAAGCCGATGCGATCGTCAGTCCTTCCGGCTCGTGCACGGCGATGGTCCACCATTACCCGCAACTGTTTGCCGGCGACTCCAAATGGCTGCCACGTGCACAATCGATTGCTGCGAGGACGCACGAGCTGAGCTCATTCCTGGTGCGCGTGCTCAAGAAAGAAGACGTCGGCGCCTCGTGGAACGGAAAATTGACATGGCACGACGCATGTCACGGCCTGCGCGATCTCAATATCAAATCAGAGCCACGAGCTCTGATTCGCAATGTGCGTGGCGCTGAATTCGTCGAGCTCGAACACGCGGATTCGTGTTGTGGTTTCGGTGGGACTTTTTCGGTGAAGTATCCTGAGATCTCTCTGGCGATCCTGGACCAGAAGATCGACGCGATCGAGCGCGCCGGTGTACAGGCTGTAGTTTCAGGTGATGCGAGTTGCTTGATGCAGATTGGCGGCAGGCTTTCGCGAAAGGGATCCGAAGTGCGGGTCATGCATCTTGCGGAATTGCTAAATGAATCATCTCAGCAGTGAAACATTTAAAGAGAACGCCAGGGCTGCCCTCGCGGATGTGCAGCTTCGTGGTGCGTTGAAGAATGCCACGTCGCTGTTTGGCGAACGGCGCAAAGAAGCTGCGGCGGGTCTGCCAAACTGGGAAGATCTGCGCAGCCAGGCGCGCGCGATCAAAGACGACGTGCTTTTGCATCTCGACCGTTATCTCGAAGAATTTGTGCGCAACGCGGAGGGTCGCGGCGCTACCGTTCACTGGGCCCGCGATGCTGCCGAAGCCAACCAGATCATCTGCGGACTCGCGACCGAGCGAAAGGCGCGCATCGTCGTCAAGAGCAAGAGCATGACGACCGAAGAGACGCATCTCAACGACGCGCTCGAAGCCGCCGGTATGCAAGTGGTCGAAACGGATCTGGGCGAGTACATCATTCAACTCGCAGGGGAACCGCCATCGCACATCATTGCGCCCGCGATTCACAAAACACGCCAACAGATCGGCGAGCTCTTCACGGCAGAACTGGGCATGCCGCCGACGGATGACGTGGACCAAATGACGAGCACCGCGCGCGCGAAGCTGCGCGATCGTTTCGCCGCTGCCGACGTCGGCATCAGCGGCGTAAACTTCGCGATCGCTGAAACCGGCACGATCGTGATTGTCGAGAACGAAGGCAACATACGTTTGACGACGAGCTTGCCGCGCATTCACATCGCGGTGATGGGGATTGAGAAAGTGATAGCGCGCTTTGCGGATCTCGATGTGTTTCTCAAGCTGCTGCCTCGCTCGGGTACAGGGCAAAGACTCACGACTTATCAATCATTTATAACTGGAACTAAGCGTCAAGCGGCTGACGAAGGGCCGGAGGAAGTGCACATCGTGTTGCTCGATAACGGGCGCTCGCGAATGCTGGCCCATCCGGTGACGCGGCAGTCGCTCGCTTGCATTCGTTGTGGCGCGTGCTTGAATGCGTGTCCGGTCTACCAGCAGGTTGGTGGTCATGCGTACGGATCTGTGTATCCGGGTCCGATCGGCGCCGTAATCACGCCGCAGTTGATGGGAATTCAAAAAGCGGCGCAACTGCCGTATGCGTCGAGTTTGTGTGGCGCCTGTCGTGAAGTTTGTCCGGTGAAGATCGATATACCGCAGTTGTTGTTACATCTGCGCGGCGAGATCAGTCCGCGCAAAGGCAGCCGCGCTGAGCGTCTCGCGTTCAAGATGTGGGCTCGCGTCATGACAAGCCCGTCGTTGTACAAGCTGAGCTCCGTTGCCGGTCGCGTGCTTCAGCGCGTGATGCCGATCTCACGCGCGTGGACGAATGGTCGAGACCTGCGTCCGGTCGAGCCGAAGAGTTTTCACGATTTGTGGTCCAATGAATAACTCCGCACGCGAATCAATACTCGGCTCCATCCGCACGCACCTCGCTGCGAGTCCGGCCCTGGATGTTAAAGAACATCAGGCCCCTTCTGAAATTCCGGCAGCTCCATCTTCATCTGATCCGGTAAATCGGTTCAAAGAATCCGTCGAATCCGTGTCGGGCCACTGCATCGTAACCAGGGATGTCACGGATGTTTTAAGCAGGATTATCGCGGATCTGAAAGCTGAACGTATCGCGAACTCGGATAATCCGCCGAATGCGCACGAGATCTTCGGCTACGATGTGGGTATATCAACCGCACAGGTGGGGATCGCTGAAACCGGTACTCTCGTTCTCGACAGCGCCTGCGAACGCCATCGACTCGTTTCACTCGTTCCACCCGTACACATCGCCATCGTTAACGCTTCAGCAATCGTCGAAACGCTCAGCGATGCATTGACGCTGCTACAGAAAAAGGAAATCAGCCCGGCAATCACGTTCATCACTGGCCCATCGCGCACGGCTGACATCGAGTTGACACTCGCCATCGGTGTGCACGGCCCGCAGGAGTTGTACGTTATCGTTGACGGATCAAAGTAGATGCACATCATTTCTTTCGCGACAAAGGAGACCGAGTGGCGCGTGCCGCGCTTCGGCATCATTCTCGAGGTAGACGGTCAAGACACCGGCTATCGTCTCGATTGCAAGACATCGTTTTCCGACGCCGTGCTCCCGTCAGATCCGCTTGCATGGTTTGACATGGATGGTGCCTGGTTTCAGGGAGCGCGGGAAACACACGACATACTGATCAAGGACAAGCGTCAGTTCGAGAAAGCACGCGACAAAGGTTGGCTTGTGCCGAGTAGCGATGCTTACTGGTTCGCGCCCGTGCCGCGGCCAGGAAAGATCATTTGTATTGGATTGAACTATCGCGATCACGCGGCCGAAAGCAAGATGCCGATTCCGGAGAAGCCCGTCGTGTTTTCGAAATTCTCAACAGCCGTGATCGCGCCCGGCGAGCCGGTGGTCTTGCCGTCGACGAGTCAACAAGTAGACTACGAAGCGGAGCTGGCGGTTGTCATCGGCCGGCGCGCAAAGCACGTCAAAGCGGCTCTCGCGTACGATTACGTGCTTGGCTACACGGCTTTCAACGACGTTACCGCGCGCGATTTTCAGTTTGCCGACGGGCAGTGGCAGCGTGGAAAATCGTGTGACACGTTTGCGCCGATGGGCCAGACGATCGTTACTACCGACACGATCCCTGATCCGCACAAGCTTTCGATCAAGCTCGTGCTCAACGGCCAGACAATGCAGGACTCAAACACCGATCAACTGATCTTCCGTGTGCCCGCGTTGATCGAGTTTCTCTCGGAATCGATCACGCTCGAGCCGGGAGACGTGATCGCAACGGGCACGCCACCGGGCGTCGGCTTCGCACGTAATCCGCCGGTGTTTTTGAAGCCGGGCGATCAGATGGAAGTACTGATCGAAGGCATGGGCGGTCTCGGGAATCCCGTAGTTAGCGAGGAAAACACTTAACAGGAAAACATCATGCGCAAAATACTTCTGCTGTTGCTTGTTCTGACTTTCGCGCTCGCGTGCGCGTCGAAGGGTGGTCCATCCACGAATAACGCGAAGAAGAAACTCACGATTGCCGTCATTCCGAAAGGCACGACCCACGAGTTCTGGAAGAGCATTCACGCCGGCAGCAACAAAGCCGCCGCCGAACTCACCGCGCAAGGCACGGAAGTCGAAGTGATCTGGAAGGGACCATTACGCGAAGACGATCGCGAACAGCAGATTCAGGTCGTTGAAGGTTTCGCAGCGCAGGGCGTGAGCGGCATCGTGCTCGCGCCGCTCGACAATCGCGCGCTTGTTCGGCCCGTCGCCGATGCGGACCGTGCGGGCGTGCCGACGGTGATCATCGATTCGGGTTTGGAGTCGGACGAGTTTGTGAGCTTCGTTGCTACTGATAACCGCAAGGGCGGAACGCTCGCAGCCGATCGCATGGGCCAACTCCTGAACGGCAAGGGCAAAGTGCTCGTGCTGCGTTACGCGGAAGGCTCAGCGAGCACGACGGAGCGTGAAGAAGGTTTCATTACACAACTCAAGGCGAAGTTTCCGGAGATCGAGATCGTCTCAATGGATCAATACGCAGGCGCGACACGCGATACGGCGAAGCGCGCGTCAGAAAATCTCTTGAATCGTTTTGGTGACGTCGTGCAAGGCATTTTCACGCCGAATGAGTCGTCGACCGCGGGGATGTTGCTGGCGCTTCAGGACATCGGCAAGGCGGGTAAGGTTTCGTTCGTCGGCTTCGACTCTAGCCAGACTTTTATCGACGCGATCAATGCTAATCAATTGCACGGCATCGTTGTGCAGAACCCATTCAACATGGGTTACCTCGGCGTGCGCACGATGGTCGACAGTCTGCTCGGCAAACCAGTCGAGAAGAAGATCGACACGGGCGTGATGCTTGTCACGAAAGAAAATCTGCAATCACCGGAAGTGAACGCACTACTCCATCCGCCACTGGACCAATACCTGAAATAACCACTGATGACACGGATAATCAAATCCGGATTTTTTATCAGTGTAATCCGCGGCTTCGGGCCGGTGTTCGGACTGCTGCTCGTGATCGGCGTCTTCTCATTGTTAGTCGATACACCGGGCAGACTTCTCTCACCAAACAATCTTCGTATCGTCCTCTCGCAAACAGTCATCGTCGCGATCGGCGCCATCGGCATGACGCTGATCATCATCAGTGGAGGTATCGATCTCGCTGTCGGATCGACGATCGCTTTGACCGGTGTCGTTACCGCGCTCGCAATCAACGCAGGCTTTCCGCCAGCGGTCGCTTTGTTGAGTGGAATTTTAGTTGGTGGGTTCGTTGGTGTGGTCAACGGAGTTGTGATCACGCGCTTGAAAGTGGTGCCGTTCATCGCGACGCTCGGCATGCTTGGAGTGGCGCGTGGCGTTGCGAAGTGGCTGGCGAATCAACAGACGGTCAACATGCCGGGCACGTGGTTGAATGAGCTGTTGGTGATGTTTCCGAAACCATCGTGGCTGCTCGTTGCGCCGGGCGTATGGATCGCGATCATTCTCGCTGTTTGTGCGGCGATTGTTCTGCGCAACACGGTGTTTGGGCGACGCGTTTTTGCGCTTGGCTCGAACGAAGCCGCAGCGCGCGCGTGTGGAATCGCGACTGACAGGTTGAAGATTTGGATTTACGGGATCGCAGGGTTGTTGTTTGGACTTGCCGGCGTGATGCAAATGTCGCGTTTGCGACAAGGCGATCCGACAGTCGCTGCGGGATCGGAGTTGGACATCATCGCTGCGGTGGTGATTGGTGGTGGGAGTTTGAGTGGTGGTGAGGGAAGCATTTGGGGATCGATGATTGGCGCGCTGATCATGGCGTTCCTGCGCAACGGTTGCCAGCAGGTGGGTTGGCCCAACTACATTCAGGAGATCATTATCGGCGCAATCATTGTTGTGGCGGTGGCGATCGATCGCTGGAGATCAAGAACTTAGCCACAAAAAGGCACAAAAAGGCACGTAAAAAGGAGAGATTGGATGAGCGCGAGATTCGTGTTTGGGTTTGTCGTTGTGATTTGGTGTTGCAGTTTGGTGCTGGGACAAACACCTGCGCCGAGTCCGGATTGTGGTGAGATGAAGACGCGACTCGATCGTGCCGAGGCGAGGTTGAAAGACTGGCCGGCGCTCGCGCGTTACAGCGAGGAGAATCTTAAGACTGTTCCGGCGTCGATGGATGGCCCGCGACGCGTTGTTTTCATGGGCGACTCGATCACGGATTCATGGGACGATCCCAAGTACGGCGGCTTCTTTCCGGGTAAGTCTTACATCGATCGCGGTATCAGTGGCCAAACAACACCGCAGATGCTTATCCGTTTTCGCCCTGACGTGATTGCCCTCAAGCCGAAAGTCGTCGTGATACTCGCGGGCACAAACGATCTCGCGGGCAACACTGGTCCAACTACTCTCGCGGCGATCGAAGATAACCTCACGTCGATGGCAGAGCTCGCCACCGCAAACGGCATTCGCGTCGTCTTCGCTTCAGTTCTTCCAGTCAGTGATTACGAGATGCGTGATGGTAAACCGATCGTGCAGACCGTCCGACGCCGGCCCGCACAAATTCTCGAGCTCAATAAGTGGCTCAAGGAGTACGCCGCCAAGCATCATCACACCTATCTCGATTACTTTTCCGCGATGGTCGACGACAAAGGCTTCCTGAAAAACGAGCTGAGTGACGACGGACTTCATCCCAACGCGCAAGGCTATATCGTAATGGCTCCTCTCGCCGAAACCGCGATCACGACGAGCTTAAAACGTCGCAAGTAAGTCGATAAAACAAAGAAAATTGTTGACAGCCAGCATTCAGAAGCGTATATGTTCCACGTTTAGACAAATTCGTTCGTCCCAGTTCACCCAAAATAAAGCTGCATAAAACAGGCGTGCCCTTTAGCCTGTAAATAGTTTGTCTAATTAGTCTTAACAAAGAACAATATCGACTATGCGCAAGATTAACCCACACGATTTCAAGGTCGCCCGGCGTGGTACCAGCCGCGAGATCAACCGGCAGATCGCTCTTAATCTCATTCGCGCGCACCAGCCCGTGTCACGCGCTGACCTCGCCCGGCTGATGAATGTCCGGCGCGGCGTTGCCAGTCTGCTGGTAAGCGAGTTGTTGAGCGAGAACCTGATCTTCGAGGGCGCTCTCGGTGAATCAGTCGGCCGCGGTCGACGCCCAACTTTTCTTTACATCGACTCCCGCGAGCGCTGCGTTGTCGGTGTCGACATTCGCGCGTCGCGCACTTACATCCTCGTCACCGATCTCGTAGGCCGCCAGCTCGGAGCAGTCAGCAGTTTTCAAACCAATCGCGACGTTGACGTCCTGATCCAGGAACTCGCCCGTCGCATCAAGCAAATACTCACCGACTACCACGCGTGTGAAGGCGTTGGTGTGTCGGTACCGGGCATGGTTGAGCCGACAAAAGGGCGTGTGGTCCATGCACCGACACTGGCCTGGCACGACGTCAACCTGCGCGATCCGCTGGCCGCGGCGTTGGGCATCCCCGTCCAAATCGAGAATTCCGGTAAGGCGTGCGCCCTCGCCCAACTTTGGGCCACGCGCAGCGACGTTGTTGCCTCGGGCAACTCGGTCTTCGTGAGCGTCTCGGACGGCGTCGGTGTCGGCATAGTCGTGAATGGCGAAGTGTTGCGTGGCCGTCACAACACCGCGGGCGAGTTTGGTCACGTGCCTTTGAGCATCGATGGTCCAAAGTGCTCATGCGGCGCAACCGGTTGCTGGGAGGCTTATGTTTCCAACCTCGCAACACTCTCCCGTTACTTTGGACGCGACTTGTCTGATCCGCGACCGCGTGATTCCGAGGAAGCAGGCTTCAGTGTTGAAGACTTGATCGCGCGTGCGCGTGCGGGCGAAGCGAAAGCACTCGCCGCGCTCAACTCGACAGCACGTTACCTCGGTCTCGGTCTCGCTTCGATCGTCAACGCACTCGATCCCGCGCGCGTTTACATCGGCGGTGAAATCACGACTGCGTGGAGCCTGATCGAGCCGATCGTGCGCAGTGCGTTGCGCGAGCGCACGTTAACCGAGTTTGGCGGTGCGACTGAAATCCACGTCGTGCCCGCAGAAGATCATCCGCGCCTGCGGGGCGCGGTTGCACTTGTGGCCGCACCAGCCTTCGCGGCCCCGATGGTTGCTTAAAAAATCCGTTTGGCGAAGCCATCTGCGTAATCTGTGACTAAAACTCTTCCCTTTGGAGGTCCAAGATCGATGCGAGGCTCTAAACAAACCCTGTGGTTACTGTTTCTCATTCTCATCGCTTCTCAATCAGCACTGGCGCAAACCGTGGTTGGTCGCATCTCCGGCACGGTACAGGACGCGAATGGCGCCGGCGTTCCCAACGCATCGGTCAAAGTCATCAACAGCTCGAACAACTCGGAACGCACGGTGACGAGCGATGAGAACGGCTTCTACACGATCACGAATCTGCCGGTCGCTGTTTACACGATTGAAGCGGAGGCGAAAGGCTACAAGAAAGCTCTCGTCTCCGGTCAAAGCGTCACGGCTGACGCGCGACTCACGGTCGATATGAAACTCGAAGTCGGGGAAGTTTCGGAAACCGTCGAGATCGTCGGTGCGGCTGGTGAAACCGTCAACACGACTTCCGGCGAAGTCTCGCGCGTGATCGATCAGCAGCAGGTGCAGAACCTCGCGTTGAACGGTCGCAACTACATTCAGTTACTCTCGTTCGTGCCCGGTGTCGCACTACTCAACGACGATCAGCTCGAGTTGACGACGAGTCTTGCGACGAACAACCAGTCGATCAACGGCAATCGCGGCCAGACGAACAACGTCACGATCGACGGCGGCTTCAACTTGCAATCGGGCAGCAACGCGAGCCAGATCAACAACCTCGGCATCGACTACATTCAGGAAGTTAAGATACAGACTTCAAACTTCTCAGCCGAGTACGGTCGCAACTCCGGCGCGCAGGTGAGTCTCGTCACGCGCAGTGGCGGCAACGACTTTCACGGCAGCGCGTTTGAGTTTTTAAGAAACGACAAACTCGACGCACGCTCGTTCTTCGCGCCCGTCAGACCAGCATTGCGGTTCAATAATTTCGGTTACAGCATCGGTGGTCCAATCGTCAAAGACAAACTGTTTTTCTTCGGTGGTCAGGAATGGAAATACATCCGCCGTCTCTCGGCCGCGCAACGCCGCACGGTTCCTTCGCTCGCTGAGTTGAACGGCGACTTCTCTTTCCGCCTGCGTGGACCAGATGGCACCGTGGGCACTGCTGACGACGGCGTGTTGCGCGATCCGAACAACGCGGCGAACACCTGCGTCGCTCCGGTGATTAGTGGTGGTGTTGTGACAACGCAAGCGAATCGCACCGGCTGCTTCGGCGGCAACAACGTCGCGCTGCGTAACATTATTCCGACAAACCGCATCACCACTGATGGCCTCGCCATCTCGAACGTTTATCGCACCGCCGTTGGGCTCGCCACTGCATATACAAACGCCCCGGTAGGCAACAACATCACGTTCCAACAACCAAACCCGCTCGACTATCGCGAAGACCTGATCCGCATCGACTATCGTATCAACTCGAAGCACACGCTCTACGGTCGTTACATTCACGACAAGAACGTATTGATCGATCCGTTCGGCACATTCATCACCACGCAGGTGCCGACGATTCCGAGTCTGCGCATGCGTCCGGGAACTTCGATCCAGCTCTCGCACAGTTGGATGATCAGTCCTACTTTTATTAACGAAGCAAAGGCAACGGGAGCGTGGGTGGCCCAACGAATTCCACCGGACGGCGATCTCTGGGAGCGCGAGACTTATGGCTTCCAATTTCAGCAACTGTTTCTTAACGGCGGCCGGTTCGAGAACTCGATTCCGGACACGACGATCAATGGCTTCGCAAGCTTCTTCGGCGCGGCGCGATCGCTCGTCTCTCCGACAACTGACATCAACGCGAGCGATACAATCACACTCGTGCGCGGCAACCACACGCTCAAAACTGGCTTGAGCGTCACGCGCAATCGCATCGATCAAAATGCGCGCACGACTTACGCCGGACAGGTCGATTTCAACACGGGCGGCAACACGCGCACGTCAAACAATTCTTTCGCCGATGCCCTGCTCGGAAATTTCAGAACTTATAGCGAACAAGCCCTCGATCCCGTGGGCTTTTTCCGGTTCACGCAGACGGAAGCGTTTGTCGCGGACAGTTGGAAAGTGAATCGCAAGCTGAGTCTCGAGCTCGGCATGCGTTACCAGTTTGGCCAGCCGATCTACACGCAGGCCAACAATATGGCTAACTTCGATCCGTCGCTTTACAATCCGGCGCAGGCCGTCACGATTCTCGCGAACGGAAACATCGATCCGGCTCGAGGCGGCAATCGTTTCAACGGCCTCGTGCGCGCTGGGGACGGTGTGCCGTCTGAAGAGCTCGGACGCGTGCCCGGCGGTAACAGTGCCGGCGTGCAGGCCGTGCCGGTTGGCGCGCCGCGCGGACTCTACGAAGGTCATCATTACTTCATGCCACGCGTTGGTTTCGCCTATTCACCATTTGACGATAACAAGACTTCGATTCGCGGCGGCTTCGGCATGTACTACGATCGCATCGAAGGAAATTTGATCTTCCCGTCGCTCAGCAATCCGCCATTCGCAACGAGCGCGCAGTTTCAAAACGCAAACCTGGGCAACATCACCGGCGGTTCGACAACGTTGGCGCCGTTTGCGCAGATCAATGCGGTGAATCCGGATCTCGACACGCCTTACACGATGAGCTACAGCCTCAGTGTGCAACGCGAGCTGCCGCACGGGATCTTCGCAGAGGCTGCTTACGTCGGTAATCTAGGCCGGCATTTGATCCGGCAGCCTGACATCAACCAGCCCACATTCGAACAGCTTCGCGCGAATCTTCCCCCAGGTCCGAACGTTAACGTCAACGCGCTGCGGCCGTTCAAAGGCTACACCGCGATCAGAATGCGCATGAGCGATTCGACATCGAACTATCACGGCATGCAACTCTACCTCGCGAAGCGCAAAGGCGATCTGTTGATGACGACTTCGTACACGTGGTCCAAGGTGCTGACTGACGCGAGCGGCTTCAACGACAACCCGGAAGATCCGTTCAACCGGAAATTCAATTATGGACCGGCAACGTTCGATCGGCGTCACGTCTTCGCGCTCACTTACACTTACAACGTGCGGATGTTTGCCCGCACGCGCGGCTTTGTTAAGGCGGTGCTCGACGGTTATGAGATCAGCGGTGTGACGCGGTTACAATCCGGTCCGTATTTGACTGTCACGGGAACGGCGAACTCGGTGTTTGGAAATCGTCGCGCTGATTGTGTCAGTAGCGAGACCTTGTTCGAGGATGGCGAGCGTGGTCCAAACAGTTGGGCCAGGCGTGATGCGTTTGCGATTGCGCCCGACACGCGCCGCGGTACTTGCGGCGTCGGAACGCTCCTCGGTCCGGGCGCGCAAACGTGGGACTTCTCGGTCCGTCGTAATTTCAGGTTGACCGAGCGGTTCAATCTTCGCTTCCAGGCTGATATCTTCAACGCTTTCAACCGGACGAATTTCCGCGACCTTGAGGGCAATCTCAGCAGCGCGGCGTTCGGGACGATCTCGACTTCTGGTCCACCGAGGAATATTCAGTTCGGACTGAAACTGACTTTCTAAATGAGATTCGTTTTTATCTGTGTAATCTGTGTGATGGTTATTGTTACCGCTCACGCGAGTACGGTGACAACGGCCAGCTTACGTGACGACGTAAACACGTTTCTGGGTAAAGAGCTCGCCGCGCATCTAAGCGCGATCAAGTCGCTGGATCCACCACCGGATCGAGTTCTCGGTGTACCCACGACCGGTGAGTTTTCGTGGGGCACGTTCATGCGCTCGCTCGCTGCGTACGCGGAGACGACCGGCAATCGCGAGCTTGCCGGACGCAATCTGGCGAAGTGGGTGGGCCAGATCGGTTTGATCGAATCACGCGCGGGCAGCAAAGCGTTTTCGCAACTTTACGCGGCGCTTGCTTTGCGACACTTCGGTCGCGACTTGAGAACGAATCCGCTGTGGCAGAGCTTGTCGCCGGAGGAACAGAAGGCGTGGCGCTCGTTACTGAATCCCGAGCGCTTCTACGATCCGAAAACGAATCGCGTTATCAACCTGCCTGATAACTATCTCGGCGTCGCGGCGCGCATCGCGACTATCAGTTACGAGCTCGGCATCTCAAACGATCGCGCGTTTCTCGACAAGCTGCTCGATCGCGCGGCAGTGCAGTTTACGGAGGGAAATCTTTACGCTGACGACGCGCCGCCGACTGGACGCTTCGATCGTTACTCGAACGAGTACGCGCGCTACATCTGGGAAGCGGCGGAGACCGCCGGTCGCAAAGACATCCTTGATAAAGTGCGGCCGTCGTTGATGGTCCAGATGCGTTTGTGGTGGGACGTTGTTTCGGAGGATGGATACGGTTACAACTGGGGGCGCAGTCAGGGCGTAGTCAGTTATCTCGACACGCCCGAGATCGCAGGGTTTCTGGCGTTGCATCCGGAGTTCAGGCCCGCGCCGCTTGCTGACATCGCCGCGCTCTATTACCAGGCATGGAATTACCTGCTGCACGATTATCGCAGCGACGCCCATTTGCTCTCGATCTTTGCATTCGGGCGCGGGAACTATGCCTACATCTCGCGCGATCGTGAGTGGCAGCAGACGACGGGTTTCTTTGGCAAGCTGGCAAACTCGCACACGCCGATCATGAACGCGTTGGAGAAGGAAGGTATTGCGACGTTTCCGGTTGTGCCTGCGTTGCGTGAGGTGGCGCGGTTCGAGTTCTTTAGAAAGTCGCCGGAACGATCGGCCGGTGTGTGGGTTGTGCGGCAGGGGGCGTTGCGTTTTGCGTTGCCGATCACGACTGGTCCAAAGCCGGGGATGTCAGACTATTTACCGGCGCCGCATGGACTGCCGGGATTTGCTGCGCCGGTTGAGCAGATCTATCCGGTGTTGACGCCGTATGTTGCGCTTGCGGATGGTCGGACTGTGGTTGCGACGGATGGTGCTGATCTGATCGAGCCGGCGAGGGATGGTCTGTCGTTGCGCGTGCGTTGGAATAAGTGGGCCGTTGTTGGTACGCCGTCGGGAAAGTTGCAGGATGTTGGGCTAGTTGGCGAGGTCGTGTGGCGAATCGAGAATGGCACGTTGACGCGCGAGGAAACATTGAGTTCAAAAAGTGCAGTTACTATTCGTCGCTGGCGGCTCGCTGTGCCGAGCACGTATGATCAGGTCGAAACTGACGTGATTAAAGGCGCGCGTGTTGATCGATTCTATTCGACGAAGGGATCGCTCGAGGTACGAATGATCGACGCGAGTTTTCCTTTGCAGACCGCGATCGTGGCGAGTGGCAACAGCGCGCTTGGACGTGGAGTGCATGGCGCGATACCTTTGCATCTCGTGTTCGAAGCGCTAGATGTTCAGGCGCCCTTGAAATATAAGATCGCGCTAACGCCGAAGTAAGCTGTGGAACAAGATTGACAAGATGTAAACAGGATTTACATGTTAATCCTGAAACATCTTGTAAATCCTGTCTAAAATGAGTGAGGAGTTTTCATGGACCGGGAAGTAAATCTAAACCCAATTACCGCGGCGACGTGTTTCGTACCCAAAACCCACGAAGGCAAAGGGCGCCGCACAGCAGTCGCGCCCGGCGCAACCGCCGCTCGTTATCTCCATTACGGCCGCATTACGCTCGCCGCTGGTGATCCATCTTTGCAGTTCAACAGCAACGATCACGAAATCGGACTGATCTGTCTCAACGGCAAAGCAACTGTGCGTGCCGAGGGCGAGACATTCGAACTCGATCGTTACGATGCGGTCTACGTCCCGCGTGATTCCGAGATCGAAGTAAGCACGACTACGGGCTGCGATCTCGCTGAAGTCTCCGCGCCGGTCGCTAAACGATATCCAATTAAGTTTGTCTCGTACAAAGAAGTGCGACAGAACCCGAAGCTGCATCTGATCGCCGGCAAGCCACCTGCAGAGCGCGACTTGAACGTGCTCATCGGCGCGAATGTCGAAGCGGGCCGCATCATGGCCGGTGTGACTTTCTCGACGCCCGGCAATTGGACGTCATGGCCTCCGCACGAACATTCAAAACTACTCGAGGAGGCGTATCTTTTTATCGACATGCCGTCGCCGTCGTTTGGCGTGCAGTTTGTCTACACCGATCCGCTACGGCCCGAGCTGGTCCAGGTCGTGCGCGAAGGCGATTGCGTGTTGATGCCGCAGGGTTATCATCCGAACGTCGCTGCGCCGGGCGGGCAGATCAACTTCCTGTGGATGATGGCGGCGATCAGGGAAGGCGAGGATCGACTTTACGGAGTCGTGAACGTGCAGCCCGAATACGCGGCGGGCGGATCGGGCCTGGAAGCTGTTAGCGACAAGAAGTAGAGTACACAAAATGTCTACCACCACTTCTGAGAACCACGGGAACGGCAACGGTAACGGTTTTCCTCGACACTTGAACTGGTCCACCATTCCCGTCGAGCACCCCGCCGACGGAATCGAGCGACAGATGTTTGTCGGCAAGCGGATGATGATCTGTCGTTTTCGTTTCAAGCCGTTTCTGGTGACTCCCGAGCACGATCATCCACACGAGCAGATGACGATCGTCGAGCGCGGGCGCGTGCGGTTTTTCATCGAAGGCAACGAACAGATCGCGTCCGCCGGCGACGTGCTGCACTTCCCGTCAAACTGCTGGCACGGCGCCACGATGATGGATGAGGAAGTGGTGCTGATCGATATCTTCTCCCCGCTGCGTGAAGACTTTTTAAAATAGGTCCTATTGGTCCTATAGGACCTATATGATTCTCGATCAATTTAAACTTATCGATCGTGCTGCACTCATTACCGGCGCGTCGACCGGTCTTGGCGCCGCGATCGCGATCGCCCTTGCCGAAGCAGGCGCACACGTTGCCTGTCACGGCAACACGCGCTCGCCCGAATCAACCTGCGATCACATCACGAGCTCGGGCGGTGTTGCATATCCGATCACCGGCGATCTCAGCAAAGCCGAAACCGCAAAAGATCTAATTTCCCAAACACTCGATCGCTTCGGTCGCATCGACATCCTCATCAACAACGCCGGCACGATTCGACGCGCACCCGCAGTCGATTACTCCGACGACGACTGGACGGCAGTGATCGAAGTCAATCTTTCAAGCGTCTTTCGTCTTTCAAAGCTGGCAGGCAAACAGATGATCGACAACGGTCGGGGCGGCAAGATCGTCAACATCGCTTCGCTACTGTCATTTCAAGGCGGCATCACCGTCCCTGCCTATGCCGCTTCAAAAGGCGGTGTCGCGCAACTCACGAAAGCTCTTGCAAACGAGTGGGCCAAACACCGGATCAACGTAAACGCGATCGCGCCCGGATACATGCGCACCACCAACACGGCAGCGCTGCAAGCTGACGAAACACGCAACCGCCAAATCCTCGAACGCATTCCAGCCGGTCGCTGGGGTGAACCCGAAGACGTCGCCGGCGCCGCAGTCTTTCTTTCGTCGCGCGCGAGTGACTACGTGAACGGCCACGTACTCGTCGTCGATGGAGGCTGGATGGGCCGATGATCGAAGAACAGATCCGTGTTCACCCCCGTTCATCCGTGACCTATTTTCGGTGGGTCATCTGCGCGCTTCTGTTCTTCGCCGCGACGATCAACTACATCGATCGCCAGGTCATCGGCATCCTCAAAACAACCATTCACGACGAAATCGGCTGGAGCGAAGTTGACTACAGTTGGGTCGTCTTCGCATTCCAGGCCGCATACGCGATCGGCTTGCTCGGGGTCGGACGTTTGATCGATCGCATCGGCACACGCAAAGGTTTCTCGCTCGCGATCATCTTCTGGAGCGCGGCGGCGATGGCCCATGCGTTGGCGCACACTGTGCTAGGCTTCGGTGCTGCGCGTTTCTTCCTTGGTCTCGGCGAGGCGGGAAACTTTCCGGCAGCGATTAAGACTGTTGCTGAGTGGTTCCCGAAGAAAGAACGCGCGCTCGCTACTGGAATCTTTAACTCCGGCACGAACATCGGTGCGCTCGTGACGCCACTCGTCGTGCCGATGATCACGCTCGCGTGGGGTTGGCGCGCGGCATTTATTGCTACCGGCGCGATCGGTTTCATCTGGCTTATCGCGTGGCTGCTGCTTTATCGACGTCCGGAAGAACACCCGTCATTATCAAAAGCCGAACTCGAATACATTCAAAGCGATCCGCCCGATAGGACAGTAAACATTCCATGGGGACGCCTCCTGCCGCACCGGCAAACGTGGGCTTTCTCGGTTGCCAAGTTCATGACGGATCCGATCTGGTGGGTTTACCTCTTCTGGCTGCCCGACTTTCTACACAAACGCCACGGGCTGAGTTTGAAAGACTTTGGACCACCGCTCGTTGTTGTTTACCTGATGGCAGACATCGGCAGCATCGGCGGCGGTTGGCTCTCGTCGTCGCTGATCAAGCGCGGCTGGACCATCAACGCGGGACGGAAGTTAGCGATGTTGATTTGCGCGCTGGCAGTCCTTCCGATCGTGTTCGCGGCGCAGACGTCAAATCTCTGGGTGGCAGTCTTGTTGATCGGGCTCGCTGCTGCGGCGCACCAGGGCTGGTCGTGCAATCTCTTCACCACGACGTCAGACATGTTTCCGCGACGCGCAGTCGGATCGGTTGTCGGGATCGGCGGCATGGCGGGCGCGGTCGGCGGCATGATGATCGCGCGCCTGGTTGGGGAGATACTCGAGCGGACCGGCAGCTACGTGCCCATCTTTATCATTGCCGCCTCGACCTACCTTGTGGCATTACTTCTCTTTCATTTATTGTCACCCAAGCTCGACCCAGCTAATCTTTGAGTTGCCACAAAAGGCACAGAAAAGATGAGCCACAAAAAGGCACACAAATCACAAAAAGTTTTTCTTTTCCGTTTTGCGATTTTTGTGCCTTTTTGTGACTAAAAATCTTATGAGCGTTTTCGAGGCAAAGTCGAAGAGTGGTTGTCGCTGGGACATTGTGAGTCTCGGTGAGGTGATGCTGCGGCTCGATCCGGGCGAGGGACGCGTGTCGGCCACGCGGCACTTTCAGGTTTGGGAAGGTGGCGGTGAGTACAACGTCGCGCGCGGGCTCAAACGATGCTTCGGAATGGACGCCGCTGTGGTCACGGCGCTCGCTGACAACGCCGTCGGGCGGCTGGTCCAGGATCTGATCTACCAGGGCGGCGTGGACCAGTCGCACTTGAAGTGGGTGAAGTTTGACGGCGTCGGGCGCACGGTTCGCAACGGACTGAATTTTACGGAGCGCGGCTTTGGGGTGCGCGCGGCTGCTGGTTGCTCTGATCGCGGTCACACTGCCATTTCGCAACTGCGGCCGGGCGACATCAACTGGGAACAGATCTTCGGCGCAGAAGGCGCGCGCTGGTTTCATACTGGTGGAATCTTTTGCGCTCTCTCGGAATCGACGCCTGCCGTGGCGCGTGAAGCGATGGAAGTCGCGCGCAAACACGGCACGATCATCTCGTACGATCTCAATTATCGCGAATCACTCTGGAAGTCGATTGGTGGCCAGGCGCGTGCGATTGCTGTCAATCGCGAGCTCGCGCCGCTTGTTGACGTGATGATCGGTAATGAAGAAGACTTCACTGCCGCGCTCGGTTTCGAAGTTGAAGGACAGGACGAGCACCATTCCAAACTCGACGTCGCCGGATTTCATAGCATGATCCAGCGCGTCGTGGCTGAGTTTCCAAACTTCAACGTCGTGGCGACAACGCTCCGCAATGCGAAGACCGCGACGATCAACGACTGGGGCGCTGTTTGTTACACCGGTGGCGAACTTTACCAGGCGCCGGTGCGAGAGAATCTGGAGATACTCGATCGCGTTGGTGGCGGTGATTCGTTTGCGTCAGGATTGATTTACGGTTTTCTCACCGAGCATGGACCACAGTGGGCAGTCGAGTGCGGCGCCGCGCACGGTGCACTTGCGATGACGACGCCGGGCGATACGACGATGGCGACGTTGGCTGAAGTCGAACGAGTAATGAAAGGCGGGGCAGCGCGCGTTGCCAGATAAAAGTAAAGTCATCCAGAAGATAAGAGACACCGGCGTGATTCCCGTGGTGCGGGCGACGACGGCCGATGAAGCGATGCGAGCGATCGATGCGATTCGTGAAGGCGGGATCTCGGTGCTCGAGATCACGATGACGGTGCCGGGTGCAGTGAAAGTGATCGAAGACGTCGCGAAGCGTTATGGGGACGACGCGCTTGTTGGTGCGGGAACAGTGCTGGATCCGGAAACAGCGTCGGCGTGTGTTGCGGCTGGAGCGCAGTTTGTTGTAAGTCCGGCGCTCAATCTCGAAACGATTGCGCGTTGCCGCGAGCTTGATATCGCTGTGATGCCGGGTGCGTTAACACCGACGGAGGTGGTCCAGGCGTGGAATGCCGGCGCGGATTTTGTGAAGGTGTTTCCCGCCGGTGCGGTTGGTGGGCCAAGTTATCTGAAATCCTTGAAAGCGCCACTGCCGCAAATCGAGCTCGTGCCGACGGGCGGCGTCTCGCTCAAGACTGCCGCAGACTTTATTCGCGCCGGCGCGGCTGCCCTTGGCGTCGGTGCGGACCTCGTTGATATCAATGCGATCCGCGAAGGGCAGAGTGCGTTGATTACAGAGCGGGCGAAACAGTTTATTGAGATTGTGCGCGAGGCGCGTGCGTCTTAAGGTAGTTACATGACTTCAATAAGCGAGTATGCGATCGTCGTTGGTCCGAATGATAACGTTGCCGTCGTCAAAAAGGAGACCTTCGTCGATCTCGAAGTGCTGCTGCCAAATGGCGCACTCGTGAAATTACGCGATGTTGTCCAACCCGGACATCGCTTCGCCACGCGAGACATTCCCGCCGGAGAATTCGTCACACAGTTTGGTCAACCTATCGGAACATCGTTAGGCATCCAAAGCGGCGAGCAGATTACGCACGCCAATATGTCGAACGACGTGCCACTCATTCGCGATCTGCCCGATTCGCTGCACACGCCTCCACCTGATTACTTTCCAGAAGCCGAGCGCCGCACCTTCATGGGCTTTCGTCGTGGCGATGGCCGCGTGGGCACGCGCAACTACGTGCTTATCGTGCCAACCAGCATGTGCGCGAGCCACGAGGCGTCGCAGATCTCGATGATCGCGGAGTTCACGCTTTACAACCGCGACAAGTACAAAAACGTCGATGGTGTGGTTGCGATTCCGCATAACAAAGGTTGTGGCTGCCAGGATGGATCGACGATCGAGGTGATGTTGCGTACGCTCTCAAACTACGCAGACCATCCGAATGTTGGCGGGGTGATTCTGATCGATCTCGGTTGTGAGAAGACGAATCTTTCGCAAGTCGAGAAGTATCTGCTCAAGCGCGAGAAGTCGTTTGATAAGCCGGTGGCGAAGATCGGGATTCAGGAAGCCGGCGGCACCCAAGCGGCGATTCAGCAAGGTCTCAAAGACGTGGAGCAGATGCTGCCAGAGGTGAATCGCACCGCACGCGAAGAGTGTTCCGTGAGTGAGATCGTATTGGGTGTGAAGTGTGGTGGATCTGATGGGTTCTCGGGAATCTCTGCAAACCCGTCGCTCGGGCGTGCGGCGGATCTGCTCGTGCGATCAGGTGGCACGGTCTTGATTACTGAAGTGCCGGAGTTTTGTGGTGCCGAGCATCTGCTGGCTTGTCGTGCGAAAGATGTTGAGACTGGTCGAGAAGTTTATCGGATGGTTGATTGGTATAAGGAGTATGCGTCGAAGTTTGGCGCCGTGCTCGCACAGAATCCGAGTCCGGGCAACATCACGGGCGGGTTGCTGAACATCACGATCAAGTCGCTCGGCGCGATCGCGAAGGCAGGTACGACGCGCGTCGAGGGCGTGTTGGAATACGCGGAGAGCTGGAAGACGCGCGGACTGAATCTGATGCAAGGACCAGGCTACGACCAGGAATCCACGCCGGGCCTTGTTGCCGCTGGTGCGACCGTTGTCGTCTTCACGACCGGCCGAGGCACGACGATCGGAAACGCCATCGCCCCCGTGATCAAGCTCGCGTCAAATACGCCGATCTTCGAGCGGATGAAGAACGATCTCGATCTGTCTGCGGGAGGCGTCATCGATGGAACAGAGACGATCGACGAAGTTGGTAGACGCGTCTTCGATCACGTGATCGAGGTTGCGAGCGGTCTCGAAGCCAAAGCCGAAACGCACAAGCACCGCGAGTTTCAATTCTGGGCTGAGCAAACAGTGTCGTTGTGAATCTTGTTAATCTTGAAAATCCTGTCATCCTGTCAAACATTATCGAAGAAGCCCTCGACGTCATCCAGCGTGGTGAACGCGTCCTCGCCATCATCCCCGACAAGACGCGCGACGATAACACTCACGAACTCTTCCCGATCGCTAATGAGTTTTTAAAGAAACGTGGGGTTGCATCGTTCGACGCGCTTGTCGCGCAGGGCACGCATCCGCCGATGTCCGCGGCGCAGAAGCTGTCGAAGATCGGGAACGCGGATTTCCGCGGATCTTTGTTCGATCATCGCTGGGACGATCCTGACGAGTTGATTACGCTCGGTGAGTTAAGCGCTGAGACAGTACGTGAACTAACGGGTGGCTTGATCGATCAGGCGGTGCCAGTCAGTATCAACAAGCTGCTCGCTCCCGGAATTTACGACACGGTGCTCGTCTTTGGCGCGACAGTACCACACGAAGTCGCGGGCTTTGCGGGTGGAGCGAAGTATTTCTTTCCCGGCGTCGCGGGGCCGGAGTTGACGCACACCACGCACTGGCTCGGCGCACTCGCGGGCATCGAAAACATCATCGGACAAGTCGAAACACCCACGCGCCGTTTGATCGAAGCAGCCGCTGATCTAATTCCAGCGCGCATCATATCGCTGAACACTGTCGTCTCGAGAAACGAGGGCGCGTTGATCACGTATGCACTCTTCGCGGGCGATATCAAAGATGCGTTCCGACGTGCAGCCGAGGTGAGTCGCCAGGTCCACATTCGCTACACCGGACGTAAATACAAACGTGTGATCGCGCTGCTCGATCCGCATTACGACGAGCTTTGGGTTGGCGGGAAGGCTAGTTACAAACTCGGCGCGATCATCGAGGAAGGTGGCGAGCTAATCATCTACGCGCCACACCTCACGAAACTGTCCGAGACGCACGGTGAATTAATTGAGAAATACGGTTACGCACCGCTGGAGAGCGTGCGAGACATGCTTGGCGTGTCGCAGGAGCTTCGTGAGAACCTGTGCATCGCGGCCCACCTCGCGCACGTCGCATACGCTGGAAGGTTGGACCAACACGGCAAGGTCGTCCCGCGTTATCAAATCACAATGGCGACCGGTCTCGATGAAGAAACCTGTCGCCGCGTCAACCTCGGCTATCTTGATTACCGCACGCTTGATTATGAAGCGATGCGCTCTGATCCGGATACGTTAGTCGTTGCAGATGCCGGGCGGGATCTTTATCAAGTCTCATAAGAAAATTTCTCGCGCAGCGGCGCGACGGCGCAACGTTAAGAGCCTCCGGGCGCTGGAGGTCTGAACGCTGCGCCGTTGCGCCGCTGCGGGAGAAACTTTTTAAGCAACTAAAGCCGTCGGTGCATCGACGTACTCGGCGATGAACTCATTCAACTGCCACCCACCAAGCGGCGTCGAGAACAAATAGCCCTGACCGTTTTCACACTCGAGCTTTCGCAACAGCTTCAACTGATCTTCCGTCTCGACACCTTCCGCAACCACATCCATCCCGAGGTTCTGCGCGAGCGCCACGATCGTGCGCACGATCGCGAGGTTCTCCTCGTTCTCCATCATCTGCGTCACAAACGAGCGATCGATCTTCAATGTATCGATCGGGAAACGCTGCAAGTAACTGAGACTCGAATAGCCGGTGCCAAAATCATCGATACTCAACTGCACGCCGAGCTCGCGCAACTGCGTCAACAGCCCGACCGCCGCTTCAATGTTGTCACTAAACACTGACTCCGTGATCTCGAGCTTCAAACAACGCGGTGGCAGTTGGAACCGCTCCAGCAAGCTCGCGATGTTCTCAACCAAACCCGGCTGATTAAACTGCTTCACTGACAAGTTGACGCTCACGAACAACGGCGGCGCCACCGGATAAGTCTGTTGCCACTCTCGCGCTTGTCGACACGCCGACTCCAGCACTGTCTGTCCAATCGTCAGGATCTGGCCCGTCTCTTCCGCCACTGGAATAAAATCCTTCGGCGGTATGATCCCAAACTCCGGATGACGCCAGCGCACGAGCGCTTCGAATCCGATCAGCGTCCGGCTTCCGAGCGACACGATCGGTTGATAATCGACGAACAGCTCATCGCGCTCGCATGCATGACGCAGATCAGTCTCCATCTTCAAACGACTCGTCAGCTCGCCGTGCATGTCGTGCCCGAACACTTCGTAACGCGCTTTGCCGCGCGCCTTCGCCTGGTGCATCGCAGTCTCTGCATCGCGCAGCATGTCTGACACCTGCTCGTAATCGGAAGCGAGCGCGATGCCGATACTCATCGTCGTATAAACTTCCTGGCCCAGGAGATTGAACGAGATCGAAAGCGCCTGCTGAATGCGCGTCGCCACTGACGACGCCTCTTCCTCGCCCGAAACGTCATCGAGCAACACGGCAAACTCATCGCCACCGACGCGCGCGAGTACATCGCCCTGACGCATGCACGTCTTCACGCGCTGTGCGATCTGTATCAACAGTTGATCCGCGCTCGCATTGCCGAGACTGTCGTTAACAAGCTTGAAGCGATCGACGTCGAGCAGCAACACTGCACACTGCTGATCTCGACGAGAGACGCGCAGCTTGAGCAGATCGTAGAAGCGCGCGCGGTTTGGCAGGCCCGTCAACGTATCCTGCGTCAATTTCTCTTCGGCCTTCTTGCGATCACTGATGTCCTGCACCTGGAAGAACAATCGCTTCGCGCCGGTTTCCGAATCTTTCAAAAGCGAGACGTGCCACTGCACCCAAACCGTGTGGCCGTGCAGGTGAATGTAACGCTTCTCCTGCTCGTGGCTTTGAATGTAGCCTTCGAGCACGCGCTGAATGTACGACTGCACGTGTCGTAGATCCTCGTTATGAGTGAGTCGTTGAAAACTGGTCGCGCGCAACTCTTGTTCTGAGTAGCCGAGCAGTTTGCAAAGAGATTCGTTCACCTGGAGCCAACTGCCGTCGACTGACACGACTGCCATTCCGATTGCGGCGTTGTCGAAAGTGCCATGACTGCCAACTGCTTTCGGATTGGTCG
This sequence comes from Pyrinomonadaceae bacterium, assembly GCA_035251975.1. Taxonomy (GTDB): domain Bacteria; phylum Acidobacteriota; class Blastocatellia; order Pyrinomonadales; family Pyrinomonadaceae; genus PSRF01. The sequence goes on along the minus strand of DATFDT010000279.1, from coordinate 6,946 downwards.
AGAGCGCAAACGGAATCGAATCGGGCGCGAACTGCGCTTCTGAATTCTGAGCGCGCTCGGATGTGCGGCGGCGCTTGCTCCGCTTCTGCTCGTACATCGCCTGGTCAGCTTGTTCGAGTAACTCTTCGAAACACGCCATACGCTCGGGCTCGAGCGTCGCCACACCGATACTGAACGAGAGCTTGTGACTACGAGTCTCGCTCGCGTTGTAGGCTCTCAGGTTTTCATTGAGTCTTGCGATCGCGTCTTCTTTACTCGCGTTCAGGTCGGTGACGAGCACTGTAAACTCGTCGCCGCCGAGACGCGCGATGATGTCGGAGCTACGGAAACTGCGATTGAGAATCGCGGCGGTTTGGATGAGGGCGTTGTCGCCTTCGTTATGTCCAAACTCGTCGTTGATCTTCTTCATGCCGTCGAGGTCGATGAAGAGCAGCAGTAGCTTTTCTTTTTGACGGCGCGCGAAATCGAAATAAGGCGCGGCCTGTTTGAGCAATCCGCGACGGTTGAATAGACCAGTTAAATCGTCTTTCAGCGAACTGTTGCGCAGCGTTTCTTCGAGATTCTTGCGCTCGGTGATGTCGCGCACGACCTGGACCAGACCGCCACCATCAACACTCGAGATCGAGATTTCGAGCGGGAAGGTGCCGCCGTTGACTTTCAGACCCATTGCTTCGCCGCGCCACGAACCATCGCGCCAGACTGCGGGCATGATCTGCTCTTTCATACGAGCGAGCTCTTCCTCGAAGTAAAACATTTCCCAGTTTGCGCCGATCAGTCGCGTGGGATTCGAGTATCCAAAAGTTTTCGCGTAAGCGTCGTTTAGATAAATGCAGACGCCGGTATGATCGATGATGGCCATGCCGTCCATCGACGCTTTCATCGCCGCGGCTTGTTGGGCAAGAGAGCCGGCGGCGCGTTTGCGCTCGGTGATGTCACGGGCCACCACTGACGCGCCAGTCATGGTTTTGCCTTCCATGATCGGGCAGATTGTTAGCGAGACGTCGATCGGAGTGCGGCCCTTCTTGAGGTGGACCATTTCATGCTGCGTGACGTTCTCGCCGCGAGTGACTTTTTCAAATAATAACGAAGCTTCCTGGCTGCGACGATGATCGAAGAGCATCGAGATTGGTGCGCCGAGAGCTTCTTTGGAAGTATAGCCATAGATGCCGCGTGCACCGCGGTTCCAGCTCATGATTACGCCTTCGGTGGTTACGCCGATGATTGCGTCGCGCGAAACGTCAACGATGCCTTGCAAACTTGATAGCTCGTGTCTCACACCAGCGAGTTGTTCCTGAGTGCCGCGCCAGCTTTTCCAAACGACCGCACCGGCTACGATTTGAGCAAGGATGAGAACAACGACGAATTCGGTGAGATTGGCTCCGAAGAGCGCGGAGACGATGAAGCAGAATCCAAGCGCGGATGGAATCACGAAGGTAGGGAGGGGCCAAAGCTTTCGGCTGGCGCGGGAAATAAAAGAGTTGCTATCGAGAAACATAACCGGCTCAAAGTAATGTTTGATTCGAGTAGAGCTAAGCGGGTAACTGGGGCTTACCACTCGTGGGTTGTCAAAGCGTGCGGGGCTATTCGCCCACCCGGCTGTAAGCCACTCGTGTGCCAGTGTGTATTTGCTGATAAACGGCAGGACACCATGGACCAGTTGAGTCAAACTAACCGGCGGCTCCGGCATTCTGACGAGAATTCGATTATTTTGAACACCCGCAAAGAGGCACTTGCATTAGGTGGTCTCAAGTTGATGGTCCACGTGTCGGCGGTGATGAACGACCCGAGCAAACCAGCCTTTGAATGAGGATGAAAATGGTGCCGGAGGTCGGACTCGAACCGACATGAGGAGTGAACCTCGCCAGATTTTGAGTCTGGTGCGTATACCAATTTCGCCACTCCGGCGCGAAGGATGCACATGATAAGGCGCATCCTCCCGGAGTGCAACCACTAACAAAAGGTATCTCTGCGGTTCTCTGCGTATCTTTGCGTTCTCTGCATTAATCGCTATGCAACGCAGAGGATTGCAAAGGTATTCCCAACTATTTCAATAATTATCACCTGTGTAAAAACATGTTTGCCACAGGACCAGCAAAACAGCTAGAATGCCTGAGCCAGGTAATGGCGGGGTCTATTCCAGCCCCTTACCCACGAACTCTCACAAGCTGGTTGAGCTCTACTATCTTTTCTAGCCACTGATGCCCTGCCTATCTCAGGAGAAAATCATGCCGACAACTGTGTCGCCCCGGATTCTGATAGTTGACGACGAAGTCGAAATAACTGAAATCCTCGCCGATCTACTAAGTGAAGAATACGAGTGTTTGCGTGCGGCCTCCGCAGAAGAAGCACTCGCGCATCTTCACGGAAGCCACTTTCAGCTCGTCATAAGCGACATCACGATGCCCGGTATGAGCGGCCTCGACATGATCCCTCACGTCAAAGCACTTTCACCCGACACCGTGGTGGTGATGATCAGCGGTATGCAGACTGTCGAGAGCGCGATCGGCGCGCTGCGTCTCGGCGCATTCGATTATCTGATGAAGCCTTTCGATCTGCGGCAGGTCGAGGCGGTGGTCAAACGCGCGCTCGAACATTACGATCTGGTGGTTGCAAAGCAGCGCTATGAGAACCATCTCGAAGAGCTTGTCGAACAACGAACCGTCGAGCTCGACAAAGCACTCAACTCACTCGAAGGCGCCTATCGCTCGACACTCAAAGCCCTGACAGCGGCACTCGAAACCAGAGATTCAGAAACTCACGGACACTCGGAACGCGTGGTCACTTACAGCCTGCGACTCGGACGCGAATACGGTTTGAGCAGCGAAGCAATGAAAGCGCTGGAGTTTGGCTCGCTGCTACACGACATCGGCAAGATTGGCGTGCCGGATTCGATCCTGCGCAAGCCGGCGAAGCTCACGGAGGAAGAGTGGGTGCGCATGCGCGAACATCCGCTTCACGGGCAACAGATCCTGCGCGGCATCGAGTTTCTCGAAGGCGCGGCGCGCGTGGTGGCCCAACATCATGAGAAGTGGGACGGCACTGGTTATCCGTTCGGTTTGCGTCGCGAAGAGATCGACATCAACGCGCGTATCTTTGCGGTTGCTGATGCGTTCGACGCGATCACGAGCGATCGTGTGTATCGACGTGGGAAGCCTTACGAAGCCGCAGCGCAGGAGTTGGACGACTGGGCTGGCCGGCAGTTCGATCCAAAAATCGTGGAGGCGTTTCATCGCGTGCCGAAAAGTGATTGGGAAGAGTTGCACCGGCAGTCGTTGATGCCGAAGCCCGATCAGTTTGACGTGCGCCAGGTGATGAGCATGATGGAATCAGGCCTCGAAGCCGTAGTCAGATAAATTAGCCACAGATTATACGGATTTTAAAGACCGATCAGCGCTGATCAGTCTTTAAAATCCGTATAATCTGTGGCTAATTTGTCTGAGGAACGACGTAGCCGCGGCGTGATTGGAGACTGAGGCCGACGCGGCGTGACGCGACTTCGATGCGTCGATATTCGCCCGGCTTCGCTTCTGCAAGTGGCCGCTTGGGACGATAAGTGACAACGTATTCAGCGCCAATCGCGCGTGCGACTTCGTTCGCTTCGGCCAGCATCTCCTGAGCGTTGAGCGGCAACATCATCTTCCCGCCCGTCTCATCAGCGACATTCTTCAAAGTCTCCTGGCTCTTCTTCACTTCCGCTTCGTAAGCCTTGCGCATGCGCTTCATCGCCGGATCGAAACGAACGCCGATACCGAAAGATGGCGAGCGCGTGGTGCCGGGAGGAAGTGTCGGATCAGTGGCCGTAATCGGATCGGAGCTCGGTGGGCGTTGACCAGTCGATACTTTGTTCGACTTGTCAGGATCCTTCTGTCGCACAAACTCTGTATAGCTGATGATGTGGACCGTGGCGCGTGCGGCGATCAGGTTCTTCATCGCTGCGGCACGATCGATTTTGCTGCCGGGCGAGTCGACGCCATCAGTGATCATCACAACGTGACGACTTCCCTCCGGACGATCTTTCAATTGCGCACCCGCATTCGAAATCGCTTCGGAGATCCTGGACCGTTTCGCTGAGATCAGTTTGTTCTTCAGCGTCTTTAACACGACCGATTTATCGGTGGTCCATGGTTGCAACAACTCAGCAGCATTACCCGATTGCATGACCGCGATCGACGCGCCGTTTTCAAGTCTCGCCACGAGCTGCGATGCAACATCGCGCGTCAGACTCGTCTTCTTCGACATGCCGCCCATGCCGCTCTGGTCACCGCCTGTGTCGAGCACAAACAAGACGTTTGCCGGAATGTGCCGGACGCTACGGATTTGCTGGGCGACGCCGTCTTCGAGCACGAGAACGTCGTCGAGTTCGAGTGTCGGATCGTAGTGCCCGTAGGCGTCGAAGGCCATGACCGGCAGCCGGACTTCTTCAGTAAAGATTTTCTCTGTCTCTTCAGGAGTTGGAGAAGGCGACGGTTTTGGTTTCGCGGGTTCCTGGCTGGAGATCTGCGTGGCGGCAAGAGAAAACAGAGCCGCTATTACGAGAAGACCAGTTGTGCGTTTCAGCCACATTGTGGGAATCGGCTGTTTGATGCCTTAGAGAAGGCTACGTTGCCTGATTAGGCTTTCTCACGCAGCGGCGCAACGCGCAAAGTTAAGACCTTCGGCTGGCTTCGTTGCGCCGCTGCGCCGTTGCGGGAGTATTTCTTATGCTTTCCGCGCCTGAGCTTGGACTGCCGTTATTGCGATTGCGTCCACGATGTCGCGCGCCGTGCAGCCGCGAGAGAGGTCGTTCGCGGGTTTGTCCAAACCCTGCAGAATCGGTCCGATGGCGGTGGCGCCCGCCAGGCGTTCGGTTAACTTGTAAGCGATGTTTCCAGCCTGCAGATCAGGAAAGATCAACACGTTCGCACGTCCCGCAACCGCCGATCCCGGCGCTTTGGACTCGGCTACGGCCGGAACCAGCGCCGCGTCCGCCTGAAGCTCTCCATCAACCTGCAATTCGGGTGCACGCGCCTTCACGGTCCGCGTCGCTTCAACAACTTTGTCGATCAAACGATGTTTCGCGCTCCCTTTCGTTGAGAACGACAACAGCGCCACACGTGGCTCTGTTCCTAGTAATGCCCGGCAGGAATCTGCCGCCGCAAGCGCGATCTCCGCAAGCTCGACGGCGCTCGGTTCGATCACCACGCCACAGTCCGCATAGATCATCGCGCCATCGTGTCCGAAATTAGCATTCGGCAGCGCCATCAGAAAGAAACTCGACACCAGCTTGAATCCCGTCCTGACGCCGATGCAATGAAGCGCCGCGCGAACAGTGTGACTCGTCGTGTTTGTCGCACCCGCAACCGAACCATCAGCAAGACCCGACCGGACCATCAAGTTACCGTAATACAAAGGATCTGACACGAGCGTCCGCGCTTCGTCGGCCATCAGTCCTTTGGCGCGACGCAAGTCATGAAACAGCGAGACCATCTTCTCGAAGTCAGCCGCGCGCTTGTGATCGATGATCGTTACACCACCGAGATCGAGTCGATTATCTCGAGCGATCGAGCGAATTTTTTCGTCGTCACCGAGGAGCGTGATACGTGCCGTGCGCTGAGCTGTAGCTTCGGCAGCCGCAGCTACCGTGCGCGGGTCATTACCCTCAGGCAGGACAATGTGTTGCGGCCTTGACGCGGCGCGCTGTCGGATGCGATCGAGGATGTCCATGGGCGTTAATGTTGCCACAGATTACACGGATCAGCACGGTTCTGTATAATCCTCCGCATGTCAGAATTAAACCTGCGAAGTCGTATGACCAACCTGCTCCTCGTCATCCCCAACCTGCTTTTGCTGAGCGCGCGGTTGATGGTCGATCCGAGAGTGCCGGCAAAGGAGCGGCTCCTCGTTGCGGGTGCGATTCTCTACGCGTTCATGCCTCTCGATTTCATCCCGGACATGCTGCCGTTTGTGGGCCAGGTAGACGATGCTTACCTGGTCGCGTTGACGTTGCTGCGTTTGATGACTGTGACTGATCCGCGCGTCGTGCGCGAGCATTGGCGTGGTGGTGGAGACGTGGTGGAACTGGTCGGAGCCACTGCGCTTCTCGCAGGCAAACTACTACCCCGGCGAATCCGGCGCGTACTGACCTCAAACGTCGAAGCACCGAAAACTCCGCGCGGGCAGAAGGACACGATGAAAACGCCCTTGCTCGTCGAACGGCCCATCATCGAATCCGAATCTGTTCAGTCGTAAGCGGAGCGACTTAAGCGGCGAGCGACCAATCGATCACGCCTTCAACTGCGTTTGCCAGCTCGGCAACGAATTGAGTGTTACTCGTCTTCAACGCCCAGTACCTGATCTGCTCGGGCATTGAATCTGAACCAGCCTCATCAAAGGCGACAAGCGCGCAGCTCAACGACTTTGAGTGTGTAATTACAAACCACTCGCGGGCCAGCCGAAAATCCTTATTCAAAGTGATAAGCCTGATGTTCGGATGTCGCGGTGGTCGCCAATCGTCCTGTCCGAATAAATAGACCGACTCTGACACGTCTGCGATGCGCATGTAGCGATCGATGATCGGTTGCAGCATCGAAAACTTCTCGACACCCGCGTAGACCCTGCCCGAGCGATTGGTTCGGAGCAGAATCGCGTTTTCGATCATCAGGCAGCCGTACTCGACCGAGGCGGTGGTGGTGTGACAGATAAAACTTTCGCGTTGGAAGTCGCGTCGGGCGAGGCTCGCAATTTCGCCAACGTTCTCAACGTTCTGTGTGGAGAACTTGAGGGCTCGCTCGAAGATTGAAAAGTTTCTCACTGAGGAGGGCCTCCCTACCTAGCCAGTGAGAACTTTTAGCGGAGGAAAACTGCGAGAGCGTTACGAAGATTTCGTTAAAGTGTGTGCGTCAAGGGACATAAGCGAGAGGTGAGTTAGAACAAGTCAGGAAGAGGGGCTTGCCCCCGCTGTTGGAAG
>DATFDT010000278.1:0-13436 GCA_035251975.1 Pyrinomonadaceae bacterium | reverse complement strand
CGCCGGAACGTTCGGCCTCGCGCCGGGACAGCAGCAGTTTGGCTTCCCGGGCTTCAACGCGCAGCTTGGGCCTCCGGTTACGCAGCCGAACAGCGGCAACTTTGGACCGGCTGACAATTTCCCGGGCGTCGGTTCTCCGGTAGGCGGCATCCTGCCGGGCGTAGTGCTGGCGACGACGACGTTGCCCGCAACGGCGCTGACGCTGCCGATCACCGTGCCGCTCACGTTCACCGTCGCGCCGAGCTATTTGCCCGATGCGCCGTTTGTGAACCGTCTGTACGGCGAGAGCAATTTCAACAACATGGTGTTTGGCGCCAAGATTCGTTTCACCGGCCCGAACAATCCGCTGGGTGTTGCGCTCATCCCGTTCTATCGCTGGTGGCTGGATAAAGCCGACGAGTTGTCAGGCTTCAACCAGATGCAGCGCGGTGCTGGTCCGGGTGGTGATATCGGTGACTTCGGTTTGGTTGGTGTCGTCGATGGTCGTCTTGGCACGCACGTTAACGTGTCAGCCAACGGCGGCTACGTCCTGAACAGCAATCCGAAGGGCGCCGGTGGCGACTTCGTGTTGTTGGATCGTCCGGATGAACTCCTTGCCGGTGTCGGATTCGACTTCCCGATCAACGAGCACTTCCAGCCGGTCGCTGAAGTTAGATCGACAACCTACGTCGGTGGTCACACGCCGAATGCGTTCAATAACAATCCGGTTGAAGTGATTGGCGGTATCAAGATTTATCCGCGTCGCTGGTTCGGTATCGGCCTCGCTTATCGCCGTCACCTGAACCAACAGGATATGGACCATTTCAACCCTGTTGACGCTACCATTCCGATTTCGCAGGTCACGAATGTAAACGTGATTGGACGAGGACTGGTGGTCGTGCCGGGCACGTCGCGTCCGGTGACATCGCAGGGTTTCCCGATCGGATACATATTCTCGGAAGAGCCGAACGGTTTCATCTTTCAGTTCTGGGCCGGACGTCGCAACGCGCGTGAGATACCGCCACCACCCAACACGGCGCCAACCGTCTCCAGCATCACGCCGTCGATGGCTTCGATACTACGTCCGTGCCCGCCGGGACAGTCTTCATCGTCCTGCACACCGACTGGCAGCGAAGTAACACTCGTCGCGAATGCGTCAGACCCGGATAACGACCAGTTACTCTATACCTGGTCAGTAACCGGTGGCCGCTTGAGCGGTGAAGGTCGCCAGGTAACCTGGGATCTTAGTGGCGTCGCAAATGGCAGCTATACAGCGACTGTCGAAGTCAATGACGGCAATCAGCACACCGCCAGCGGTAACACGACCGTGACGGTTGCAGACTGCACCGGCTGCGTACCGCCGCCGCCGCCATGCCCGGTAGTATCGGTGAGCTGCCCGACTGACGTCGAAGCAAATCAACCAGTCACTTTCACGGCCAGCGTCTCGAATGGACCGGCTGGGGCGACCTATAACTGGTCAGTCTCCGCTGGAACGATCTCGAGTGGTCAGGGAACGTCGACAATCACCGTTGATACAAACGGTCTGGGTGGCCAGAGCGTGACTGCAACGGTTAGCGTTGGCGGAGCGGATCCGAGCTGCACCGGCACGAGCGCTTCGTGCACGACCAGCGTGAAGCCGCCGCCGACACCGGCTCGCAAGTTTGACGAGTATGGCAACATCCGCTTCAACGATGAGAAGGCCAGACTCGACAACTACGCAATCCAGCTCCAGAACGAGCCAGGATCAACTGGTACGATCCTCGTCTACGGTAGCTGTGCTGGTGAAGCACAACAGCGTGGCGACCGCGCCAAGGACTATCTCGTCAATACGCGCGGAATCGAAGCTGGACGCATCACGGTCGTTGACGGTGGTTGCCGTGCAGACCTGACGGTTCAACTCTGGGTCGTGCCGCAAGGCGCAGCCGCACCTACGGTTGACAACACAGGCGCGATCGAGCCTTGTCCGGAATGCAGGAGAGGAAGAGCTCCGCGCCGGCGCAGGGGAGATGAATAAACACCAGGCTTTGGCTTAGCCAAATCCTTAACCAGTCGGGCGATGCTTCACGGCATCGCCCGATTTTCTTTGACCACAAGAAGGCACAAAAGCACAACTAAGTTGATGAATGACGAGCGTCAACTTCATTAATCGTTTTGCACTTTTTTGTGGCTACTTCTTCCGTTTGTGGCGCATCCTACCCTCGCCCCAGAGCTTTTAGGATACAAAGCAAGAATTCTGTAATAAACTAGGGGGTCACGGTGAGCGGTGTGCTCCGGATGCAGTAGACCCCTGGATGAAATAACGATGAAACGAATTGCGACGCTTCTCCCCCTCGTCATTGCTCTTTTAGCTGTCTTCTCTTTTACTACCGGTGCCTTCGCGGATGGAGATCCGTCCGATCCCGCACTGTATTCAAACGACTGGCGCACCACCGGCCCTCAGGGCGGTGACGTTCGCGCCCTCGTAGTCGATCCCCAAAATCCCGATCGTTTCTATTTCGGAACGCTCGACGGCCAGATTTACACGTCGGCCGATGGCGGTAAGCAGTGGCAGCTCCTTTATAACTTCGGCAAGCCGAGACTCTTCGTCGATAACATCATCGTTGACCCACGCAACTCGCGCACGTTGTTTGTCGGTGCGCACCGGCACAACCTGCCGGGCGGTTTTTTCAAGTCGACTGACGGCGGGGCAACATGGCGTGAGAGCTCGGAGCTGAAGAACGAGGCGATCCATTCACTCGCCCAGTCGGAATCAGATCCCGACACGCTGATCGCCGGCACGTTCACCGGCGTTTTCCGCTCCGACGATGCGGGCCAAAGCTGGAAACAACTGCCGACGCAGAGCCAGGCAGGCCTGATTCACGTCGAATCGCTGGCGATCGATCCGCGCACGTCCGACACGATTTATGCGGGAACGTTCTATCTTCCGTATAAATCAGTGGACGGAGGCAAAAGCTGGAAGTCGATCAAGAACGGCATCATCGACGACTCCGACATCTTTGCGATCGACATAGATCCACGCGATCCCAATCACATCATCGCCTCAGCTTGCAGCGGCATTTACGAAAGCAAGAACGCGGGTGAGGAGTGGCGCAAGGTGCAGGGCATTCCTTCGCAGTCGCGCCGCACGCGCGCTATCCTTCAGCACCCGTCAGTTCCGGGAATGGTCTTCGCCGGCACGACAGAGGGTTTCTGGCTGTCTGACAAAAGCGGCGCGGCGGATTCGTGGATGGTGACGACTTCGCGCCAACTCGAAATCAACTCGATCGCCGTTCATCCATCACGGCCCGACATGATTTTCATCGGCACGAACAACTACGGCGTGATGGTTTCGAATGACGGCGGTAAGTCGTTCACTCCGACCAACGGTGGCTTTAGTGGTCGCTTCGCAAATGCGATTCTCGCCGATCGTGAAATGCCAAATCGCGTTTACGCTTCCACCATCAACACGGCAACCGGCGGCGGCTTCTTCTTTGTCAGTGACGATAACGGCGAAAGCTGGCGTCCCTCGATGCGTAGCATGCCTTCACGTCTCATCACCTACGCGATCCTTCAGGACGCGAGTGATGCCAACATCATCTATCTGGGAACGAACCTCGGAGTTTACAAATCAACGAATCGTGGCGCTTCATGGGCGCCTGTGTGGGCAGTGGAGAAGAAGAAAGCGTCCGCAAAGAAAACCACGAGATCGAAAACAAAACCCACTGTAGCAACGACGAAGCGCCGCACTGGACCAACTCTGACTGAGATAACCATGCAGGCACAGGAAGCGCTCAAAGCCGCCGGTTATCATCTCGGTGAGCCGGACGGTAAACCTGGTCCAGAGACGACTGCCGCCGTGAAGAAGTTTCAGGGCGATCGACACCTGCCGGTGACGGGAAAACTCGATTCAATCACGCTCGCAGCGCTTGGTGTAGGCAAGAGCAGTGATCCATCTGCGGCTGCGCGAACGGATCTAATTATTGCCGACGCCGTGAACACGATGGTTCACACTGTCGACCCCGAAACTCAGAAGCCCGCGATTCTTGCAGGTACCAACAGCGGTCTCTATCGCACCCTCGATCCTTCGAAGGGTTGGGAAAAACTTTCGTACGGTAGCTTAGATCCGCGCACTGCCTGTATTTCCACCACCACGCAACAGCCCGAAACGATTATTGTCGGAACACCTGCCGCCGGCGTTGTGATGTCGCGCGATGCTGGAAAGACGTGGCGACAACTCGACGGTGTACCGCGTGACGTGCCCATCAACACGATTGCTCAGGATCCGCAACGGCCTGATTACATTTACGTGGGAACGAAACAGGCACTGTTCGTCTCGCATGATGGTGGCAAGTCGTTCAAGATCCGTGGCGGAAACCTGCCATACGGCGACTTCACCAGCATTCTGATCAACCCGCGCAATGGCGACGAGGTGTTTGTTGGCAACGCATATCAAATAAGCGAGGTCGGCGGCGGTGTTTACCGCACCACGAACGCCGGAATGACGTGGGCGCGAATCGATCCGAAAGGCCGGCGTTTACCGAGCCAGCGGATCTGGGCGCTCGCGTTTGATGCCCACGATCAGAACGTGTTGTTTGTAGGTTCACACTCGGCCGGCGTTTACGTTGTGCCGCGAACCGGGGACGCCGTCTCAGCAGCGCAGTGATCTGGTATAGGTCCTATATCATATAGGACCTATATTTAAAGAAGATCTAACTTTGCTCCGCTTTCCTTGACATGCGCTTATACAGGCGTGTACATTGCCGCCCTACCCGGTAAAAAGGCGGCGGGTGTTTGTCGGACCAAGCGGGGTAACTACGGCAGGGCGGTAATCGAAACAAATTAACATTTCAAATCCAAACGGCTCGCTTCCTCGCCAGCCTTCAACTCCCGACAACGCCAAGGTCAATCAAGCTAAAGGCCGCTGCACGCTGTCACGCAGGCAGCGAAGTCCTGCGCTGATTGTTTCCAGCCAGCGAGGCGCGATAAGATCTGCCACGCGCTGAAAGGTACCGGGCCTACAGGAGTGTCAATGTCTAGTGAACAACCCAAGCTGAACAACAGCGAGGTCAACAATTCAACATCCGGCGAGCCGGAGACGACTACGCCGCAAGAAAACGCTATGGCTTCTCAACCCGCACCAGTAACAACAACCCACACCCCCGAAACAGACGAAACAGACGAGGCACGCGCAGGCGGCGACGTCGATTTTGGTCAACTCCTCGATCAGTTCGAGCAGGAACAGGCGACGCTCGAAGAAGGCGAAGTCGTTCGCGGCACCGTCGTTGGCTTGAGCGAACGCGGAGTGGTCATCGACTTTGGATACAAGTCGGAAGGCATTGTTAACCCGGCCGAGTTCACCGAGAACGGCCAGCTTACAGTCAAAGCCGGCGACGAAGTTGAAGTGCTCGTCAAGAGCATGGAAACAGCCGACGGGCTTCCAGTCCTTTCTCGCGCCGACGCTGTGCGCATGAAAGCCTGGGACGATCTCGAGAAGGCTTATCGCGACGGCTCGAGCGTCAAGGGTCGCGTGATCGATCGCATCAAGGGCGGCCTCCGAGTTGACATCGATGGTATCGCGGCGTTCCTGCCCGGCTCGCAGGTTGATGTTCGTCCGGTGCGCAATCTCGACAGCTTGCGCAACCAGATCATTGAAGCCAAAGTGATCAAGCTGAACCGCAAGCGGTCCAATGTGGTCTTGTCTCGCAAAGCCGTCATCGAGCAGGAGAACACTGGCAGAAAAGATCAAACGCTGCAGCAGATCGAAGAAGACATCGTGGTCGAGGGGCAGATCAAGAACCTTACTGACTACGGCGCATTCGTCGATCTCGGCGGCGTCGATGGCCTCTTGCACGTGACTGACATGTCGTGGGGCCGGCTACAGAACCCGAATGAGCTGTTCAAAGTCGGCGACACGATCCAGGTGAAAGTCCTGAAGTTTGATCGCGATCGCGAGCGTGTGTCGTTGGGTTACAAGCAACTGCTGCCGGATCCGTGGTCCAGTGTTGAAGAGCGTTTCCCGGTCGGTACGCGTGTGAGTGGGCGCGTGGCGAGCGTCGCTGACTACGGCGCGTTCGTCGAGCTCGAACCGGGCGTTGAGGGCCTGGTCCACGTTTCGGAGATGAGCTGGTCCAAGCGCGTGAAGCACCCGAGCAAGGTTGTTAATCCGGGCGACATGGTCGAGGTTGAAGTGCTGAGTGTCGATCCGAGAGCGCGTCGCATCAGTCTCGGCATGAAGCAGGTGCAGGAGAATCCGTGGCAGACGCTGCACGAGCGTTACCAGGTTGGCACGCGCGTTCATGGACGCGTCAGAAACCTGACGGACTTTGGTGCGTTCATCGAGATCGAAGACGGTGTTGACGGTCTTGTTCACGTGTCAGACATTTCGTGGTCGCGGCGTATCAAGCATCCGAGCGAAGTGTTGAAGAAAGGACAGGAGATCGATGCCGTGATCACGAGCATCGACACCGAGAATCGTCGCCTGTCGCTTTCGATCAAAGACCTCGAACCCAATGCCTGGGAGAAGTTCACCAACGAGCACAAACCCGGTGACGTGGTTCACGGGAAGGTGGCGCGCTTTGCTAACTTCGGAGCGTTTATTGAGCTGGACGACAATCTCGAAGGTCTCTGTCACATCTCGGAGCTTTCGGAAGAGCGTGTGGCGAAGCCGGAAGACGTAGTGCAGCTCGGCCAGGAGATGGACTTCAAGATCCTGCGCATCGATCCCGAGACCAAGAAAATTGGTCTGTCGGCACGCGCAGTCGGCAAGGACGAGCCAATCCTCGACACGAAGATCTACTCGTCAGAAGCTGGCGGCGGCATGGCCTCCCTCGGCGAGCTGGCCGACTTCGGCCTGAGTAAACCCGACAACAACGAATAACGCCGAAGGCGTTCGCCAATTTCAGCTCAGGGTTCGAAGCGAAGCGAGAACCCTGGGAACACCAAACAGATATGTTCGAACCCTGAAAGGGTTCGCCAACCGCGAAAACCCTTTCAGGGGTTTATATTTCTTTTGATTGCTACCCAGGGTTGTCGCTGGCGCTCCAACCCTGGGCTGCAATTAGCGAACGCCTTCGGCGTATGCGCTAAACTCTTGCCCCACCTGTCGCTTTTCTGGTAGTGTACGGATCACATAACCTCGCCATTATCAAGACGTTATATTTCAAACACTCGAGGTAATGCATGACTAAAGCGGAACTCGTCGAAGACGTAGCTCGAGCGGCTGAGCTTACGAAGAAAGACGCCGAGCGTTTAGTAGAGATCGTATTTGAAAGCATCATTGAAACCCTGAATCAGGGCGAGAAGATTGAGTTGCGTGGCTTTGGGAGTTTTCGCGTGCGAGAGCGTGGGGCGCGGCGCGGTAGAAATCCCAAAACGGGCGATCCCGTGAGCATCCCGGCCAAGCGAGTTCCGTATTTCAAACCCGGCAAAGAATTGAAAGAACTCATCAACGACGATAACGGCTCACATGCATCGGCGGCAAACTCTGCACGCCCGATCAGTGACGACACTCATCGCCCGCCCATCCTTTAAGCTCCAACCAAGTCGAGGTGCCTGAATTGGAGAGATTGTGGAGTCCCTGGCGCGCCAGGTACATCGCATCAGGTGTTGATGCGCAGAAAGATGGTTGTGTGTTCTGCGCCATCGCGAGCGATCCCGAGCACGATGAAGAGAACTTTGTGCTTCATCGCGCGCAGCACTGTTTTGTGTTGCTGAATCTCTACCCGTACATCAGCGGACACCTGATGATCGTTCCGTACCTGCACACGAGCGAGTTTGACTCCACCGCGAAAGAGATCACGGACGAGATGATGGACCAGACGAAACGCGCGCTGGCCGCTTTGCGTGAGGTTTACAAACCGGCGGGGTTCAACATGGGAATGAATCTCGGGCTGGCTGCGGGAGCGGGCATCGCCGACCATCTGCACATTCATCTGCTACCGCGATGGGCTGGCGATACGAATTTCATGACGACGGTTGGGGAAACACGTGTGCTCCCCGAAGACCTTCCTACCGTCTACTCGAAACTCAAAGAAAAGTTTTAACTACAGATTACACGGATTTAAAAGCCGGATTAACGTTTGCTGACTTTTCGTGGCACGGCTTCGTCTTCCACTTCGCCGCCGCGGCTGATGGGAACTTCGGAGGGTTTGCTGTAGGTGATGCCGCGCTCTTCGCTGTCGAGATTGCCTGCCGGTAGCGGTGGTAGTGGTCCAGTCATCGCGGGTGGGTTATATCCGGGATAGTCGATCCGCGCGTGATAGATCGCCGTCAACGCGCTGATCATCGCCTCGCGGATCGTCGTCAACTCCTGCAATGTGATGTCACACTCGTCGAGCTGGCCATCGCTGATGATCGCATCGACGATCTTCAACACGATCGCGCGAATGTTTTCCGGATCGGGTCGCGCTAAGGATCTTGCGGCCGCTTCACACGAATCCGCCAGCATCATGATCGCCGCTTCCTTGAATTGCGGTTTTGGACCAGGATAACGGAAGTCACCTTCGTCAACATTCTCGCCGGGTTTCGCTTGCGCCTGTGCCTTACGCAGGAAGTAGTGCAGCGTGCGCGTGCCGTGGTGTTGCGGAATGAAGTCGGCAATGCTTTTCGGCAGACCGATTTCTTTCGCGAGTCTCGCTCCGTAGGTCACGTGGCTCGTGATGATCTTCGCGCTCTGGTACGGACGCAGTCGATCGTGTGGGTTGTCGCCCTGCTGGTTCTCGACAAAATACTCGGGCGCGGCGAGTTTGCCGATGTCGTGATAGAGGGCGCCAATGCGCGCGAGCAGGGGATTAGCACCGACAGCGCGACACGCATCTTCCGCAAGCTGCCCGACTGCATGCGAGTGTTGATTCGTGCCCGGCGCGCGCATCGCGAGCTGGCCGAGCACCGGCAAATCGGCGTTTGAAAGCTCCAGCAGTTTGACGTCAGTCAGTATCCCGAAGAGCGATTCGTTGATCGGCAGCCCGCCTGCGGTGAACACAGCGGTCAGCAGTCCGCCAGTGATTCCCGCAGCCGCAGCCATCAGAATCGTGCGGAACGTGAGTGGCTGTTCGGAATACGCGATGAGCGCGATAGCCATCACCGCGTTCACACCACCGACGAGCAGACCGGCGAGCGTCACTGACTGTCGCTCGCGATAACGACCGATGCCGTAGATGGCTGACGAACACGAAACCATCGCGAAGAGTGCTTTCTGCATTCCGGTCGGCGCCAGCATTCCCGCAAAGAGCGCAGTGATGATTCCAGTAAGAAAAGCGAGTTGCGTGTCGACCAGCATCGCGACGAGCAGCGCGGCGGCGGCGTAAGGGATGGCGAAGTTCCAGATGACTGGATCGTTGAACGGCGGCTGCATCCGCGCCGCCATACTGTCGCCGAAAGCGAAGCCCACTTTCATTAGCGCGGTCTGCACCAGAATTGCCGAACCGACGAGGGCAAACGCTTTGTGTTTACTTAAACTCAAGCTGCTGCTGCTGCGGTGCTCTGCAAACTTCCAGGCGACCCAGTAGACCGCAATCACCACGAGCAACAATCCGACGAGGTTGTTCCAGGGCCGGCCTGAATTGCCCGAGCTCTTGATCGCGTTGATCTGCGCGAGAATACCGGGCGTCACAGTGTCGCCTTCGCGCGCGACCACTTGATTGCGTTTCAAAGAGATCACGACCGGCTCGACGCTACTGGCCTCAGTTTCACGGGCAGTTGCAGTAGCGGATGGATCGAGGACAACGTTCGGACGAATCAGCGGCGCCAAGGCAGCATTGAGCGCGTTTTTTTGCGCGGCTGACCAACCAGGTAAGTTGACGATTCGCTGTTCGAGGGTCCGGCGCGCGGTCGAAAGCGCCTTCATTCCCGTTCGTGGCGCCGGCACGATCACGGGCGAGCTTGAATTGCGAACGTCAATCAGCACAATTTCGCGTTGCAAACGGTCCGCTTCAGCGTCGTCGTAAATGTATCCGGCACTGCTGTCGCGCAGGATCGAGGCGATGCGTTCGAGATCGGTTTCGTTAAAGTTGTGCGCGGCGATCGCTTGCGCGACTGCAGGACCACCTTCACCGCTCCACACGAGCGACTTGCTTTGCCCTTGCTCTGATTGGACCTTCAGGTCGTCCCAGTCTGCGCGAAAGCTTTGTACCGACGTTTCCCCGCGGCTCGAGTCGAAATTGAAGACGGGGCGAGACGTTTCTCTCGCGACGTTTTTACGTCGTTCAGTTTCGGCCTGGTCCACCGCACTCAGATCGCTGGGAGCGATGATGGAGCGACTGAGTACTTCGCCGAGCTTGTAATTATCGTTGAAACTGGAGCCGCGATTGGTGAGGAGTAGAAGAGTGGTCAGGAGAACGAGGGCGCTGCAGGCGATCAGAAAGCGCGTGCGCGGCTTGAACACCATTAGCGGCCGCAATGCGTAAGCGATCACCTTATCGCGCGCCTGACTGAATGGAGTTTTGAATCGTGGACGAAGTCCCATTTCAGAAGTAATCCTCTGCGGTCCTCTGCGTATCTCTGCGGTCTCTGCGTTAAACGGGCTATTTCAACGCAGAGACCGCAGAGATACGCAGAGGACCGCAGAGAAATCCAAATTGCCACTTACGCAGCGGCCAGGTTACGGGCCAGGACTGCTCCCGCCTTTTCCAGTAGTGCATCGAGCGTCGATGGCTTGATCGCGGAGATGACAACGGTTTCGCCGCTATCGAGCTGTCGCGCTTGCCGCACTGCCGCTTCCACAGTCTCTGCGTCGACAAGGTCAGCCTTGTTGAGCGCCAGTATCGACGGAATCTCTGCCAGTTTTAGATCAGCGAGGATTCGCTTCACTGACTGAACCTGCTGCACCCAGCGCGGATTCGAAATGTCTACCGCGTGAATCAACAAGGTGCTGTCGCTAATCTCTTCGAGCGTCGCGCGGAAGGCCGACAGTAGATCCGGTGGCAGCGCGCGAATGAATCCGACAGTGTCGTTGATAATAACTTCCTGCTCGCGCGGCAAACGCAGTCTGCGCGAAGTCGGATCGAGCGTGGCAAACATGCGCTGCTCGGCGTGTACGTCGCTTTTCGTCAGTGCGTTTAGCAGCGTGGATTTTCCGGCGTTGGTGTAACCGACGATCGAGATGACCGGCAACCCGTGTCTCGTGCGACCTTTGCGACGCTCCTGACGCCGCTGTTGTAGTGCTTCAATCTCACGCTCGAGGCGATTGATGCGATCGCGCACGCGACGACGATCGGTTTCCAGTTTCGTTTCACCGGGACCTCTGCCGCCGATGCCGCCCGCCAAACGCGAGAACGCCGAATCCTGACCTGCGATCAAACGCGGCAACAGATATTTCAATTGCGCGAGCTCGACCTGGATCTTTCCTTCTTTTGATTGTGCGCGTTGCGCGAAGATGTCGAGTATCAACTGCGATCGATCGATCACCTTGAGATCCGTTGCTTCCGATAACGATCGCACTTGCGCCGGTGACAGCTCACTATCGAACACGAGCATGTCAGCACCAAGCTGTAGCGCACGAATGATCAACTCGTCGAGTTTGCCACGACCGAGCACCGTGCGCGGATCGATCGCTTGGCGGCGTTGAATGATCCGATCCTGGACCACGACTCCAGCAGACGTTGCAAGCTCGGCGAGTTCCGCCATCGACTCTTCCGCGTCAGCAACTGAACCGGTCGCAACGCCGACGAGAATCGTCCGGTCACGTACTTCCGCGCGACGTGCTGTGCGACGGTTGCGCGTCATCTCTTCTTCGAGCGAGTTGATCAGCTCCCGAAAATCGTGATCGAGTTGCGATGGGATCTTCGGTTCGAGAAACGCGTAGAGCTCCGGTGTAGTGGCGTTGTCGAGATCGCCTGCGTGCAAAGGTAACAAGTGTGCGGCACGGACGAGACCAGGCAGTCCTGATTCGGCGTCGACGTCGATCGCCGCCATCAGGTCCAGACGCAGGAGCGCAAGGTCGGTTAAGTCGTCTTGTGTGAGCGGTTCGCCGCGCAGGTGCGTGTGTACGCAACGCAGGCCGCGAAATCTTCCCGAAGCGACGCGAACGCGTTTGAAGTCAGGCAGCTCGATGCGACGGTTGTCGCCCACCATCACGTATTGAATGTGACCCTGGCGGTCGATGAGAGCGCCGATTTGCCGTCGTGTTTCGTGGGACAATTCGCCCAGTTGGCGTGCAAACTCAGGTGTAACGATTTGATCGGGAGGTATGCGCCGAGTGTACAGCTTTTCGATACGCCGCAGTTGATTTGGTTTAAGCCCTAGAGTGTTGCCTAGAACGGTTGTAATAGCCTTTTCCTTCCTATGCGGGGGCGAATTATAACATACGAAGCCATCCACAGATGACGCAGATTGTTTAGGAAAATCTGTGGAATCTGTGGATGAATGCTATGATGAACAACTTTTATGGGTAGCGCAGGGAAAATTGTGGCTGTCGATCCGCCGTATGCGATTGCGGGCGGTGAGATCGTGATTGATTGCGCGGGCTTTGACACGCACGAGCCGTCGAAGTGTGCCGTGCTCATTGGTGATACGCCGGCGCAGACAGTCGCACTTGGGCCGCGGCGCGTGATGGCGATCGTGCCTGAGACGAATGGTGGACGATTGCCGGTCACGTTGTGGAGTGGTGACGAGGCGAGCGAGCCTGCGTACATTACCGTCGCGAGAAAGCTCGCGGGCGATCTTCATCCTGTTTCGAATCCGGCGTTTGATCCTGACGATGGCGCGCTATTCGTCACGCGTTCGGGTTCGCGTGGAGAAGAGTTGCCGGTGACGTTGTTTCGCATCGACATCAGTGGCGATGTTTCCGAGTATTCAGGCGACATCGCAAATCCGACCGGCATCGCGTTTGGTCCTGACGGTCAGATGTTTGTGACCAGCAGGCTTGAAGGAACTGTTTACAAGATCACTCCGTTTAAAGAGGCAGTTTCGTTTTCGCGCAATCTCGGAGTGGCGACCGGTATCGCGTTCAATAGCGACGGCTTGATGCATATCGGCGATCGCACGGGAACGATCTTTAAGGTGAATGGGATCGGTGAAGAGCGAGCGTGGACGCAACTCGAGCCATCGGTTTCAGCATTTCATTTGGCGTTTGGTCCTGACGATTCGCTGTACGTCGCTGGACCAACGGTCACGAGCTTCGACTCGATCTGGCGGATCAATCCTGATGGCGATATCGACCAATTTTATAAAGGTCTGGGGCGGCCTCAGGGTCTCGCGTTCGATCGGGACGGCAACTTGTACGTTGCGGCGGCATTGCGCGGGCGGCGTGGCATCGTTCGCATCGCACCTGACGGAGTTGATGCGAAGCTGGTAGTGGCCGGAGTGAATCTCATCGGTCTCGCATTCAGTGCCGCTGGCGAGATGGCAGTCGTATCGATCGACTCGGTTTACAGTTTGCCGACGCAGATCAGGGGAACGCTGTTACGTGGTTGACGTAAAGAGGGGTGACACCGGTTAAAGCGAACAAGTCAGGAAGAGGGGCTTGCCCCCGCTTTACCCTA
>DATFDT010000277.1:0-5802 GCA_035251975.1 Pyrinomonadaceae bacterium | reverse complement strand
GACTTGTTCCTATGTTGAGCGCCTTGAAAGAGAACAAGTCAGGAAGAGGGGCTTGCCCCCGCTGATCAATATCTTGACATAGCCCTCACTCATCGCTTTCAATCGCACTGAGGCATGTGTTCACGACCTGTCTCTGCTGAAAGCATGGTAGCTCCCGCCGAAAATCACAGCGCCACACTCTTAATTGTTGACGACGACGCGGCTGCACGCGACCGGTTCCGCGAAATCTTCGAGGCTGCACAGTACCGTGTCGTGACTGCCACCGAAGCCGCCTCCGCGCTGCGTGTCTTGAAAGGTGTTCGTTGCGACCTGGTCGCCCTCGATCTAGAGATGCCGGGCGTCGATGGTCTCGCCCTCTGCAAACTGCTGCGCGCGCAGCCTGCAACAAGCAAGCTGCCCATCATCGCGCTTTCGGAAAGCGACGACGAAGCACGCAAGGTCCAGGCATTCACCGCCGGCGCCGACGACTACATCACGAAACCCTCAACGCCCGGCGAGTTGTTGTCGCGCGTCAGCCTGCACGTGCGCACATCGCAGCGCGAGTGGGCGTTGCTCGGCAGCAATCGCGAACTCAGGTTTTTGTCAGACATCGGTCGCGGGCTGTTGCGCGCACTCGAGCCTGAGCAGTTGGTCCGTCGTGTCGCGGGTGCCACTTACGAAGCGATCGACAGCTCGCTCTGCGCCGCATACGTCACTGTTGGCAAAGACAAAGATGCGATGTGCGTTTTCGATCGAGAAGGCGCCGCTGACGATCCGAGACTGCTGGATACCGAAGCGTTACAACAATGGCTGCGCTCGGCAGCGTCAGCAAACTCGTTGCTGATCACGGAAAAGAATTCGTTCCTGCTGCGCGACAATGATCACGTTGCTGAGTACGTTTCGCCATTTCGTTTTGCCGGTCGTGCGAAGGGTGCACTGATCGTCGCATTCGATCGACGTGAAGAATGTGGCGAGACCGAGCGGCGTTTGATCGAGGCGGCGGCGCAGCAGACATCTCTCGCAGCGCACATCTGTTCGCTTTACCAATCTGCGCGCGACACCTCGGTTAGTTTGGCGCGAGAAGTCGAACGTCGAACCGCCGAGAGTGAAGCGCAAGCAAGATTCATTGAAGCGATTGTTGACAGTCTGCCCCTCTCGCTTTACGCGATCGATCGCGAGTATCGCGTGGTTGCCTGGAACCGCAACCGTGAGCTTGGTGAACTGGGTATTCCGCGCGGGTCGGTGCTCGGGAAGAACGTCTTCGACGTGCTCACTCGCCAACCGCGCGACATGCTGGAGGAAGAGTTTGCGCGCGTGTTCGAGAGTGGTGAAATCGAGCGCATCGATCAGGAAACTCCTTCGCCAAAGGGTGACATTCGTCATTGGGTCATCAGCAAGATCCCGATGTGGGCCGACAACACTGGCGAAGTCAGTCACGTGATCACTGTCGGCGAGGAAGTCACAGATCGTGTGGAAGCGAATCGCGCGATTGCACGCGCTGAGAAACTCGCGGCGGTTGGTCGACTCGCGGCGGGCGTGGTCCATGAGATCAATAATCCGCTCGCTACGATCTCCGCGTGTGCCGAGTCGCTCGAAGCGCGTGTGAATGAAGGCGCGTTTGAAGGGTCAGCGGCACTCGAAGATCTGCGCGAGTATCTCGGGCTGATCCGCAGCGAAGCGTTTCGTTGTAAGAGCATCACGATGGGCCTGCTCAACTTTAGCCGCAGTCGTAATTCGGCCCACGTGACAATCAATCTCGCGGACGTGATTCAGTCTGCAGTGCGACTGCTTTCACACCAGAAGCGCAGTCCATTCGTCGAGTTCAAAACCGAGATTGCTACCGATTTGCAGTTTGTTTCGGGCGATCCGGGCCAGTTGCAGCAAGCCGTCATCGCGCTCGCGACGAATGCACTCGATGCGATGGGCGACAGCGGCACGTTGACGATCGTCAGTCGCAACGAAGGTGACAAAGTCGTGGTTGATGTGAACGACACGGGTGTCGGTATCCCGCCGGAGAACCTGCCGAAGATCTTTGAGCCGTTCTTCACGACGAAGGAAATAGGTCGTGGAACCGGTCTCGGGCTGGCCGTATGTTATGGTATCTTAACGGAGCATGGCGGCACTCTTGACGTGCAGTCAACCGTGGGATCGGGTACGACTTTCACGATTACTCTTTCCGCAGTCAAGATAAGCGAGGAACAGACAGTTTGAGTGAGCAGCAACAGCAGGCACGAATTCTGATCGCAGAAGACGAGGTCAACCTTCGACTCGTTTTGCAGAAGGAATTGGAGAGGCTGGGCTATCGAGTGCAGGCCGCGCCGGACGGTGAGGCCGCTTTGCGCAAACTTGAAGAGAGCAATGTCGACGTGCTGCTGTGTGATATCAACATGCCGCGCATGGATGGCATGGAGCTGTTGCGTCGCGTTTATCAACGGCCCAATCCGCCCGAAGTGATCATGTTGACGGGCCAGGCTACGGTCGAGACCGCCGTCGAGGCGATGAAGCTTGGCGCCTACGACTACCTCACGAAGCCTTACAGCATCACTGAGCTCGACGTGCGCGTGAAGCAGGCGGCTGATAAGCGACGGTTGCGCGTCGATAATGTGCGACTACGCGAGCAACTGGCGCGGCAGTCGGCGTTGCCTGAGATCGTTTCCGTGTCGGAAGTGATGAAGGAAGCGATACGGTTGATCGAGCGTGTGGCGCCGTCGGAAGCGTCGGTGTTGATTACGGGTGAGTCGGGGACGGGAAAAGAACTCGTGGCCCATGCGATTCACAGGTTGTCGAATCGTGCTGATGCTTCGTTTGTCGATTTGAACTGCGCTGCGTTTCAGGAGTCGTTGCTCGAGTCGGAATTGTTTGGTTATGAAGCGGGCGCGTTCTCCGGGGCGAAAGGCCGGAAGCTTGGTCTGATCGAGCTTGCTGACGGTGGTACGTTGTTTCTCGACGAAGTGACAGAGCTGCCGGCGCAGTTGCAGGCAAAACTTTTGCGAGCGATCGAGACGCGCACGTTCTTTCGTGTTGGTGGTGTGCGCAAGGTTGAGGTCAACGTTCGTATTGTGGCGGCGACGAATCGAAATCTCGACACGGTGGTCAACGATGGCGTGTTCAGATCCGATCTGCTTTATCGCATCAACGGTTTTCAGATCAGTCTGCCGCCGTTGCGTGAGAGACCTGAAGACATCCAACCGCTGGCGCGTTACCTGCTCAAACAGATTGCAGGAACTCAGCCGCCAGAGCTCGCTGAAGACGCGTTCACGGCGTTGCGCTTGTATCACTGGCCCGGGAATGTGCGCCAGTTGAAGAACTGTCTGGAGCGCGCGGTGATCTTGTCGAACAACGGCCGGATCACGTTGTCGGAGCTTCCGCCTGAAGTGACGCGACCGGCTGTCCCGGCTCCGGCGCTAATGAGTGTCGCCCCGTCTATGCCTGGTGCGGAGCCGGTTGTTCCGGTTGCTGCAATTCCACAGACCTCCGGGTCGTTAAGGGAAGTTGAGCGCCAACAGATTCTCGCCGCGCTCGAACAGACGGGCTGGCACCGCGGCAAGACCGCCGAGATTCTTGGCATCTCTCCATCCACACTCTATCGTCGCTTGCGCGATTACGACCTCGAGCGCAGAAGATAAATTGCCAAAACTCAGGTGGGGGCTCATCGGTTGTGGCGACATCTCGCGGAGGCGTGTAGCGCCGGCGCTGCGTGATTCGTCACTCTGCGAGCTCGTCGCAGTCAGCAGAGCGAAGGCCGAGCTTGCGGAATCGTTCGCGCAGGAGTTCGGGGCGCGACGGTGGTGTGCAGACTGGCACGATCTGTTGATGGACTATGAGATCGATGCCATCTACAGCGCGACTCCCGTTCATTTGCACGCCGAACAGGTAATCGCTGCGGCCGAACGAGGCAAACACGTGTTGTGTGAAAAGCCGATGGCGCTCAACGTGGCTGAGTGCGATCGAATGATCGATGCGTGCCGAGAAAACGATGTAAAGCTCGGTGTTGCTTACTATCGACATTTTTATCCGGTGGTGCGACGGGTAAAGCAGTTGATCGATTCGGGCGAGTTGGGCGTTCCGGTTGTCGTGCATGTGAACGCATTCGAGTGGTTCGATCCGGATCCATCCGCCGCCCGTTCATGGTTACTCAGGAAAGATCTTTCCGGTGGCGGCCCAATGTTTGATTTCGGCTGTCATCGAATCGAAGTGCTGCTCGATCTCCTCGGCAACATCGTCGACGTCAAATCAACGCTCGCCAACGCCTTCTTCAACCGCGAAGTCGAGGACACAGCCACCGCGATGTTTCAGTTTGAGCGAGGAACTTGCGGAACGTTAACTGTCACGCACGCCGCCCGCGAACCACAAGACACACTCGACCTGTTCTTCACAAACGGCTCAATTCACATTCCCGTGCTGAACGAAGGAACGATGCGAGTGTTGACGCGTGACGGCGAGCGCATCGAAACCCACCCAAATCACACCAACATTCACCAACCTTTGATCGAGGATTTTGCGATGGCGGTCCTGGAACGGCGCGATCCCGTCGTCACCGGCGAGGTCGGACGATCTGTAGCTCTGATTGAAGAAAAGATTTATTTCTGATCCGCGTTTATCCGTGTAAATCCGCGGCTAAGTTTTTAATTTCCTGCGATCGATTTTCCCGCGATCATTCTTCGGCAGCGAATCAACAAACTCCACCCAACGCGGATACTTGTAGATCGCAATGTTGTCTTTCACAAACTTCTTGATCTCTTCCGCTAACTGATCTGCGCCTGTAAACCCTTCTCGCACGACGACAAATGCTTTCGGTTTCACAAGTCCCTCCGACTCGTGGCCCACGACCGCACACTCCAGCACCGCCTCGTGCTGCAACAAACAATTCTCGATCTCCGCCGGCGCAACAAACACGCCCGACACTTTCAACATGTCGTCCGTGCGACCGTGATACCAGTAATAACCATCTTCATCAACGTGAAACTGGTCACCGGTCGTACACCAATCGCCGGCGAAAGTTTCCTTCGACTTCTCGTGTGCGTTCCAGTAACAAAGCGCGGCTGAGTCGCCCTTGATCTTCAGCGTTCCCATCTCGCCTGTCGCGACTTCGCTGTCTTCAGCATCGACGATCCGCGCTTCGTAACCCTCGACAATGCGACCGAGACTGCCGGGCTTGATGTCGCCTGGGCGATTGGTGATGTAGATGTGAAACATCTCAGCGGATCCGATGCCGTCGCAGATGTCGACGCCAAACGCGTTCATCCAGCGTTCGTAAAGCTCTTTCGGCAGCGCCTCGCCGGCTGAGTAACAGAATCGCAGGCTCGAAATATCCTCAGCCGAAGCACCAGGCACGTTCAGCATCGAATTGATCATGGTGGGAACGGTCGTCAGGATCGTCGGACGGTAACGCTTGATGACCTCGAACATCTTTTCGGCGGTGGAACGTTCGGAGAAGAGTGCC
The DNA here is from genome assembly GCA_035251975.1 of Pyrinomonadaceae bacterium. Lineage (GTDB taxonomy): Bacteria > Acidobacteriota > Blastocatellia > Pyrinomonadales > Pyrinomonadaceae > PSRF01. The sequence goes on along the minus strand of DATFDT010000277.1, from coordinate 380 downwards.
GTAGCGCCGCCGACGGCGAAAGGAAAGAGCAGGTTGGTGCCGGTTGCGTAGCCGAAGAAGAGTTTGGGAACTGAGACGGTGAGATCGTCAGCGCAGACGCCCATCGTGGCCTTCGCAAAAACCTCGGTGTTGAAAGGCAGATCGTGTTGCAGATGGACCGCGCCCTTCGGATGTCCCGTCGAGCCGGACGTGAAGAGCCAGATCGCGATGTCGTCACGGCGCGTATCGGCGGGGGTGCATTCTTCTGAAGCAGCCTTCATCGCTTCGTTAAATTCAACCCACTTTGTATTTCCACGCAACGGGTGGCCACGGAGGGCCACCCCTACAGTTGAATCTTCGGGATTCGCGTCATCGAGGTTTGCGTTTTCGAGGTTCAATTG
>DATFDT010000276.1:0-6449 GCA_035251975.1 Pyrinomonadaceae bacterium | reverse complement strand
TAGCTCCCACGTCTTCCCACCATCGTCCGAGAATGACTGCTCAAACTGGTATTGATCATCCGTGATCTTGATGATCACAAATTTCACCCTGATCGAGCGACCGTTGTAAGTGTCCTGGTTATAGAACTCGCCGCGTCCGTCTTTGAACTCACCAATCGAGGGTATAGTCAGTTCGCCGTTGCTGATGTTCGCGAAATTGAGGCTCCACTTGCGCGACTGCGGATTGTACAAACGCAAACTCAGTCCTTCTATACGACCCGCTGGACCATTAACTTTCAACTCGACCAGATTGGCGCGGCCATCCATAACTTTACTCACGACTGATGTGCCATCATACTCGACCCAGTTCGTCGAGCCGCTCAAGGGGCGTTGCAGGCGTCGCAAGTGGGTCTTCCACGTGCCGATCTCGAAATCGAAATCGTGCTGTCCGTCTCTTTGCGCGACGACTGGAAACGCAATGAAGAGGATCAAAAGAAAAACTCTCATGCTTTTGAAATTAGTCCCTCTGCAAAGCTTGAGTCAATAAGGCACCTGGAGGTAACTACGCGATTTGGACTTGAAACGTGAAGTGCTGCGTCACATGGTTGCGACGGTAGCGTATCGCGGCGGAATTGCTGTCGTGGATGCGCCGGAGAGTTTCACTTCGTTCCGCGCGCAGGAAACAACACGCACGCCCGGAGAAATACTCGCGCACATCGGCGATCTGCTCGAAGGCTCTCTCTATTTACTTAAGGGCGAGATGGTTTTCCTAACGTCCACTCCCCTGCCCTGGAAAGAAGAGGTCACACGATTTTTCTCCGCTGTTAAAAATCTCGACTCATTTCTGGCCTCAGAAGCGCCGCTCGCCTGTCCGGTTGAGAAACTCGTCCAAGGCCCGATCGGCGATGCGCTCGCGCACGTCGGACAGATCGTGATCTTGCGGCGTATGTCAGGACATCCGATTCGCCCGGCAGCGTATTTCACCGCCGAGATCGTAGCGGGCGAGGTTAGTGAAGAAACCTTCTCTGCGTAACCTCTGCGTCCTCTGCGCCTCTGTGGTTAAAAAGGTTTCATTCACCGCAGAGACGCAGAGGACGCGGAGGTTACGCAGAGAAACGTCTTTGTGGCATTATCCGTTCCATATGCGCGCACTGATCCTGACAATACTTGTGGCTCTGTTGTGTCACCTTCAGGCTATGGCAAACCCACTCGCTCGCGAAGTCAGGATCTATCGCGACACTTACGGCGTCCCGCACGTTTTTGGGCGCACCGATGCCAGCACCGTGTTCGGCTTTGCTTACGCTCAAGCTGAAGATAACTTCTGGCGCGTCGAGGAAAACTTCATCAGCGCCCTCGGCCGCACCTCCGAAGTTTACGGCGAGAAGTCGCTAGACGAAGATCGACTCAATCACGCACTCGAGATCCCGCGATTGGCCCGCGAGGAATACGCGCGTCTCGACAAACACATGCGCTCCTTATGCGACGCTTTTGCCGCCGGTTTCAACTACTATCTCGAGCGTCACACGCAAGTGAAACCGCGTCTGCTGAAAAAGATCGAGCCGTGGTACACTCTCGCCTTCATCCGTTACAACTACTTCCAGAATGGCTTCGCCCGCGACCGAAACCTGCGAGGCGCTCAAACGGCCGCGATCGATAACGATCTGAAACCACACACCGGCTCGAACGGCTGGGCTGTTGGCCCATCCAAAAGCGCTTCCGGCCACGCGCTGCTTTTCATCAATCCGCACCTGCCGTTCTTTGGTCCTGGCCAGGTTTACGAAGGTCACGTTCATAGCGACGAGGGTTGGAACTTCACCGGTTATACACGCTTCGGATTTCCCCTCCCGTACGTCGGACACAACGACAATGGCGGTTGGGTCAGCACTGACAACGCCGCCGACTTAACAGACGTTTACCTCGAAACGTTCGACGATCCGGCTCGTCCACTCGCTTACAAGTACGGCAATGGATACCGCCTCGCCACCGAACACGTCGAAGAGATTCGCGTTAAGACGCCGAGCGGTATCGAGACGCGCAAATTCACAATGCGCAAAACGCACCACGGCCCAATCCTCGCCGCACGCGATGGCAAGATGCTTTCGCTACGCATGGCAAAGTTCGAATCGGATGGCTGGCTGCGCGAGTGGTACGACATGACGCGTGCGAAGTCTCTCAACGAGTTGAAGCGCGCCATGACGCCGCTCAACATGCTCTTTGGCAACGTCATGTACGCCGATCGACAGGGCAACACGTGGTATCTCTACAACGGCGCAATTCCGAAACGCGATCCACGTTTTGACTGGACCAGGCCGCTCGATGGCAGTGATCCGGCGACTGAGTGGCAGGGCTATCACACCATCGACGAGTTGCCGCAACTCACGAATCCGAAGACAGGCTGGATGCAAAACTGCAATACGAGTCCTTTCCTGTTGACGAGCGAAGGCAATCCCGATCCAAAACAGTTTCCGAAATACATGGTCCAGGAAGGCGACAACCCTCGCGGCGCGATCTCGAGAGAGATTCTTGCGAGTCAATCGAAATTTACGTTCGACGAGTGGAGGCGGTTGGCGTTTGACACGCGCGTGATGAGCGCCGGGAAAGACCTCGATCCTCTGCTTGCTGCCCTAAAACCCGTTAGCGATGCTCGGTTACGCGATGTCTACAACCAACTCGCGCGTTGGGATCGACGAAGCTCTAATGATTCGATCGCGATGACCATCTTCAGCTTGTATCACGAGCGCCGGATGAGAGATGAAAAGCTGGAAATCCTCGCCGCGCTTAACGAAGCTATCAATTCACTTGAGCGCGATTTCGGCACCTGGAAAGTTGCGTGGGGCGAGCTCAATCGCCTGCAACGTATCGATGAGAGCCGCGACCAGGATTTTGACGATTCCAAGCCGAGCCTCGCTGTTAGCGGTGTTAATGGTAACGACGGCGCGGTGTTCACGTTTTACGCGGCGCCCGAGCGCGGACAAAAACGACGATACGGCGTCGCCGGCGGAACTTACATCAGCGTGGTGGAGTTTGGCCCACGCGTCCGCGCGCTGTCTGTACACACCTTCGGCGCCAGCGGAGATCCAAAGAGTAAGCACTACACGGATCAGGCGGCGCTCTACACACGCGGCGAGTTCAAACCGGCCTGGCTGACACTCGAAGAGATCCGCGCAAACCTCGAAAAGGCGTATCGTCCCGGCGAAGAGTAGCCACAGATGACACGGATAAAATCCACGGATTAAATAATGGAGTCTTGATGCGTAAATTGATAATCGTTGCAGTGGTACTGCTTATCTGGGCTACTCACGTTTTTGCTCAAAAAAACGAACCCGTAACTCGCCAGGAAACGCTGCGCGGATCAGTCACACCGGAACGTGAATGGTGGGACTTACTCCACTATCACCTCAAAGTTGAATTTTTACCCGAGACCCGGCGTCTGAAAGGCTCGAACGAGATAACTTTCAAAACTCTAAAACCCGGCAACAAAATGCAGATCGATCTGCAGCCGCCGCTTGCCATAACAAAGGTCACTCACGGCGACTCGCAACTCAAATTCGATCGTGAAGGCAATGTCTACTGGGTGATGTTTGAGAAGGAGCTGGCTCAGGGAGTCGAAGACAAGATCGAAGTGTTTTACGAAGGAGTTCCAACTGCGAGTAAGAACCCGCCGTGGGTTGGTGGGATCACGTGGGGCCGAGACGATCTCGGAAATCATTTCATCGTGACCACCTGCCAGGGGATTGGCGCGAGTATCTGGTGGCCCAATAAAGATCACGGCGCTGACGAACCCGATCGCGGAATGCAGATCAGCGTAACCGTGCCGGAAAATCTGGTTGCTGTTTCAAACGGTCGCTTGAAAAAGACGGACCACGATGTCGAGGCGAAGAAGAAAACCTATCACTGGGAAGTGGTGAACCCGATCAACAACTACGGCGTCAATGTAAACATCGGCAACTACATCAACATCTCTGAAAAATACCAGGGCAAAGGCGGCGTGCTGGATGTGAACTACTGGGTTCTCCCACATCAGAAAGAAGCCGCGCTCAGGCAATTCAAGGACGTGGCCCGCACACTCGAAGCCTTCGAACACTGGTTTGGAAAGTATCCATTTTACGAAGACGGCTACAAGCTGGTGACGGTTTCCTATCCCGGGATGGAGCATCAGAGCTCCGTAACTTACGGCAACTGGTTTCGCAATGGCTATCTGGCTCGCGATCCTTGCGCGTGCGGCGTTGGTTTCAAATTCGACTTCATCATTGTTCACGAGTCGGCGCATGAGTGGTTTGGCAACAACATCTCGATGAAAGACGCGGCCGACATGTGGATTCATGAAGGCTTCGCGAATTACTCAGAAAACCTTTTCGTCGAATACCATTTCGGAAAGAAAGACGCTGAAGATTATGTAGTCGGCACTCGTCGATCGATAAGAAACGACATGCCCATCATCGGCGTTTACGGGACCAACCGGCAAGGTTCAGGAGACATGTATCCCAAAGGCGGAAACATGCTCCACACGATTCGGCAAATCATCAACGACGACGCGAAGTGGCTCTCGATCCTGCGCGGCCTCAATGCCGATTTCTGGCATCAGACCGTCACGACAGAACAGATCGAGTCGTACATTACTAAGAAGTCCGGCGTCGATCTGAGTAAAGTCTTCGATCAATACCTGCGAACGACAAACGTTCCATTACTGAAATACAGCGTGAACGGAAAAACGCTCTCATTCAAGTACGAGAGAGTCGTCCCCGGCTTCGCCATGCCCATCCGCGTAACCATTAACGGCCAGGAGAAATTACTAAAGCCGACCGAAGCAAAACAGACGCTCGATTTTCCTGAAGAGATCAAAACCTTTGAAGTCAATCGCAATTTCTACATCGAAGCCGAGAAGGGTGATCTCTAAATTAAGGATTCAGTCAATGAAGGTGAACGTACAAGGTCTGACTCCGATATTGAATGTTTCGAGCTTGCAGGAAAGCTTTGCGTGGTTTGAGAAGCTGGGTTGGCAGAAGCATTGGGAGTGGGGCGATCCGCCGAACTTCGGCGCCGTTATTTCAGGTAAGACTGAAATCTTTCTCTGCCAGAACTGTCAGGGCGCGCGCGGTGGTCCAATGCCGGTTGAGGCGTGGGACAACCAGGCCGGTAGCGTTTGGATGAGCTGGTGGTTACAAACGCCAGCCGAGGTAGATGCCGTTTACGAGCTCGCGTTGCAGCTTGGTATCACCGCTCCATTTCCCCCGACTGATATGCCGTGGAGCGTCCATGAGTGTCACCTCCGACATCCCGATGGCCACACATTTCGCGTCGGTGCAAACCTCGAGTGTGATGAAGACTAGTTCAAGTCGCCATCAATGACGACGCACAAATACTTCAGAGTAAACCCATCTGTATAATTGAGCCACAAAAAGGCACAAAAGCACAAAACTCAATTTATGCGTTTATGCTTTTGTGGCCCGCCTTGCCTTTTGTGGCCCGGTCATTACCGCAGGTATTTCTTGAACCACTCTAGTGTGCGCGACCATGCCAGTTTCGCTGACTCTTCGTCGTAACGCGGCGTCGTGTCGTTATGGAAGCCGTGTTGCTTTCCGTCGTACATATAAACCTGGTAGACCTTGTTGTTGGCCTTGAGCGCTGCTTCGTACGCCGGGATGCCTTCGTTGATGCGTTGGTCGTTGCCTGCGTACTGCAACAGAAGCGGTGCGGAAATCTTCGGCACGTCATCTACGCCCGCCTGGCGCCCATAGAACGCGACGCCAGCATTCAGATCTGGTCCAAGTCGCACGGCTAATTGATTCACCATTCCGCCACCGAAACAAAAACCTACCGCACCGAGTTTGCCGGTTGAATCGGGACGCGCTTTGAGCCACTTCGCCGCTGCGACGAAATCTTCAGTCATCTTCTTTCCGTCAACTTTGCGAAAGGCTTCAGCGCCTTTCTCGTCGCTGCCGGGGTAGCCGCCCGCTGAAGTCAAGCCGTCTGGAGCGAAGGCAATGAAGTTTGCGAGCGCAAGTCGTCGCGCTACGTCTTCGATGTAAGGGTTGAGTCCGCGATTCTCGTGGATGACAAGCACAGCCGGCTGCTTTCCATTTTTCGAGGGGCGCGCGAGGTAGCCTTTGATCGAGCCATTCCCTTCCGGCGACTGGACGGTCTCGTAACCGACCTTGATGCGTTTGTCGTCTGCCGGCACCTGCTGCGCCCACGCGTAGTTGGGCCTGAGACTCTCGAAGATCGTGGCCACGGTGAGTCCACCGACAGCGAATTTGGTGGCGCGATCGAGGAAAGTGCGACGGTTGATATCGCCGTGCTGGTATTCGTGAAAGAGGTCCAACAACTCCTGCGGGTAATCGCTAGCTGATTTTCGTTCCATTCTCGCTCCTCGTTACGTGATTGATGTTAGGGGTGCATCAACTGATATCACATTAGCGACACAAACAAAAATCAAAGATTTAAGAGCGACAACTGTAGGGGCGGCCCTC
>DATFDT010000275.1:0-32903 GCA_035251975.1 Pyrinomonadaceae bacterium | reverse complement strand
ATTCGACGAGCGGGGGCAAGCCCCTCTTCCTGACTTGTTCTACTTTCGTCGTTCTATTTTTCGTGGAACTTGATGTGCTTCAACTATCTCTCGACAACAGTCTTGTATAAATATCGGACGGAGTGTGTGGATTACTATGGCTAACGACACTACAGATGTAGCAAAACAAGCTACCCAAACAACAGCGCCCGACAAACTGCTCGAAGGTCTCGTCAACTTCGATCCGGTGCCTGCGCCAGTTATCAGTCTTTACCTCGACGCGCGCGTGGATCAGCACGGTCAACGCACCTTTCTTCCTTTCGTACGCAAGCAGCTTTCAGAACGAAGCAAGTCATACGAGAACAATTCAGACGAGCAGAAAAGCTTCGACGAAGACTTCGTGAGGATCGTGCGTTACCTCGAAAGTGAAGTTCCGCCGCAAGTGCAGGGTGTCGCGATCTTCGCGTGCTCGGCTGATAGTGACTGGTTTGTAGTCGGGCTGTTTGAAGCGCCATTCGAACGCAATCGATTGTTCGTTTCCGATCGACCGCATCTCTATCCACTCGCACGGCTGGTCGATCAATATCGCCGTTATGCAGTTGTGCTTGCCGACACGAACCGCGCGCAGATCTTCGTCTTCGCTGCAGGCCACGCAGTCGAGCAGGAGCAGGTAGAAAATGTGAAGACGAAGCAAACGAAGGTCGGTGGCTGGTCACAGGCGCGCTACCAACGACATGTACAAAACTATCATCTCCACCACGCTAAGGAAGTCGTCGACACACTGGAGAAGATCGTGCGCGAGGAGAATATCGAGCATGTAATTCTCGCTGGCGATGAAGCGACGGTGATCCCGCTGCTGCGCGAGCAGATGCCAAAGACACTCGAAGAAAAGGTCATTGACGCGCTCAGTCTCGGCATTGACACGCCCGAGCACGAGTTGCTTGACGAATCGTTGACTGCGTTTCAGCGTCACGACTCGCTCACCGACATGGAGAAGGTTGAGCGACTACTGAATGAGTATCGAGCTGACGATCTCGGTGTTGCCGGGGTACCCGAGACGCTCGCAGCGCTATCAAATGGACAGGTGGAAGAACTGCTGATCGCGTCGAAGGCTGAGAGTATTCAGTACGACAAGGAAGAAGTCGAAAAGGTTTTAAAGCTTTACGACGTCGATGGAGCGCTGCCCGAAGAATTGGACCAGCGCACAATCGCCGACGAGCTGGTGCGACGGGCGAATGTGTTGTCGTCGGCGAGAGTGACGTTCATTGAAGACAGCACGCGGCTCGAGCGACTCGGTGGTGTCGGTGGGTTTCTGCGTTACCGTATTTCTGAGCCGCAGGTGAACACGGATAAACGCGGATCAGATCAGCGTTTATCCGCGTCAATCCGCGGCTAAACTACTGCCTGGTCTGTGATCTCGAGGCCGTGATCGATGATTGCGAAGGCCTCGCGTAGCTCGTCCTCAGTGATGCAGAGCGGCGGATTTGTGAAGAAGGTGTTCCAACGCACGAACGTGTACAGACCTTCCTGACGGAAAAACTTTCCGAGCGCCTGCATCTCGGGTGCGGCGCTGTTGAATCCAGCCATCGGCTCGCGCGTTTCTTTGTTGCGAACAAGCTCGACAATCCCGAAGAGCCCAATGTTTCGTGTCGCACCGACTGACGGATGTCGTTGCCTGAGATCTTCGAGCAGCCCGCGCATCACGGTTCCCATGCGTCGCGCATTCTCGATGAGATTGTCTTCTCCATAAACTGCGATGTTCGCAAGCGCGGCGGCGCATGCGAGCGGATGGCTGTTGTAAGTCAGTCCGCCATAAAAAACATTCTTCTCAAAGTGATCCGCGATCTGGCGTCGCATACCGACCGCGCCGAGTTGCACGTATGCACTCGACAAGCCTTTCGCCATCGTGATCAGATCCGGAACCACTTTCCAGTGATCGATCGAGAACCACTCGCCAGTACGACCAAAACCCGCCATCACTTCATCTGCGATCAGAAGTATGCCGTGCTTGTCACAAAGCGCACGCAAGCCCTGCATGTAACCATCCGGCGGAATGAGAATGCCGTTCGTACCGACAACCGGCTCGACGATCAGTGCCGCGATCGTCTTTGGTCCTTCCAACTCCAAAACTTCTTCCGTGCGTGCGAGTACGTCTTCCGTAGTGTCCGAACCTCTTTGAATGCCGTGATAGAAATCAGGAATACGAAACACGCCGGGAATGCCCGGCTCAGCCGCCCAGCGACGCGGATCGCCCGTGAGTGTCAACGCGCCCGCAGTGCCACCGTGATACGCGCGATAACGCGCGCCGATCTTGTGTCGTCCGGTGTAGAGTCTTGCAATACGGATTGCATTCTCGTTCGACTCTGCACCGCCGTTTGTGAAGAAGAACGCGTCGATATCGCCCGGTGTTAGTTCGGCAAGTTTCACACTCAGGCGTGCGCGCACTTCAGTCGCCATGAACGGGTTGGCATAACACAGTACGTCAGCCTGTTCTTTGATTGCCTGAATCACACGCTCGTCGCCGTGACCGATGTTGACGCACATGAGCTGGCTGTTGAAATCGATGAAGCGTTTGCCTTCGGGTGTCCAGAAATAGATGCCCTTCGCGCGCGCGACGGGAATCGGATCGACCGCAGCCTGGGCGGACCATTCGAAGAGAGTGTGGCGGCGACAGAGCTCGACGATTTGCTCGCCTGTCATTGTTTCGGCAGTGGTTGTCATAATGTTTGGGATGCTAACGAAATCAGATCGGATTGACAACGGGCGGCCACGGAGGGCCGCCCCTACAGATGTTTGTTATGATTAACCTTCCTTGGAGGCGCCTGACTACAAACAACTGTAGGGGTGGCCCTCCGTGGCCACCCGTCTGATGAATAACGGAACTGAAATCACTCGCGAACGAATCCAAGCAACCGAACGTGTGATCCGTCCACACATCCGCCGCACTCCGATACTCGAAGTCGACGGTGCGGACTTTGGACTCGATTCGATCAAGATCACTTTCAAACTCGAGCTCTTCCAACACGCCGGATCGTTCAAAGCACGCGGTGCGTTCACAAACATACTGACGCGTATGGTCCCCGCAGCCGGCGTCGTTGCTGCGTCGGGCGGCAATCACGGCGTCGCGGTCGCCTTTGCCGCGATGAAACTCAAGAAGCCTGCCACGATCTTCGTGCCCACTGTGGCGTCCAAAACAAAACTCGATCGCATTCGCCGGTATGGAGCCGAGCTCATGATCACCGGGGACCTCTACGCCGACTCACTCGAAGCCAGCGAGGCGTGGACCACGCAATCAGGTGCAATGCCGATACATGCGTACGAGGGCGATGAAACATTGCTGGGCCAGGGCACGCTCGGCATGGAACTGGAAGAACAAGCTCCTGAGCTCGACACCGTGCTCGTTGCTGTCGGTGGTGGCGGATTAATCGGTGGTGTGGCGTCGTGGTATCAGAACAGAGTCAAGGTCATCGCAGTCGAGCCGCTCGAAGCGCCGACATTGCAACGCGCGCTGAGCGCCGGTCGGCCGGTTGATTCACCCGCGGGCGGCATCGCCGCAGACTCACTCGCCCCACGACAAGTCGGTCAGCAGATGTTTCCGATCGCGCAGAAGTTTGTCCACAGCGCACTGCTCGTTTCAGACGAAGAGATCATCGTCGCCCAGAAGCGATTGTGGGAAACAACGCGGATCATCGCCGAGCCCGGCGGCGCCACGGCATTCGCCGGACTTCTATCAGGTCGATACAAACCCGAACCAGGCGAGCGGGTTGGCGTCATTGTGTGTGGTGGAAATACTGACGTTCTTTAAACCGATTAAGCTGCGTCCAGAACCTCACGCACCTTCGAAGTGAGCGCGCCGGGCGTGAATGGCTTCTGTAAAAAGTTAATTCCCGCTTCAAGCACGCCGTGCTGCACGATCGCCTCATCCGTGTATCCAGACATGTAAAGCACAGGCAGGTCCGGCTGCTTCGCCACCAGTATCCGCGACATCTCGTTCCCACTCATGCCCGGCATTACGACATCAGTCAACAACAGATCGATCCTATCGCCATTAATCTTCTCGCATAAATCAATCGCGGCTTCAGCATTCGCCGCCACTAACACTCGATAACCAGCAGTCTCGAGCACCTGTCGCGCAAGATTTCGCACCAGCTCCGCGTCTTCAACTAACAGGATCGTTTCAGAGCCACGTGGCCCATCCAAACCTCCGGAAGTACGTTTGTGTTCTTCAGCATGCGCCGTCACTCTCGGAAAGTAGACCTTGAACGTGGTTCCTCTTCCCTCTTCGCTATACACCCAGATGTTGCCGCCCGACTGCCTGACGATGCCATAAACCATCGACAAGCCAAGACCGGTTCCCTTCCCTTGTTCCTTCGTCGTGAAGAATGGCTCGAAGATGTGCAGGCGCGTTTCCTCACTCATGCCGCAACCGGTATCGCTGATCGCAAGCATCACGTAATCACCCGGAACCACCGAAACGTGTTCGCGCGCATACGCCTCGTCGAGATAGACGTTGCTCGTTTCGATCGACAACTTCCCACCGCGCGGCATCGCGTCGCGAGCGTTCACCACGAGGTTCATGATCACCTGTTCTAGCTGCACCGGGTCGGCTTTGATGTGGTCCAGTTCGTCTTGCAGACTCGCTCGCAATTCGATGTCTTCGCCGATCATGCGCCGCAACATCTTTTCGAGATCCGTAACGACCGTGTTTAGGTCAAACACTTTCGGCTGCATGACCTGTTTGCGACTGAACGCTAACAGTTGCCGCGTAAGCGAAGCGGCGCGCTCGCTGGCCCTGACGATTTCCTGGACATTGCGTCGCAGCGGATGACCTTCCTGCAAGTTGCGCTTCATGATATCGCTGTAACCGAGAATCACTGTCAGCAGGTTGTTGAAGTCGTGCGAGATGCCGCCGGCGAGTCGTCCAACGGCTTCTAACTTTTGTGACTGGAGCAACTGCTTCTCCGTGTTGTACAACGCTTCGAGCGCGTCGGCGCGCTCCTTCTCGGCGACGCTGCGCTTGTGAGCGTTTGTTTGTGACAAAGATTCGAGCTGTTGATTGGCCTCTTCGAGTTGCGCGGTTCGTTCCTGGACCTTGCGTTCGAGCTCGCGCTGCGAGTCGCGCAGCTTGTCCACCATCGTGTTGAATGCTTTGGCGAGCTGTCCGACTTCGTCCGTTTGGTGAATGTTGACAATGCGCGAGTCATCGCCGCGACTGATCGCAGTTGCACTTCCGGTTAACTCGTACAACGGCCCGGTAATGTTTCGGCTGAGCACAAACGCGCCCGCTATGCCCATCACAAATAAAAACAGGCCGATAACGATCATTCGCTTCACGAAACCACTGACGGGCTTGAGCACGACTTGATCCGGAAACTCGATCAACAACAACCATGGAGTGCCGGCAATCGGACGTGCCAGGCCGATCACTTCCCCGTTGCGATCGCCATTGCGATTATAGGCAGAGATGTCTTCTTTCCCGCGAACGTCGACCGGTGGCTTTGCGACGATGTTCGCGAGATCGGTCCATGTTTCGTTGTTCTGGTTGCCGAGATAGAGTGTGGCGCTCGTGCCGAGCAGTCGCGTCATCTGCTGTCGCGTATCAGCGCTGGCTGCGAGCTTGCGCCAACGGACCAGATAGCCGGCGACCTTTCCGTCTTCACTTTTGATCGCCGCCACCGCTGGAAAACCGATCGCGTCTTTCAACCGCCTGATCTCACCGGCTGCCTTGAACGGTTCAGATGAGACTTGTTTGAACTCGGTCGTCAAATTACCGAGTGGTACCGTGTCAGCTTCGGGTGAAACCAGTAAGAGCGCGCCTTGTGGATTCCAGACTTCCACTCTAATGGCAACAGCATCCTGCGGCGGGGTGAACTGTTGCACCAACTTCTGAACGTCGGCTCGTGATTCGGTTTCAGGAGATTTGACGAACGCACGCATCACCGGCTCGTTTGCAACGGTGGCCGTCTTTGTTAATAAGTTGCTCGCTGATTGCTGCAATGAGGTCGAGAGTTGCTGCGTCAGATTCTGTAAACGCTCGCGGCCGACATCGAGAGCCGAAGCCTTGACCGCGCGATACGAGGCCCAACTGCAAGCCAGGATGACGGCAGCCATGAGAGTTCCAATGAGAATTGGCAGACGATACTTTAAGGAAATATTGGCGAATGACCAGTTATGTTGCGACTTCCCACCGAGTGGCATCGACACACCTTCCCGTGATCAAAACTGCCGTCGAAACGGCTGGGGCTTACTGTGAGTATTCAACTGGGAGGTGTTACTCACTAAGGCGAGTAACGGGAGGCAAGATCTACTTACATTGCAGAGAATAAAATCAGTGGGTTTATTGGTCAAGAGGGGATTTTTGACCCATTTAGAAACAACTGTAGGGGTGGCCCTCCGTGGCCACCCGGTTGTCGCAATCCGAGGAACGGGTGGCCACAGAGGGCCACCCCTACAGTTTCGCCTTCAAAGCCAAAATCTCGCCGGCGGCGCGGAGGCCGGTGGCGATGGCGCCGTGGACCGTGCCGTGATGTCCTCCGTGTTTGTGGCCTCGCCGGCGAAGAACAACGTGCCTTCCAGTGGCTGCGACAACCGTGTCCGCCGACCGGAATGTAGCTGTAGGCGCCCGCTGAAAACGGATCTTTGTGCCAGTTATGCGTGTAAACTCGACGAGCGACTGTTCCAGAAACGACTTTGATGTGCGAAAGATGTGACTGAGCGACTCGAACGCATGGTCCAGCAACGCATCCTCTCTCTCGAGCGACAGCCTGTCAGCACACGTTCCACCGGCCCAGCCCGATCCGCCCCTCAACCTGATTGCGTTGCCATTTCACTTCCTCAACCACGGTGTTGAGATGCAAGGTCGCGCCAGCCGCCACGGCATCATCGTACAAACTCTGCACAATCGGCGCGTATCCGTTCTCGACGCGAAACTGTTTCTCGTCCTCAATCTCTTCAGCAGTCTTATTTGTCTGGTGCGGCTGCGAGACCAGCCGCGCCTGCTCATAATCAACACATCTGTGTCTTCATTCATGCGTTGGTACGATTACAGACATACATGAAACAAGATCTGAAAATCTTGAAAAATCCTGTAATCCTGTTATAACTCCACACGGAGGTACTTCTCATGTTAACGCTCTCACAGCGACTTTCAGTTGTCGCACTTCTTTGCACGCTTCTGTTCACACCATTAACAACAACACGCGCCGCGGATTTCAAGCGCGAAGTCATCTATCAAATCATCACCGATCGATTCTTCGACGGCAGCAGCACAAACAACAACCCATCGCAGAGCTCCGGGCTCTACGATTCAACTAAAACCAACTGGCGCGCTTACTGGGGCGGCGATCTCGCCGGTATTCAACAGAAGATGTCGTATCTCGCGGGCCTCGGCGTAACCGCGATCTGGATTTCGCCGCCAGTCGACAATCTCAACACAAACATTCCTGACGGCGGCGGCAATCCGACCGCTTCGTATCACGGCTACCAGGCGCGCGACTTCAAACGTATCGAAGAACACTTCGGCAACTCGAGTAATACATGGACGGAGTTTGACAATCTCGTCAGCGCCGCGCACTCAAATGGAATCAAAGTCATCATCGACTTTGCGCCGAATCACTCGACTCAAAACAATGCCGGAGAGTTTGGCGCGCTTTACGACAACGGCACACTTCTCGGCAACTACAGCAGCGACAGCAACGGTTACTTTCATCACAACGCCAACATTTCAGGCGGTGGCTGGGACGATCGCTACCAGGTGCAGTACTACACGCTCTTCGATCTCTCAGACATCAATCAGGAACACGCCACGATGGATTCCTACCTGAAGGCCGCCGCGCAACTGTTTCAACAACACGGCGTGGACGGTTTCCGGATCGATGCAGTCAAGCACCTGACGTGGGGCTGGCAATACAGTCTCGCGAATTCCATCTACACCTATGGCGACAGCTTTTTGTTTGGTGAGTGGTACCAGGGCAACACTTCCGACCCGCTCTATCGCGACTCGTATAAGTTCGCCAACAAGAGCGGCATCTCGCTGCTCGACTTTCCGTTGAACACTGCCATTCGAAACGTCTTTGGCTCGAACGCGAACTTTTCCGAGATCGATTCAGTCATCTCGACTGAAGGAGGCAACTTCACGTGGAAGGAAGATCTCGTCACGTTCATCGACAACCACGACATGGCGCGCTTCCTCTCGATTAACAATAACAACAATCGTCTGCACGAAGCGCTCGCATTCACGCTGACCAGTCGTGGCATTCCGTGCATTTACTACGGTACGGAGCAATACCTGCACAACGACACGAGCGGCGGCACTGATCCATACAACCGGCCGATGATGACGAACTTCAGCACGAGTACGACTGCTTACCAACTTGTCGGCAGTCTCTCAACGCTGCGTCGCAACAACCCTGCGATTCCGTACGGTTCGATGGGCCAGCGTTGGATCAATAACGACGTTTACATCTACGAGCGAAAGTTCTTCGGTAACGTTGTGCTGATCGCGATCAATAAGAACGAGACAACGGGCTACAGCATCAGCGGCTTGAACACGTCGCTTCCAGCGGGTAGTTATTCTGATTACTTGAGCGGTCTGCTGGGCGGATCGTCGATCAGCGTGAGCACGGGATCGGGCGGTAACAATCCAGTTACGACTTTCACGCTTCCCGCGCACACGGTTGCGGTGTGGCAGTTTACGGAAGGTGCCTCGACGCCGCAGATCGGCTCGATTGGACCAACGAACGGGCAGTCCGGCGTGAAGGTCGTCATCGCGGGCAAGAACTTTGGATCGACAACCGGGACCGTGAAGTTTGGCACGACTACCGCCACTGTGAACTCGTGGACGTCGACCTCGATCACTGCGACCACCCCTTCAGTCACAAATGGCAACTACAACATCACTGTGACGAATTCGAGTAATCAGGTTTCGAATGCGATCTCGTACACAGTCCTGACGGCCAAGCTGATTCCGATCACATTTACCGTCAACAACGCGAGTCCGACCTCGGTGGGCGACTATATCTTCCTCACCGGCAACACGGTTGAGCTGAGTAACTGGTCGACGACGTGGGACGCGGCCGTGGGGCCGATGCTGACGCCGAACTATCCGAACTGGTTCCTCGTCGCCTCAGTTCCAGCGGGGCAGGCGATCCAGTTCAAATTCATCAAAATCGGTGCAAATGGGACGGTTACCTGGGAGGCCGGCAGCAACCACTCCTACACGGTTCCAACCAGCGGAACCGGCTTCGTGAACGTCAACTGGCAGTACTGAGCCACGGATGACACAGATTAAAGCCACGGATCAGATCCGTGGCTTTAATCCTGTAATCCGTGGCTAAAATTCCGCTTGACACCTTATCTGTCAAGAATTAAAGTTTGTTTGTCTTTGTTAACAGCTTAACGAAGATTCTGTCCCTTCCCGATTTTCTCGAGTTCACAACTAAATATTGAGGAGTCAATAATGTCCTTCCCTCTGCTCTCCGGACTGCGTTCCAACGACCTGGCCATCGATCTCGGCACCGCCAACACGCTCGTTTACGCGAAAGGACGTGGCGTCGTGCTGAGCGAACCCTCGATCGTCGCTATTAATAAGGTGACAAATGCAGTCGAGGCCGTCGGAAAGGACGCGAAGGAGATGCTTGGCCGAACCCCGGGCAACATCGTTGCCATCCGGCCGATGAGAGACGGAGTAATCGCCAACTTTGAAGTGACTGAGAAGATGCTCCAGCACTTCATTCGCAAAGCGCACAACGGCCGCACGTGGGTAAGCCCGCGCGTCGTGATCGGCATTCCGAGTGAGATCACGCAGGTCGAGCGTCGCGCGGTCGAGGATTCTGCTTATCGCGCCAAGGCGTCGGAAGTTTATCTCGTTGAAGAAGCAGTGGCGGCAGCAATCGGAGCCGGGCTTCCGATTACCGAACCGCAGGGAAACATCGTGGTTGATATCGGCGGCGGCACGACGGACATCGCCGTCATCAGTCTCGGCGGCATCGTCTACGCGCGTGCAGTGCGCACGGCCGGCGACGCGATGGACAATGCAGTCGCTGAGTTCATCAAGCGCAAGTACAACCTTTTGATCGGTGAGCGGACGGCGGAAGAGATTAAGATTCACCTTGGCAGTGCGTTTCCGCTCGATGAACCGTTGTCGATGGAAGTGCGTGGCCGCAATCTCGTCGAAGGCATTCCGCAGACGATCACGGTCAGTGATGAAGAAGTGCGGCAGGCGCTCGATCCTTCTGTCTGTGCGATCGTGGACGCGGTGCGCGTGGCGCTCGAGCGCACCCCACCGGAGCTTTCAGCCGACATCATCGATCGCGGCGTGGTGCTGACCGGCGGCGGCGCGTTGCTCGCGAATTTAGATAAGCGTTTGCGTACGGAGACTGGTCTGCCCGTGTTTGTCGCGGACGATCCGCTGACGTCAGTAGTGTTGGGAGCGGGCAAGATGCTTTCTGATTTCGCGCTACTGAAGCGAGTGAAATGGGAAAACACCCTCCAGTATTGATCCCATGTTTGAATCAGAAGAGCAGAAGAAGCGCGTTGAACTCATCATCACGTTGCTGGCGAAGCTCTACGTGGTGCTGGAGCTCTCTGTCGACAACTGCCCTGTCTGTCACAAAGCTCTGACCCACGACTCCGAATGTCCAATATCCCTCGCCTGGACTCTCTTAACTGAGGACCAACAACGCGACGCCCGCACCGCAATCCGCGCCCTCGCCCTGAGCATCGGCACCGACGAAACCCTCGCCGACCCGATGGTTCATTAATAGCCACAAACAGACACAAAGACACATGAGGTCGTTTTGATCTTTTGTGTTTTTGTGTCTTTCTGTGGCTGAATACTCTCTCATGGGAGGTTGATTATGGGCACAAAGGGTCGGCCGCGACCGGTGAATCTCAGTCGAAAACTTCGTCAGATAAGGATTGGTCTCAAGCTTTCGCAGGCCCAGATGGTCCGGAGACTGGGTTTTGAGGATTCATTCCATGTCGGCAGGATTTCGGAATATGAGTCGAACCTGCGCGAGCCGTCGCTCCTTGTACTGCTTGCCTACGCCCGCGTTGCATGTGTCCATCTGGAAGATATCGTCGATGACACGATCGATCTTCCCGCCCGATTGCCCGGATCGATTATTTACGATCGCCCGGACTAAGAGCCGAGCGTGCGCGGAGCTCGAGTGCGGAAACAGACCGGCTTTGTCGATGCGCAGGTGGTAACGATTCGATGGCGGTGAGAGCCGCGTTAAGAGACGCGCGTGCCTCTTCATCCCGGCCGGCGAGTTTCAGGATCTCGCCTCGACGAACCAGCCAGGCCTCCTTGCGCTGCGATTGCGCGGTTATTTGATCGAGACGAACGAGAGCGCCGTCGTAGTTTTTCCGGCGCAGCTCGAGATCGATCGCCGTGAGTTGTAGAGTGACCAGTGGTCCAAGCTTATTGATGCCCTCGTCGAGACCGCGCAAAGCTTCGTCAAGCTGCCGTACGTCCGCCGCGAGCACGTTGGCGCGTTCGAGGTAGACTTCGGGTTCGGGAACGGATGATAACGATAGCGCTTGAGTGAAATCTTTTGCCGCATCGAGCCGCGCGCCAAGTTTCCCCAGCACGCGAGCTCGCGTGAGCAGACCTTCGTAGTGATCCGGCTGCAGTTCAAGAAAACGATCGAGTGTTAACTTTGCACGCTGCAGCTTACCAGAATCAAAGAACATCTTTCCCCGTGCGAGCTCAACTATCATTAAACTCGGCTGTAAGCGTTCGGCTCGATCGTAGTCAGCCGACGCGCGCATCCAGTCGCGGTGCAAACGATGAAGCTCACCACGTTGCAAATAGAGCGAGGCGTTCTTTGGATCGCGTTTGATCTTCGCCGTGATCGCTGCGATCTGTTCGTGCAAACCCTCATGCGCGTGCACAGGTAAAGACAACCCGACACAGATCGCAACCAGCCAGATGAATTTCTTCTGCCGTATCATTTTGGTGTCTTCGCACTCGCCGTATTTGAATACGCCGAATTCCCTGCTCCATTGAAAGCACGCACACGATAGTTGTACGCCGTATTCTTCGATACTGTCGTGTCAGCAAACGTCGTCACACCAGCTCCGACCTGCGCGATCTGCGCGAAGCCCGTGCAATTCGGATTCTTACAACGCTCGATTCTGAACCCGCTCTCGTCACCGGAATTGTCAGTCCATGAAAGATTGATCCGGCTGTTGGAAACAGCCGTCGCAACCAGACTCGTCGGAGTCGCCGGCGGCACTGGCACAACTACGCCCTTAACGATTCTGAAGTAATCCGCAATAACTCCGTTCTCACGCAGAAACTTCGCGTCGAGCGTATCGCCGTTGACGTCCAGCACCATCGAGCCGAGATTGTTGAGCGAGATAAACATCGCGGGATGGTTCAACAGTCCGCCGGAAATTTGCCCGGAACTTCCCGCCACTGCGTAGACCGCGCCTTCGTGCGTGCCTGGTCCAAGTGTGGGTTTCGCGTAAGCTCCAGTCCCGTCAGGTCGGCCACTCCCACCATCTTTCTTCATCGCGTTCGTGAAAGTCGACGACACGCCATAGTGCCCGTCGATCAAGTATGAACGCTCGTAAGAGTGACTGTGCCCGGCGAGCACGAGATCAACTCCGGCCTCTTCGAGAATCGGCAGGAATGTCTGCCGCATCTGGACGAGATTCGTTTCTATGTCTGAATCGTGTGATCCCTTGCTGTAAGCCGGATGGTGCCAGAAAGCGATGGTCCACTGCCGCGTCGACGAAGCGAGATCGGCTCGCAGCCAGGTCGCCATTGGACCGGTCGACGAGCGATCAGACGTCATCGAGTCAAGACAGATAAAATGAATGTTGCCGTAGTCAAACGAGTAATACTTCTCGGTGCCCGAAGCCATGCCGCCGGCCTGCGCATTTGTCGGGAGCGTAAACATCGCAAAGTAAGGAAGACTCGCCGGCGGATTTGCGGACTGCGCCGTGTCGTGATTTCCGAGCGTGGGCCAAAGCACAGACTTGCGCAAAATCGTCGGATACATATCAAACACAGCCGCCTGAAACTCGCTATCAGTACCAGTCTCGTAAGCATTGTCGCCAAGCATCAACCAGAGGCTCGTATGTGTCGAGCCGGTGAAGCTGAGATAGGCATTGCTGACTGCCTGTGCGTTGGCGTTCGCAGTGCCGGAGTCACCGAGTACCCAGATGCGTGTGGGGACGGCCGTGCCCGCAACCGGCGACGTGACAAAGAAGTGGTTCGCATCGTTACCAGCCAGCGTCTGCGTTGTTGACCCGACCGAGTAAAAGTATTTCGTAGCGGGTGAGAGACCCGTGACAATCACTTCGTGCTCCGTCGTCTGTGTGGCGTCGTCGGCGACTGAAGTCAAACTGCCTTGCGTGGTGCCGAAACTCACACGGCTGTCACTCGCCACATTCGTGCGCCAGCGCACGATCGTGCTGTTTGGCGTTCCGATTTGCAGGTATGGTCCACGCGTTACAGACGCCGAGCCGTCCGAACCGATTAGTTGCAGATCGAAACTGATATCGGTGCTCGTGCCGCCCGACTGGTGCAACTCCACTGCGAGAACGTTCGTGCCGTTAACCAGCAACGAGGGACTGATCGTCGTTTGCACAAATGTCGATTCATCCGCACCGCCTATTGCGACTGATGCCACCGTGGAAGAACTAACGGTGCCGGTCGGCATGTTTGTGCGCCACACTTCGACGCCGTTGAGATAAACAACAGCGCCATCGTCGCGCATGAGCCGTAGAGTGAGGGCATTGAACGCAGCCGCATTCGTGACGCTGAAGGCGCGTCGAAAGTACGTAGTGATGAACTTGTTGTTTGAGTCAGGACCGAAGCCGACTGTCGTTACTTCATCGCCATCGCCGTAACCCAACTGCGCTGCGCCGGATGGCCAGGTGGAATCGTCGAAACCACTCGCGCGCCATGCAGTTCCCTGATTAGAGCCGTTGTCGAGATATTTCCAGACGGCGCCGGTTGGCGAGAGTGTCGTATCTGCTGCGCGTACGGGAACAGTCAACACGGCGATGATGAAAGCTAAGCGGAGTGCGTAGTTGTAAACGGATGTTTTCCTGATTTGCATGATGTCTATGGCTCGTAATGTGAAGGAAGTCGGGGGTAATTTCTGCGCGCGCAAGGATAGTCAACAACCCTGTCGCAAGTCTAGCGCTAATTGTTGAGGCTCACCGTTCTCTGGGCTAAACAGCAACTTAAACGCCGAGGACCGCAGATAAATTTTCAAACGATCGACCTAAATCAAGGCACTTCAACGATCTACGATAGTATTTCAAACTTCACCAAATCGTTGACAACTCCAACTCTTCGGCGTAAGAATGAACTCCCCGTCCGCCAGTCAGGCGCCTTATTTTGTAGACAAACTGGGTAACGCACCTGTAGTCGCGGGTATCTCTGTATCGTCAAGACTTTTCACCAAAGGAGAACCTCTCATGTTTAGACTCAAGACCGCTATGGTCTTAGCCCTTGTCGCCACGCTCCTTTTGTTCAGCTCACTGCTGACATCCGGTTTGGCGGATAACGGGCCTAATCACCGCGTTAGAAATCAACACTTCGGCGTCTCAGGCGGAAACGTTAACGACGCAACCACCCGGTTCTGTTGCAGCGGCACTCTGGGCGCGCGGGTCACAGACGGAACCAACGCATACGTTCTTAGCAACAACCACGTGCTCGCACGCGGCGATCAAGCCGTCGCCGGTGAAGACGTTTCACAGCCAGGACTGATCGATAGCAATTGTAATATCGCAACAGTCGTTGCTGACTTCACCGGAGCAGCACCGCTTGGTTCCAACGTCGACGCTGCGGTTGCGCAGTTGCGAGCGGGCACGATGGATTCAACCGGATTCATCGAAGACATCGGCGTTCCGAGCAGCACGATCGCGAATCCGTCAGTCGGGCTCGGGGTTGCGAAGAGTGGTCGCACGACCGGATTCACTACGGGAACGATCGCGGCGATTAACACAAGCGTGAACGTTCAGTACCAGCGCAACTGCGGCTCGGGCAAGAAGTTCACCGTCTCTTACACCAATCAGGTGGTAATCAATAGCAGCACGTTCAGTGCGGGCGGCGATTCAGGCTCGCTGATCGTCACCAATAATGCATCACACAATCCAGTCGCGCTCCTCTTCGCAGGCAGCAGCTCGACCACGATTGGTAATCCGATCGGCCAGGTGCTGACCAGACTCGGAACCGCGCTGGGCCGAACGTTCAGTTTCGGTGGCGGCAATAGTCCGACTCCGCAGATCGGAATCCAGCCCGGAGAAAGACAACCTTTCGTTCCCGGATTGGGAGGTCTAATGCCACAACTTCCACAACAAGCTGCGGATCGTGCGTCGGCAGTGCTTGACGTTCATCGTGCGAACCTGATGTTCCAGCCGGGCGTCATGGGCGCCGGCGTTGGCTTGTCAGGCCGAGTCGATGGCGAAGCAGCCATCGTCATATATGTAAATAAGGACGCGGGACAGAAGCCATTTTTGCCCGATAACATCGAAGGAATTCCGGTGATCACGGTCTTGACGGACCAGTTCATCGCCTTCTAAGACCCGACTTTGGGCCACGGATATTACAGCTCCGTGGCCCAAGCCAATTTTTCTATTTGCGATTAAGGGCCATCTCGTTTAGGATACGCTCCGTCTTTGACAACTCGTAACGGCAACATGCGCGGCTCAGCATCCCAGATTAAAGAGTGATGAGCACCGCCGTTGAGCATGGAAGATTCATACTCACGGCGAAAGATACAGGCGAACGCAGCTTACTCCCAACTGCGAATAGACGCCGGAAGCTGCCATCAGGAGGACGTTTCTGATGGGGAACCCGCGTCCGCGGCCGTTAAGATTGGCTGAAAAACTCCTGCAAATACGCAACGGGCTGGGCCTCTCACAAACGCAGATGCTCGAGCGACTCGGACTCGGCGACACGATGCATTACGGTCGCATATCAGAATACGAGCAGGACAAACGCGAACCTTCATTGATTACCCTCCTCGCCTACGCTCGGGCCGCCAGCGTTCATCTCGAAGATATCGTCGACGACGACTTCGATCTGCCCCGCAAACTTCCCGGAAACGTCAACTACCGCGGTATCACTCGAAGATCTAATCGCAAGTAGGGCCACAAAAAGCACGAAGTGTTTTTGAAGACAGTTGTGTCTTTTGTGCCTCTTTGTGGCAATATCTCGTCGCGGCATGCAAGTCTTTTACACACCTCGTTACTACGCACAGATCGGCGAAGGCCACGTTTTTCCGATTCGTAAATTTGAGCTGGTGCGCGAACGGCTATTAGCGGAAGGAACTCTCGACCCGTCGGAGATCATTGAGCCATCCCCCGCCCCCCTTGAAGATGTGTTGTTGGTCCACACCGAGGATTACGTCACTCGCCTTTGCAATGGCCAATTAACGACAAAAGAGATAAGACGGCTGGGGTTGCCGTGGTCTGAGTCACTCGTGCGTCGTTCGTTCTATGCGGTCGGCGGCACCATGGCTGCAACCGGTGCAGCTATTGCGGAAGGCTACGGCTCAAATCTCGCAGGCGGTACGCATCACTCATTCGCCGATCGTGGTGAAGGATTCTGTGTACTCAACGACGTGGCTATAGCGATTCGATCGCTGCGCGCCAGGAATTTGATCCTTCGCGCAGCGATCGTCGATTGCGACGTGCACCAGGGCAATGGCACCGCGACGATCTTCGCCGGCGACAACGAAACGTTTACCTTCTCGATGCACGGCGCAAACAACTATCCGCTTTTCAAAGCCCAATCGACTCTGGACGTCGAGCTGCCGGACGGCACAAACGATGATGGATATTTAGAGACTCTCGCGCGTCACTTACCTGCCGCGTTCGCACACGATCCGGAGATCGTCTTCTATCTTGCCGGTGCCGATCCATTCGCAAAAGACAAGCTCGGCAGGCTCGCCCTCTCGATCGATGGATTAAAGGAACGTGACAACTACGTGCTGCGTGAATGTTACGAGCGAGAAGTTCCTATCGTGACTGTCATGTCAGGCGGCTATGGCAAAGACATTAACGACACGATCGAGATCCACTGCAATACGATTCGTATGGTCAAGAACGTTTTCGAAGCGCCGGTTGCAACTCGACGGCGCGCCTGAACGTAATCCGCAAAAGCATGCGACGACTCTTTCGAATTTTCTTTCTGGCGGTGTTGGGCGTAGTCGTCGGAATCATCGGTTATGAAAGCATCATGTTTGTGCGCGTGTTGTGGCTGCGCAATAGTAATCCGTCTTCCACGTCACTAATCGACACGCGAATCAGAGAAGCACAAGCCAAGGGCCAACAACCGAGACGCGAACAGGCGTGGGTGCCGCTCGACAAAATCTCGCCTAACTTGCAGCGCGCTGTGCTCGCCGGTGAAGACACGAATTTTCTCACGCATCGTGGCTTCGATTACGAAGCTATTCAGAAAGCTTTCGAGCAAGCACAACGAGAATCAGCACGCCAGGCAAAAGCTGAGGGTGAAGACGACGATTGGCTGCCGAATCTGCCTGAGTTCAAACGCGGCGGCTCGACTATCAGCCAGCAACTCGCGAAAAACCTTTATCTCTCGTCACAGCGATCGTTTTTGAGAAAAGGGCAGGAAGCGGCGTTGACCATCATGCTCGAACGCACGCTGACGAAGCGACGCATACTTGAAATTTACTTGAACGTGATCGAGTGGGGCGACGGAATTTACGGAGCTGAAGCCGCGGCCCAGCACTACTTCCACAAGCCCGCCTCATCCCTAACAGCGAATGAAGCAGCTTTCCTATCGGCCATGATCCCCAACCCGCGCACCGTCTTCAACCCCCAAACCAACCCGCGCCGCGTCGCTCGCCGCCAGCGCATAATCCTCCGCGGCATGCCCTACATAAAACTTCCTTAGCCACAAAAAAGCACAAAAGGCACACAAAGCGGCTATTTTGTTTTTGCGCTTTTTTGCGGCCTCGCTTCGGTGATCTTGAAGGAGTTGATGAAGCGGGCGACGTTGTCGTCGTCTTCCTTATAAAGGACCATGGCGAGGTACAGTTGGCGTTCGTCTTTGATGGTTCTCGTGAATACGCGCACCTTGACGGGAAGCGCGCACGAGCTAATGTCAAACTCGAGTCCAGTGAAACCATGCATCGAGATATCTTTCTCGTTTTGCGATTGACATGCGGCAGCCGACTGTTCAGCACTCTGGTTGCCTGGGTTGAGAATAATTCCGAAGCTTTGGAGGAGAGTTGCCGATGTTAGTTTGATCGCGTCAACGTCTGACTCTCCATAGGTTGTGCCAGTGAGCCACTCAACTACGAAAGCAGAGCGGCCGTCGCGAGCTCTGTAAAGATGGCCCATGCCCTCGCGAAAAGGTAAATCCTGCGTCTCACCTTCCTCGGGCACTAACACTGAAAAGCGTTCACGCGCAGGTCGCAACAAATGCCAGTTCCCGCCATTAACAGGAGCCAGGAAACCCGGAAGATCAGAAATACCCCCGCTTCTCGTTGCCCCGCTGGATGCAGCGAGACGCGAAGCCATCAGCGTTAGATTTGTGAGCTCGGGAACCGGCCGGTCCGACGGAAACTTTCGAGGACCAACTGCATTCAGAGTCGCAGCCGGCGCTTTCCGCATCGCGAGCGCCCTCGCAAACTCCCACGGCGCCGTCGGATTCTCCTGTTGCCACAAGCCACGGCGCTCCCTGCGAGCTGTTGCTTCAGACACCTGATACACCTCGCGGTCGGTCGCACTCAAACGATGCTGATTGCTTGGATCGACCCACGCCGCACCGTCGCGAATCAACTGCGCACCGACGTCCGCACCTTCGAGCAACACTCGTCCATTCACACTGTGGTCGCCGTCAATACCCGAGTATTCGACCAGCACCGACTTGTCGAAAACAAGATCCGCAAGGTGCTTCCTTGCGACATCGCCAAACGCCTGGTCCACCTCAGGCGCATCGACGCCGAGCAGCCTGACACGCACCGGGCGATTGAGATTGAAAACCGTGATGACGTCGCCGCTGTTAACTTCGATCACTTTGCCAAATAGCGACGCGCCCCTTACTGCAGCAGCAGAGGTACACAAAAAAGCACAAAGAAGTACAAAAGGCACAAAATGCCTTAGGAATTTCTCTGCCCTTTTTGTGCCTCTTTGCGGCATTAAACTGCAAACTCTTTCGCCAGTTTCAACTCGGCTTTGCGTAGCTCGAACCGCGCCCGGCCAATATTGCCCTGCGAGTTCAACGCGAGCACGACGAAGTAATCACGACTTAACAATCGCATCACCATCACCGCGCTTTCGAGCGACACGACAAGCTCACGCAACCCACCAAGGCCCGTGTCGTTTCCAGCTCGCTGAGCACTACGCACAAGTGAAGTAAACTCAGCCGCCGCGACGTCGAGGTTCGCATCCAAGCCTGCCTCGCCGAGCACTTTCTCAACGGCGATGCCATCTGTTCCCATGATGAGCGCACCAAGGCTGCCCTCGGTGCGTTCGATAATGGAGTCAAGCATTTCCTTGAACATGTGGCCCTCCAATTACGGACGTTGACCGCTCAGCGTTCCCGGTCGCGCAGTGTTGGCGCCGGCCGGACTGTTTGGCACCGGAGCACTCAACAACTGTGGCTGAGTTGACGGAGTGGTCGCCGGTTGTTGCGACTGAGGTTGTTGTTGCAACTGCGTCGGGGTCGGCGTGTTGCTCGGCGGATTGCCAAGCGGTACCGGTTGCGGAATCGTGATCGAACGTTGACCGTTGCTCACGGTTCCCGCAGTCGGCCGGCCCTGGTAATCAGGACGGTAAATGTGCGGAGTGATGAAGAACAGGATTTCGCTGTTCTGTCGTGTCGTCAGTTTCCTCTTGAAGAGATTGCCCACGACCGGAATCGATGCGAGACCAGGCGTGCGTTGCTGAGCTTCACCTTCAGTATCGGCAAGAACGCCGCCCATAACAGTCGTGCCACCATCCGGAACGAGCACTTCAGACTGCATGCGCTGTGTGTCGATACCCGGAACGCCGGCGACTGCGATACCGGTATTGAGCGTGTTGTTTTCGATCGTGACGCGCAGCACAACAGTTCCGGCATCCGTGATCTGCGGCGTGATTGAAAGACGCAGCGGCACGGACACGAACGTTGTTGTTACGACAGCCGTACCACTTGCGGCCTGTGTTGTTTGTACAGGAATCTGCGAGCCACTCTCGATCTGTGCGGGACGATTGTTAAGAGCAGTCACGCGCGGAGTCGCAACTGTCTTCGCCTGTCCTCGCGATTCGGCGAGCGTGATAAGCGCACTGATCTGCGCGGTGCCAAACAATCCTGTCGTCAAACCGATCACGGTGCTTGCTGCTGCCGCGGCGAGGTTGTTAGTCGGCACAGGTGTTCCGGCCAGTCCTCCGAAGACGCCGAACGGATTTGGACCAGACGTTGGCGCCGTGCTGCCACTGCCTGAGCCCGATCCTGATCCGCTACCGGATCCAGAACCACTTCCACTACCGCTTCCAGATCCGCTTTGCGAGTTACTGAAAGGCAGCGTCGAGATATTACCGAGACCACCGCGACCGAGATTAACAACACCCATCGAAAGCTGTGCGCCGAGATCGCGACTGAAGTTACGTTGTGCGATCACGATGCGGGTTTCGATTTCAACCTGCGGCTCTGGCTGGTCCAGGATCGCGACGAGCTGGCGAATCGCGTCGATGTTTTCCTTCACGTCCGTGATGATCAGCGTGTTGCTGCGACCATCGACTTCGATCGAGCCACGTCTTGAAAGCCGGCGCGAGATGATCGGCATGAGACCCTGATCGCCACCGCCACCAGTCGCATCACCACCAGCACCACCACTAAAACTCAAGTTTGTCGAACCGCCCGAGAACGCGCCAGTCGACCCGGCTGCCTGGGCCAACGTGCCCGACGCGCGCGCGTAATTGAGTCGAATGAATTCCGTGACGAGCGGCGAAGCATCCAGACGCGAGTCGTTAATCACTTTCTGAGTTTCTGCTTCTTTCGCCAGCACGTCAGTGGTTGCGACGCGGAGTATGTTGCCGTTGACTTCAATGCCGAGCCGGTTGGCTTTGAGCACTGCTTCGAGCGCAACATTCCATGGCACATCCTGAACGTTCACCGTCACCGGCACAGCGTTGACTGAAGCGTCGATCACGAAGTTCACGCCGTACTGTTCGGTGATGTAGTTAAGGATGTCGCGAATGTCAGCGTTGACGACGTTCAGGTTGATCGGCTCACCGATAAATCCCGGTTGTCCGTACTGCCGTCCCTGGTCCGACTGTTTGTCGGTCGCGCGCGACATTCCCACGGGCGGCGTGGGCATCGGCGATGCTGACGAAGCCTGCTGGACTGGATTCTGAGCCAACACGCTTGCTGCCGAAAGGCATACAAGCAACAGGACGAGCGTGGTCCTTGTGACGGCTGATTCGACTCGAAACTGAGAAAACATCGTTCCCTCCTTAGGGGGATTTCAAACGTGCCGCCACGCACTACGCTCGATTGCCGGGGCAACTAAAGCGCGCGCCGCACTAACACGGCAACGTTCTGGTGTTTGTAGCTTTGTAAAAAGTCGTCATACATTTTCTTCTCTGTGCCACCTCTGTGTTCTCTGTGTCTCTGTGGTTGTGTTGACTAAGAAATAGTGAACCACAGAGACACAGAGAACACAGAGGTGGCACAGAGAAGAAGTCAAATAACAGACTTTCGGGCAAAGCTGTCTTTTGTCAAAAGGGCGCCGGTGTTCGTTTTCGAAAACACGGGGCTGTCAAAGGCCTGGTTCTGGAAACCAAGCCAGAAATGTTTAGGGTTGAGCCGTCGCAACGGACGGACTGGCGGGCGCCGTGGTCATCGAGTTTACCTGGGTTGGTTGTCGCAGGGGTTTGTACTCGACTGCTCGTTCGCGACGGCCGTCGGTAAACACGGTCTCATGACGAAACACGAGACGGTTGTCTTCAATCGCCACTAACTGGCCATCGTAGAAAGGCTCGCCAGGATGGACGACATAGGAAAGTTTGATTGGTGTCGCCTCGATAATCGCGGCATAACCTCTCGGCGATCGTGTGATGCCGATTACCTGAATCTCACTGAGCAACAAAGCGGTCGTCGGCTTGGGCGCTTGCATGCGCGCGTTCATCGCCGCCTGTTTCTGTGCTTTGTACAGCGCAATGCGATCCTGGATGCTGGGAATCGTGGCCTGGCCGGCGATTCGCTTAACCACCGGTGGCGCTGGCTCATACTTTCGGAACGGATCGCGACCGCTGGACGTTCGCTTCGTCGCCGCAGGCTTTTGTGCCTGACTTCCCTGGCCCACGACACCGATCGCGGAACCACTTGCGACAAGCAACGCGGCGCTAAGCAGCATACTCGTTAACCCGATTCTCGCTGTCTCTTTAACTCGCATCATCATCTTCGCTTTCTTGAGTGGTCGCCTTTACTTCGCGGGTTGCGGCGCTGGGGCAGCCGGAGCAGGAACCGCTCCACCGGCTGCGGGCTTGTTGTTTGGAGCCGGGGCCTGGCTCTGCAAGCGCTCGGAGGAGACGTAGTAAGCCGTTAGATCGAAGCGCGCCTCGACAGTCTTGGTCAGCGACTGTTTGTCCATCTGCTTCAGTTCAAAGTTGGTGATCGAGACGATCCGCTGGTAGTGGGCGAGCTGATCGAAAAAGGCTCGCAGACTGGCGAAGCCACTGATCACGTTGACATCGATCTTCTTGCCACTGTAGTTATCCTGTTGCGTATCTTCCTTCGGATTGAATCGCATCAGCACCAGGCCGCTGCCTTTGGCGCGATCCTGAATGCCTTGCAGGACCATCGTCAGCTCCTTCTGCTCGGGCAAAAGTGCTTTCAACTCCGCGTACTCTTCTTCGCGCGCTTTGTACAAGGCTTTGAAGTTGTTGAGGTTCTGCTGAACGATCGCCGACTGAGCATTTTTCGGTTTTAGTTCCGCGATCTCTGCTTGCATCTCCTTTGTTGCTTTGCGAGTGCCGCTGGTCACGAAATACCAGAAGCCCGCATACATGACGCCGCCGATAAAGAGAAACGCGAGTAGTCGCAGGTACCACGGAAAACTTGGGAGCTTGCCAACTTTCATCTCAGTATCCTCATTTCTTCATGGCCACTTGTTGCGTTGGCGCAGGCACTGGTCGAGATTCCTTTTTCGCGCTGCCGAAGTTTGCCTTCACTGTGAACTGGACAACTTCAGGCGTTACCTCGGCCAGATCAGTTGACGACGCCGCATTCGCAGGGATTGCCGCTTTGGTTTCGGCTGTTTTCACCACCTGGCGGTTCGTCTCGATGTTCAGGTTGCTAAATAAACCATTCGAGAACTCCAGGCTTTGTCCAAACTTCGTCACTGAATATTCATTCGGCGACTCGCCCTTGATCGTGATCTCGCCGTCTTTGTTCTCGATCGCTGTTAAATACAAACCCGGAACTGCGTCGAAGCGTGCTTTGATCTCCTGCAGCACTGCACTCGGACCCTGCTGTGACTCGCGCAACTTCTTGATCGCATCGATACGAGCCTGAACTTCTTTCGACTTCTTCTCGAGCTCCATCTGTTCTTTCTGAATCGCGAGCATCTGCAGGTTGAGTCGCTTTTCATTGTCGAGCTCTTTCTGAGCCGCGGCGCGCGCCATGTTTGAGCTCACATAGTCGTAACCCATCGCCGCGATAGTCAGACCAAACACCGTGAGCGCGAGCAACAACGTCTGCACGGCGCGACTGGCGACTTTGTCTTCAACTGCCGCGACGCCTTGAGGTCGATCCGTGACTGACTCGAGCAGGTTTATCTTGATCATGCCTCTACTCCTCTCAACGCGAGGCCAACCGCAACTGCCATCTCTGGCACTATCTCGCGCATGTAGTCCGGATCAAACTTCGTCGCATCAACCTCAATCTGCCGGAACGGATCGAACACCTCGACCGGAATATCAAAACGTGCAGCTAAAAACTCAGGCAGGCCAGGCAGCTTCGAGCCGCCGCCCGCGAGCAGTATCTTCTGAATCGTTGCTTCGCTTTCCTGCGCCGTCGTGCGATAGAAGTCGAATGTCTTCTTCACTTCGAGCGCGAGGGTTTCGGAAACGGCCTCGATGATCGGCTGAATCGGTTTCGGTTCAATGCCGTCCGGCAATGACATGCCGCGCTTCACCGCTTCTGCCTGTTCGAAACTGATGCCGAGCTCTTTCTGCAGAAGACCCGTGTACTGGCTGCCACCAACTGAAGCATCACGCGCAAAGATCGAGCGCGTGCCGTTGAGGACATTGATGTTCATCGTTGCCGCGCCGACGTTGAGCAGCGCAACGATCTCGCCTTGTCGGGGCTGGTAATTGACTTCGTAACAGTTCTGAAGCGCGAAGGCGTCGATGTCGATGACCACTGGCTGCTTGCCTGCTAGCTGGATCGCCTGCTTCACGTTGTTGATCTTGTCGCTCTTGCATGCGGCCATTAGAACGTGCAGCGACTCTGACGACCTGCTCGTCAACTCGTAGTCGAGGTTCACGTCGCCGATGTCGAATGGAATGTGCTCTTCAGCGTGCCAGCTAAACGACTCCTGGAGTTCCTCGTCGCTCATGTGCGGCAACACGATGTTCTTGACGATTACCGAGTGACCACTGACGCCGGCTGCTACGCGCGTCGTGCGAATCTGGTGTTCGCTGAAGATGTGTGCGATCACGTTGGAGACGTTGTTGAGCTCCATAATCTGGCCGTCAACAATCGTGTCTGTCTGAAGGTTTTCAAAACCGAGATTGAGAAGTTGGAGGCCTGGGCCTTTTCTCGCGAGCTCAACAGCCTTCACCGCACTCGAGCCGATATCGAGACCAACGAGGTTCTTTTTCCCAGCAGCTTTTTTGAACATGTTAGTTAGTCCTCACAACAGCGAGCCGCACTCTGTTTTGCTGCCGTAGTCGGGCACGCGCTTTTCGCGCGCGTGACAGTTGTCGTCTTAACAGTTTGGAGGTCAGAGACTCAGCGTTTGGTTTCAAGGTAGCCGTCCGTGTTTTTGTAGGATGGTTGGGCATGACACTGGGCAAAGGCAGGGACCCGGCGGGTGTCAACAGAGAACTACTGGAGAATTCTGCGGCAGGAATGAACATTCGGAAACCCAGCCAAGTTGGAAATCACCAACTTCCGTAGGCTTTGCGACCTCCGCTCACGCGAAGTGTGCCTTTCTCGTGCTCCCAAAGATTTCGCGGGACTGACCGCTGTTGAAAACCAGGTGGGCACCCGGCAGACGGCGGTATTGCCGTCAACCTGAGTGAGAGTACCTTAATGGGCCAAATAGTGTCAATCGTTATTTTTCTTTGTTTAACTTTAACTATTTCATCGGTTAGGTCTCTTATTGAGCGGCTTTAACCCGAGTTTTTGGAAGAATTTGCTAACCATTCCAGTTTCTGTAGTGGCGGTCCTCCGTGGCCCCGAAGCGCGGAACACAAAGTGGTATTGCTGGGGCGGCCAAGGAGGGCCGCCCTACAGTCTTTTATTTTGCAGTCTTTATTTTGACGGTTTTTGCCGGAATGCCGACGACGATGTGATGCGGCTCGACGTTGCGCGTGACGACTGCACCGGTACCGACCAGCGCGTTATCACCGACCTCCATACCCGCGAGCACAGTCGAGTGATAGGTTAGGCGAACGCCGTTTCCGATTCGCGTTTGAGGTGTTTCGACCTTGTGGATGTCGTAGATGTCGTGATTGTGGGAGTAGATGTTTGCGTAGTCTGAGATCGAGACATCGTCGCCGATATCGATGCCGCCGCGATCGTCAAGCAGTACATGCCTGTGGACGACGACGTTGTTTCCGATGGAGAGGTTGTAGCCAAACGACCACTCGACAAAGTGCCAGCACTTGAAGTTGTCGCCGACGCTGCGAAAGATCATCGGCGCGAGCATGCGACGGAAACGATGTCCGAGCAGTGAGTTTTGTCCGAGCGGCGAGCGATCGAACATCTGCCACAGCCAGATCATCGGTTTGCGTTCGGCGTAAAGTTTTAGATCTATATCGGTGTAGTATTCCGGTTCCGTGGCGATGTTCCGTGGATCAAAGGTGTGATACGCGGCGCGCGCGGCTAAGCTGAGTTTTTCACGGTCCGGCTGTGACGCGCCGTAGTAGATCTCAAACAGAGTGTCGCATACGACTTCGTTCGGATCTGTTTTTCCGTCTGTCAGAGACTTTTGTAACTCGGTCAGAAAAGCATCGTAGTCGTGTTCTGCCAGGGCCTGTGCAGACAGTGCGCGATAGGTCATAGGTGTAGGTACCAAGCGGGCAAAATTAACACAAGCCACAAAAAGGCACAAAAAGCATTTGTGCATTTTGTGCTTTTTTGTGGCACGATTCGCTGCAATGAAGTTTCTGCGCCCCCTGCTCGTTTTAATACTGCTGACAATTGTAGTTGGAGCCATATGGCTGTGGTGGAGTTCTCCCCGCTCCGTCGACATGACTCACTACGCGCCCGCGAATTCCATCGTCTACGTCGAATTCAACAACCTCGCCGCGGTGGCCCAGGCGATTCAGAACAGCGACGTCTGGCAGGCAGCCGCGCCAATCACGCAAAGTAAGCCCACGACTCAGAACCGCTTCATGAGTGTTGCCGCGCGTGCTGGTATTGGACCACTTCCCGCGGTGCTCTTCGCGCGCGCGCAGATAGCGCTCGTCGTTGTTGACCTGACCACTTCCGAGGAAAACGACACGCTGAAAGTCCGTCCGGAAGTCGCCATCATCGCCGAGACCCACACGTCGCGCTGGCGTACGAAGCCGGCCGCTGTTGAAGCCGTAAAGCATCTCGCAAACTTCGTCTACGGAGCGTCGATGTGTAGCGAACGCAGCGCCGATGCTGAATACATTGAATGTTCGATCGCCGGAGGAGAGCGCAAGATTGTAGGCGCTGTTGACGGAACGGTGGTCGTGATTGGCAACTCTGACAATGCGGTGCGTAGTTGTTTGGAAGTGCGTCGCGGTGTGCGTCCGAGCATTCACACTGACACGGAGCTCGTGAAAGTTCGTTCGAATGTCGCGTCGAACAACACGCTCGGATTTGGATACATCTCGCCGGCGAACTCAGCGAAGCTCTTCTCGTGGGCCGCGCCTTTACTCATGCGGCAGGCGCCGGGTAATCAGCAGCTAGAGCAGTTGCTGGCGGTGAGTGCGGGCAAGGTGCTGCGTGGCGTCGCATGGACCGCGAACCCGTCGCCGCATGGAATTGAAGATCGATTTCTGTTCTCGCTCGAGCCGGGCGTCGTTTCACGTTTGCAACCCGCATTTGAGACGGCTGAGCGTGATGAGAATTTCTGGAAGCTCGTGCCTGAAGGTTTTGAGTCGTTGACGATCTATCGCAACAAAACACCGGCAACAGCCTGGAACTCGCTCGATGCTGCCGTGTCGTACAAACTCGATGCTGTGCCCGCGGTGCTGTTCAGCGAGTTACTGCAAACGAGTCTTGCGGTTTACGGGATCGAGAAGCCGAAGGAAGTGTTGGCGGCACTGAGTCCACCGATGTTGACGATGAAGCCTTCGCAGAGCGCGGAAGGATCGATTCTCGTCGCGCGTGTGAGTGACGAAGAACAACTCAGGCGATCGTTGACCGCAAACGTTTTCAATGGCGACAAAGGTGAGATTCTTGCGGGGCTCGCGTCGAATCCTAATCCGGCGAAAGAGTTCACGGCTGTGTTTGCGGATGGTTATGTGCTGTTAGGTAAGACTGAAAACATGCGCGCCGATCTCGAAGCGCTGCGACGCAACGCCGCTGGGGATAAAAAAGACTTGCAGCAGTCAGCGCAGCAGAGCTCGGCGCCGATCGTTACTTACACAAATGATGAAGCTCGTCTCAACAACTTCATCTCGACGTTGCTAATGCTTCAGGGCCGACAACTCTCGACCGATGAAGTCGCGAAGCTTCAGGACACTTTGCGACGGACAGGCTTTGCGTCGACGGAAACGCGCTTGAATGCTTTCGGCATCGAGCGCACGACGCGCTCGGCGTTTGGACAGTTCAGCACGATCGTTGGGCTGCTCCAGCCTGACGGCAATCGATAACTCTATGCGTTCTCTCTTACTCGGCACACGCAACCCCGGCAAGGTGATCGAGATAGTTAACATTCTTGCGGATTCCGCGTGGTCCTTATCTTCGCTTCAGGAGTTTCCGCACATTGGTGAAGCCGAGGAAAATTTCGTGACGTTTGCGGAGAACGCGATCGCGAAGGCTCAATTCTACGCTTCAGCTACAGGATTATGTGCTCTCGCGGACGACTCAGGTTTGGAGGTGGCGGCACTCAATGGTGCGCCGGGAGTCTTCTCCGCGCGCTACGCCGGCGCGCATGCCACCGACGCGGATCGTCGCGCCCTGCTTCTCTCCGAACTCGCCAAGGTCGGGGATCCCAACCGCCGCGCTCGCTTCGTCGCTGTGGTTGCGATCTCAAAACCCAACGCTGAGGTTCTCAATATTTCTGAAGGGATCTGCTCCGGCACAATCACCTTCTCACCCCGCGGCAGCGGCGGCTTCGGCTACGATCCACTCTTCGTTCCCGACGGCTACGATCAAACCTTCGCCGAACTCCCCGACACGATCAAAAACCAGATCAGCCATCGCGCCCGAGCGTTACTGAACACGCGCGCATTCCTATCCCAACTTGACCATCCCCTCCCCTCTTCTTAGAATGCCTCAACCTTCGGGGCGTAGCACAGCCTGGTAGTGCGCTCGGTTTGGGACCGAGAGGTCGGAGGTTCGAATCCTCTCGCCCCGACCAACAATTTCAAAGTTTACGGCCGCCATCACTGGCGGCCGTATTCATTTGTGGCCAAACTGAAATTGGCCGCATGTCACGTTGAAGCGGAACGACGCGAATGTAGGCATGGTTGTCTTCAAGTTGTTGTGCCCCATTACCGACAGACGTGCATGGAGTCGCAATGCGACTTAACAATCGCCCCCGAAAGAGCTTGACTCCAAACCTGAAACGATTAGCAACTGTCTACGCCCAAGATCGAATCTGCGCTTTTCAAATATCGCTCAGGTTTACCTATTACCTCCCATTTTTCGCGTGATGGTGTGATATGAATTTCCATTGCAATACTGGTTAGCAGTTCATCTGCAAAGGTCAAACATCTTAGTGTTATGACCTCGTTGCAGTTCTGTCAATTATGAGGTTTACTGGTTTTGTCTGGCCCCAAAGAGGTGGCTTTCTCATTAGGCCTTGGAATCCAGTTCTAGGAACGAGCATCCTTTCTGCGGTCCAACTCCTCGCCCTACGCATTAGCGAATCTTGCAGTGGTGATATCCGCGGTCAGGCGCAGAGAATAGATACCGCACCTCTAAAGTAGGAGGAACTTCATTGAACATACCGAGAGAATTAGTTGAACAAATCGTCGCTAACAACGGAATCGTCTTCGCTGGTGCCGGCCTATCACAAGGATCGGGCCTTCCGGGTTGGACGACATTACTGGGACAAATGATTGATTGGGGTCAAGAACAAGGGATAGCTCTGGCAGACCGAGACGAACTAGAAGGTTACATCGCGAATGGTGACTTATTGTTAGTCGCAGAAGAATTAAGGGAACGCTTCGGTAGAACAGATTTTCATAGATTCATGTTGGATACGTTTACTCCACTCAAATGCACACCAACTGATACACATAGGATTCTACCTAAGATTCCCTTCGCTGCCGCGCTGACGAGCAATTACGACTCCCTTCTAGAATCCGCCTACACACTCGAACAAGGTTCATCACCCAGAACCTTCACATACGCCGAGTACCCCGAACTCTCAATGATGCTACGCCGCAACGATTTTTATCTACTGAAGGTACATGGAACGATTGATCGAATTCAATCAATAGTTCTAGGCACCCTTGACTACCGCGAAATTGTTTATTCCAACCAAGCATATCGTCAGCACTTGGCAGCGCTCTTCTCCACTAGAACTATTCTCTTTCTCGGTTTCAGTTTAACTGACCCAGACCTGCTCTTATTTCTAGACAATCTACGCGCTAGCTTCAAGGGATATACCCCCAACCACTTTGCGCTTATTGATGCTAGCGCGGTTCCCGCCATCAAACAGCGACGATTTCAAATGGATTATGGTATTCGAATGGTGCCGTATCTTCCATCCTCTTCGTCGCATCCAGAGGTCTACGAGTTTCTCCAAGAATTGGCAACACAAACAACTTCGATACGAGCAAAAACTACTCACAGAGTAGCAAGCTTACCGCCATTACAGGATTTAGGTAATGAAGTCAGCACTTGGTTACAAGTAATTCGTTACAAAGTTGAGCCCGCAAAGTCCTTGAACGAACACACACTCAGATTCGTCGCCTCTTTAGATGAGGGGATCGTTAAGCAAAAGATCTTGGTTCATTGTGTTGGGGGAGAGATTAATGTGAGGGATGTTGAACTGCTAAAGCAGAACCTCCAGTTGGACATGCCACAAGGACTCTTGATCAGCGACAGACGTGTATCGCCAACAGCTATAGAACTAGTAGCGAAGGAAGGTTCCCTGAGAGTCTTCACCCTAAGTGACTTCCTTGAACAAATGATCTGGGGTTCATATTTCAACATATTAAGATCGCAGATTGAGCGGGCAAAGATCTTAGAGCGGTATGTCGATCTCGCTTGTTACAAACAAGAGAGTAAATCGGCTGATGTTGAGGGCGCTCAAGCGCATTACGCTAGCCTCGAAACTTACATGGATGCCTGGCTAACTGAACGTGGCAAGATGCATATTTCGGTTCTGGGGGAGTTCGGAACGGGAAAGACTTGGTTCTGCCGCCATTATGCTCACCGTCGCCTTCAGCGCTATTTAGAAAATCCAGCGAATGAAAGGCTACCGCTACTCATTACACTACGAGCATTTACCAAAGCGACGACTGCACAACAGTTAGTCAATGATGCCCTGTTGGAGCAGTACAAATTGCCTCTTGTAGGAAGTGCATATGAGGTCTTTTGCGAGATGAATCGACGAGGCAAGTTGCTTTTGATATTAGATGGTTTCGACGAAATGGCAAGGCAAGTAGATTATCAGACTGTGGTCGATAATTTCTGGGAGTTGGCAGAATTAGTTGAGGAGAATAGCAAAGTCATATTGACCAGTCGTACCGAATATTTTCGTGGTGCTGAAGAATCAAAAAAGATTTTGGGAGGGGAGGAATTCGGTCGCCGAACAAAAGAGCTCAAGCCACCAAAATTTGAGGTTCTGTACATTCAAGCATTAAATGATTCGCAAATCCGCGATCTAATTAGTAGGCGCGTTGGCAACGATAAAGGTGCCGAAGTGGCGACCAGGATTTTGGGAAACAAAAATTTAGCTGAAATGGCTCGCAAGCCTATATTAGTTGAGCTTCTCTTGGCAGCTTTGGACGAGGTAAGCGCGGACGTGCTTGAGAATCAGGCTCAGGTTTATCTTTACGCCACGGATAAACTACTGATGCGGAATATTACCGCTGAGAAAACCTTTACTTCCACAGCCGACAAGCTGTTTTTCTTGTGTGAATTAGCATGGGAGATGATTAACAGTAATGAGCTAAGGATTCACTACACCTCCATCCCAGATCGGATTAAGTCTTACTTTGGAGATCAAATCAAAGACCAACACGAGCTAGACACTTGGGATTTCGATCTCCGCAACCAAACTCTGCTGCATCGTGATATCGCGGGTTACTACGAATTCGCACATAAGAGTTTGGCAGAGTACTTCGTTGCTTTCAAATTTGCTGCCGAAATGGGTTGCATTGCCTCTGCGTTCGTTCAAACCTATAAGGAATCGGGAGGCTCGGCAAGCCAAGTCCCATATGAACCAAGAACGATCGAAGAATTAGCAGACACAATGGGAAAGCGAAGGTTATGTGACGAACAAATGCAAGCGGTTTGTTACTTACTAAACGGGATCCTTGCCAAGAATGCAGACAAGACTTTGTGGGGCTTCGTTCACAAAACGACATCAAAAGTTTTGGAAACTGTTCGTCATGTTGGCACCAATGCCGCGATTTTGCTAAATCTTCGCGGAGCTTCTTTTGCCGAAAAGCAATTAGCCAACACGGTACTGTCAGGCGTGGAGCTTAGTGATGCGGATTTGAGAAAAGTTAATCTCAGTAACGCAGATCTTGGCGGCGCAGTGTTCACAAGTTGTGATCTTAGCCAAGCTAATCTCAGCGGGGCCAACTTGACGGGTAGTCAGCTAATTCGCAGCAATGTTAGCAACGCGGATCTACAAAGATCCGATGTGAGCAACGCTCATATCATCGACACAAGTTTGCTGCACGTAGACCTCAGGAACGCTAATCTGTCTGGTATTGATGTTCCAAATCCAATGGTCCAACGTGTGAGATGGTCCCACGCTGGCG
This sequence comes from Pyrinomonadaceae bacterium, assembly GCA_035251975.1. Classification (GTDB taxonomy): domain Bacteria; phylum Acidobacteriota; class Blastocatellia; order Pyrinomonadales; family Pyrinomonadaceae; genus PSRF01. Next base: position 632 of record DATFDT010000275.1, on the reverse strand, counting down.
ATAACCTTATTACTGGGGCTAACGATGGAGGAGTGAGGATATGGGACACTAAGACGTGGGCTTTGAAAACGGTATTGCACCGGCCGGGTGCTCCGGTCAGTGAGATTGCTGTTAGTAGGGATGGGAATCGGTTAGCCTGGGTGCATGGAGGCAAACGAGTTGGAATAATTTTCTACGATCCATCCAAAACCGGAACGGACTTAAAGTCGCTACAGACACAAAATGCAACTGCGAATCACCTGTACTTTTCGGCCTCTGGCAACTTCTTATCCACTAGCCACGGCAGTTCTGGCAAATTGAGCGTATGGGAATGGGAAACACAGAAAAAAATGAGTTCATTTGAAGCTCAGAAGGGATGGTGTAACGCAGCACTATTCTTGAAGGATGAAAGGATGTTGCTCTCCACTGGATATGGTGGAGAAATAAAATGTTGGTCTTGGGAAAGCGCGAAGCTGTCGCTGTCTTTCATGGTTGACAGGGCCGGCAATCTCTGAGCTCGTGTCAAGAGTTGTGGAAATTGATTTAGCGCATCCTCGCTGGTCTAGCTTGCATTCATTCGTTTCAGGCGGCGATAGCGACCGCGTCCGTTTCGTTCTTTGACATCTTGTCTACAGGTTTTTCTTTTTGCCTTG
>DATFDT010000274.1:0-2698 GCA_035251975.1 Pyrinomonadaceae bacterium | reverse complement strand
ATGACTCTTTCGGCTCGACGGTGATGGAGCGAAAGCGCGAGAGGCGTACGAGGCCGGGGGCGGCGCCTTTCGGCTTCGACAGGAACTTTCGCTCGGTATAGTGAATGACGACCTTCGCATCTTCACTCGCCTGGCTGAACTTTCCCGCAAGCTGCGCGGCTTCGATGATCGTGCGTTGCGGGATTTCCTTGCGGGTTGGATTACGTACGACCACATGCGAACCGGGATAATCGCCGGCGTGCATCCACAAATCGTTGGGCTGGGCCACACGAAACGTCAGATTGTCGTTGTCGCGCGCGGCACGCCCAACGAGGATTTCATAACCGTCAGTCGAAAGGTAACGCCGAACGCCGCTGATCTTTTCGGGCCTGGTGGATTTCTTCGCCTTAACCCGTGGAGCAGGCGGTGGCTTCTCAAACGTTTCCAGCGCCGCTTCATCGCGCGATTGGATGATCGCGTCGAGCCGTTGTAAACGACGTTCAAGATTTTCCGTCTCGCGATCGATTTGCTTTAGACGCTCCGCAATCTCATCCCCGGCGTGCTTCGCTTTTGTGTATTGTCGAAATCGCGCGGCAGCCTCGTCCTGAAGCGATCGATTCTCATCAACTTCAATCTCGATCGAAGGCGCGCCGTCAGCGTAATAATCAATGATCCGAACCTTGTTTCCGTCACGCTCGGCTGTCGCGATATTCGCGAGCAACAGATCGCCCGTCCGTTTGTGCGCTTCCGGGTCTCCGTGACGCACGAGATCTTTCTGCAGGTTCTCTCGTAACGTCCGTTGTTGGCGAATTGACTTTGTTACGCGCGACCGGATTGCTTTCGCTTTCGCATCGAACGCCTTCGCCCCGTCAGTCGCTGCAAAATATCTGTCAAGCTGAGCTGATGGTGGTCCAGTTTCAAGCTGGAGCGTTTCTGCCGCTTCTTGCAGTGGTCGAGGTGGTGGTTGGTAAACCTGCTGAATCCTCGTCGGCGCCTGTTCCCGCAAGACTGCGACAATGCGATTCAGTTCATCGAGAAGAAAAACATCTGCCGTCCGGCCAGTGAGTTGAATGACAAGCCGGCGAAAAATGAATTCTTCAGTGCGGAACGTGAGTCGTACGATACGGTCAAGCGGATCCTTGAAAATCTCAACCAAATGCGCGCCACTGAGTTTTGCCCGCATCATTTGGCCAAACGAATTCAGCGCTACCGATTGCTTCTCCAAATCCTTTGTGCGCCGGTGAATCAGATAAAGACGCGGGCTCGCCGGATCGACGCTGATGAATAGAAACTCACCGCGCAATCCAAAATCGATCGCAAACGAGACCGGCCCGAGTTGGTAGATTTTTCCGCAGTACCGCCCTATCAACGCGCCCTGAAGCTCTTCAACAACGCGCTGCAGGACTGTCTGATTCATCCGCGTAAAATCCGCGTTTATCCGTGTTAGGAAGTGACGACAGCCGTACGTGTGAAGCGATCGTGGACCGTGTGACCTTCGCGACTAACGAGCGCAAAGAAAATTCCAACGACCGTCGCGAGCGACAACAAGTAGAAGAACGACCGACCGATCGACTGTCCACCAGTGGGAATCAGACCAGTCTTGGTGTCGATCACACGCAGTGAAAGCAGGCGCATGGCCCAGGTGCGACCAGTCAGCGCTGTTAGCAATGTCAAATAAAGGAACGTCACGACGATCACGCTTCCCGCCAGCACGCCAATAACCTGCGGATCGCGCAGGTTGCTGCCAGTGAGATACATCGCACCGGCGATCGGTGAGCTCAACAACGCACAGAAGATCAAATCAAGCAACGCACACACGATACGACGAGAAGCCGAAGCACTGCTGTGGTTCAAATCATCGACACACAGCGTCTTCGATATCGAATCGAGATAGTTGAGCGCTGGATCGTTATCGTCACGTATCAGACGTTTCGGCGCGGCTCTTGGCGGCTCGACTACTGGAGGTGCGACAGGCTCGCTCACTGCTACAACCGCGAGATGGTGCGTCTTCTCTACTGTCACGACCGGTTCGACTTCGGGAACCTCCGGCTCAAAGGCGAGTTCCGGGGTTGAGGGGACCGTATCGCTCATGTCGTTGTCTTCTCGTTCGGGTGCATACGCAACCGCGGTCGCCAGGGTCGTTCCACGTTGACGACTTTCGGATGGCGCTGTTTGGTGTGCTCTTTCGATTCGCTTGAGCGCGGCTGCTACCAGCGGATTCATCGCCGGCATTGGCGCAGGCGGCAGTAATTCCAATTGCGGTGGGTCAACTGTGGCTTCAATCCGCTGTCGCTCGGCTTCGGCAGCCTCGCGTGCGGCTTCGCGTGCGCGCTTTTCCTGCGCTGCGCGCACACGCTCGCTCAACTCTTTGCGCCACTCAGGCATCGAGTTTCGCGAAACACCGGGAAACTCGATGAGTGTCGATCTCTTTTCTGTGGCCCGAGTCGAATCTTGGGGGGATGAAGCCATATTCGAGGCCGAATACTACAAGAATAACTTTAAGTGGTCAATGAGAAATTAAGAAGGGGCTGGAGTTGTGGGCCCACAGCAAAAATATGAACAAGTCAGAATAGAACAAGTCAGGAAGAGGGGCTTGCCCCCGCTGTTGCTTGGATTGGATGAGCGGGGGCAAGCCCCTCTTCCTGACTTGTTCATTCCATTCCTGTCCAGCGCACAATGCGCTACGAGGCGACTAAATTCTGTGGAAAGCCCGCTGGTC
>DATFDT010000273.1:0-7603 GCA_035251975.1 Pyrinomonadaceae bacterium | reverse complement strand
ACCCGTTCGTGTTGCCGAGAGACGGGTGGCCACAGAGGGCCACCCCTACAGTTGGTTCCGTGGGGCCTAATCAAATGAACACTCTCCTTCAGGATCTGAAGTATGGCTTTCGGATGCTGATGAAGCATCGGCTTGTCACGGCGATTGCCGTCATCACGCTCGCGCTCGGTATCGGTGCGAACACCGCGATCTTCAGCGTCGTGAACGCGGTGTTGCTAAATCCGCTGCCGTACAGAGAACCGGATCGAGTCGTCGCTTTGTGGGAGAACGTTCCGAATCAGGGGCGCTCGCGAGTTGCTCCGGCGAACTTCCATGACTGGAAGAAGCAGAACACCGTTTTCGAAGACGTCTCTGCGTTCGGCCGGAACTCTTTGACGCTCACGGGCGATGGCGAACCGGAACAACTCGTCGGCGCGCGCGTGAGCTCGGGCTACTTCGCAGTGATTGGCGTCGAACCGGTTATCGGTCGTTCCTTCACGGCAGAAGAGTACGAAGTGGGAAAGGGACGCGTCGTCATTCTGGATCACGCTTTGTGGCAGCGTCGCTACGGCGGTGATCGCAACATCATCAACCGCAATATCACGCTCGACAACACGTCTTACACAGTCGTTGGTGTAATGCCTCGCGGTCTGTATCCGGTTTCGCCGCTAAATCCCGGGCGCCTCACTTTCGATGAGCAGGAACAGAACTACTGGTTGCCGATGTCTTTCACTGCCGATTGGGCCGCAGTGCGATCTGCACATGTGCTCGGCGTTGTGGCACGCCTCAAACAAGGAGTCTCGAAAGAACAAGCCAGCGCAGAGATGAACGCCATCGGGGCACGTTTAGAAAAAGAATATGTGGCGAATCGAGGCGAAGGAATTCTCGTCAGCCCGTTTATGGATGAAGTGGTCGGCAACGTCAGACCTGCTTTATTGACACTGCTGGGCGCGGTTGGTGTGGTTTTGCTGATTGCCTGCGCGAACGTGGCCGGGCTCTTATTGGCCCAACATGCGGGACGAAGTAAAGAGATAGCTATACGTGCGGCGCTGGGAGCAGGCCGAAGACGCTTGTTGCGACAGTTTTTCATCGAGGGTTTGCTGCTTTCATTGCTGGGAACGGCGGCCGGACTGGCACTTGCCTCGCTTGGATTGAAAGTGCTTTTGCAGTTTGTGCCTGCCGGTGTTCCACGTCTGGCCCAGGTCAGTCTCAACTGGCGAGTACTGGGCTTCACGATTTTGATTGCCCTCGGTACGTGTTTGATTTTTGGTCTAATTCCAGCATTGGAAACCTCCAGGCTCGACTTGAACAGCGCGCTCGAACACAGCGGTCGCACGTCTGGTCCAGGAGCGAGCAAGCTTCGGTTCCGGCAGTTACTGGTTGTATTCCAGATCAGCATGGCAGTGATGCTGGTGATAGGCGCGGGCCTGCTGGTTAAGAGTTTTTGGCTGCTGCAGCGAGTCGATCCCGGATTCGAACGCGAACACGTGTTATCGGCGGGGCTGACTCTGACAGTTTCAAAGTATTCCACACCGGAACAAATCAATAACTTTCACAAACAGTTACTCGAGCGCCTGTCTGCGATACCGGGAGTGAAGCACGCCACTGTGGCTTACGATCATCCCCTCACTTCGAATTGGACGGATTCATTCCAGATCGAAGGCAGAGTTTTGCCGGTTGATAGTCGTTCGCAATCAGCTAACTTTGTTCCGATTGGACCAGAATATTTCGACACGGTCGGATTGAAACTTGTCAACGGCCGGAGCTTCACGCCGCAGGATGATGCCGATCATCCAGGAGTGGTGCTCGTCAACGAGTCGTTCGTCAAACAGTATTTTCCGAATGAGAACGCGCTCGGTCAGAAGATGCAGCTTGGTCCACCGGGACGGATCTGGAGGAACAAAAAGCTGACATCGTTTGAGATCGTCGGTGTGGTGCGCGACGTTAAGCTCGCTGGTCTCGAAGCGCCATCCGAACCGGCTTATTACATACCCGCGTCGCAGGCGCCGTTGGAAGACATGACTATTCTGGTGCGTACGACGACGGATCCACTCTCGATTGTTGGCGCTTTGCGACAGGTAGTTTGGTCTATCGATCCGAATCAGCCGATCTCGAATGTCAGCACGTTGGAGAAAGTCGTTGACGATAGTGTCGCGCCGCGACGGTTGAACATGTTGCTGATGGGATTGTTTGGCGGACTAGCGATGCTACTCTCCGCTGTTGGTATATACGGGCTGCTGTCGCACGCGGTCACGCAGCGCACGCAGGAGATGGGGATTCGGATGGCGCTCGGCGCGCAAGTGAACGATGTGCTGAAGCTCGTGTTGAAGCAGGGAATGATGCTGGCGCTCGCAGGTGAAGCGATCGGATTGATCGGTGCATTTGCCTTAACAAGACTGATTCGTGGGTTGCTGTTTGGTGTGACACCGAATGATGTGACGACGTTTGTGGTTGTCGCTGCGGTGTTGGGTGTGGTGGCGTTGTTGGCGTGTTATTTCCCGGCGAGAAGGGCCACGAAAGTTGACCCACTGATCGCGCTTCGTTACGAATAGGTCCTATAGGACCGACAGGACATATACCAATGAAGACGTTGCTCAATGATCTTCGATATGGCGCGAAGATGCTCTGGAAGTCTAAGGGCGTAACGATCGTGGCGGTGATCTCGCTCGCCGTCGGCATCGGCGCAAACTCCGCGATCTTCAGTCTCCTCAATTCGCTCCTCCTGCGGCCAAGGCCTGTGTCGCACCCGGAACAACTGGTCGAGCTTTACGTTAGCGAAGGCGAACAACGTCCATACTCGACGACGTCCTATCCAAGCTATCTCGACCTTCGCGATCGTAATGACGTGCTCTCCGGACTCGCTGCCTACGGCATCAGGCAGTTCAAGTTTGGCGAGGCGAACGAGGTCGAGCAGATCTGGGGCGAAGCAGTGTCGGGAAACTACTTCGATGTCTTAGGCGTCGCCGCGCAAAAGGGACGCACTTTCTCCGCTGATGAAGATGTCGTGCCGCGCCGGAATCCAGTCGCCGTGATCAGCCATAGTCTCTGGCAACGTCGCTTCAATTCTGATCCGGAGCTCATTGGCAAGACGGTCACCCTCAATGAACAACCGCTGATTGTGATCGGCATCGCGCCGCCGCAATATACCGGCATGATGCGGGGGATCTCGATTGAGATCTGGGTTCCCACCGCGATGATGCCGGCGGTGGAACCAATCGGCGATCGCACCTTAACGAGTCGCGGAAATCGCGGGTTGTTTATGGTCGGACGGCTCAAACCCGGTACCACTCTGGCACAGGCACGCGCCCGTTTCGATCTGATCACGCGCGACATGCAGGCTGCATATCCGGAAGAGTGGCTGTCGAAAAACGAATCGGGACGCGTGCGCGTATCGGCGATCACGATCCTGCCGGAGAGCGAGACGCGCCTTCATCCCGACCTGCAGGCAGCCGCATACGGCGTGTTTGCTCTGGTCTTTGTCATCGTGAATCTCGTGCTGCTAATCGCGTGCATCAATCTCGCGGGCATGTTGCTGGCGCGAGCCGTAACCCGACGAAGAGAGATGGCCGTGCGGCTTGCGATTGGCGCGAGTCGCTCGCGAATCGTGCGGCAGTTGCTGACGGAAAGTGTTTTGCTGTCGATCATCGCAGGCGCCGCGGGAATACTGCTGGCTATTTGGTTTCTCAATGCGATCGTCGCGGCAATCCCTGCGCTTCCGGAAGGTCTGCGCGTCACGCTGGATCTTCATCTCGACTGGCGCGTCGTGATCTACACGATCGCGTTCTCGACAGTTACGGGAATACTTTTTGGTCTCGCGCCCGCGTTGCAAAGCTCGAAAACCGACCTCTCGACTGTTTTGAAAGATGATTCGAGTCTCTTCACCGGCTTCTATCGCAAGTCGCGAACTCGCATGGCCCTCGTGGTGGTCCAGGTCGCATTTTCGCTACTACTTTTGGTTGGTGCGGGACTCGTGTTGCGTAGTCTCGAAAAGATTAGACCGTCACGTTTGGGCTTCAGCACGGAAAGTATGGTCGTCGGGATCGTGAGACTTGATGAAGCGAAATACGATCGTCCCAAAACACAGGAATTTTATCGACAACTGTCGGAACGGCTTACTGCTTTGCCGGGTGTGCAATCGGCGAGCCTCGTCGACGAGATGCCGGTAACCTTCATGGGTGGCAGGCGGAGCAGCATCGAGATCGAGGGGTATCAGCCGGGTGCGAATGAGGACATGCAAATCGCTGCTGTCCTGGCCGGACCACGTTATTTCACGAACATGAAAGTTCCGTTCGTGCAGGGCCGCGATTTCGAGGACCGCGATCGTGAAGGCGCGCCGTGTGTGGCGGTGGTGAATGAAGCTTTCGGCGAAAAATACTTTCGTGGTTCCAACTCGCTCGGTAAGCACCTCATGAAATACGGCGGGTCACCAAACGCGCCGACAATACCGTGCGAGATCGTAGGCGTGATACGCGATAACGAATGGCAAGCGTTAGAGAAGCAGGTACACCCGTTCTACGCGCTCGCGCTGCAACAGTCTCAACGAAAACAGTTCACGCTCATGGTCGCCGGCAGCGATCCGGGGAGTTTGATCGGAGGAGTGCGTAGCGCGATCCGCGAGCTCGATCCGATGATTCCGGTAGCTGATGTGATGACGTTGGGCGATTACTTCAGCTTCGGGCTTTTCCCGTTTCGAATACTGGCGGTCGTGATGGGCGGCTGCGGGCTGATGGCGTTGTTGCTCGCAACGCTTGGTATTTACGGAATCATTTCCTACTCAGTCGCGCAACGCACGCGCGAGCTTGGTATCCGCATGGCGCTGGGTGCCGTGCAAAGAGATATTTTGCGGATGGTGATCGGGCAGGGAATGTTTCTCGTGATCGCTGGATTGGGAATGGGGTTGTTGTTGTCACTTGCGTTGACGCGAGTGTTGACGAGCTCGTTGTTAGAGCTTGAGTTGCCTTTGCCTGTCAGTGCGCTCGATCCGCTGACGTTTGCAGGCGTGACGATGTTGTTGGCACTCGTGGCCCTCGCGGCTTGTTACATTCCCGCGAGAAGAGCGACAAAAGTGGACCCGATCGAGGCGCTTCGATACGAATAATTTTCAGCCGCGGATTTACGCGGATGAACGCGAATTATTTTAGGAGAGAGTTATGGCATCTACACTTTGGCAGGACATACGCTACGGCGCGAGGATGCTGATTAAGAACCCGGGTGTCACGATCGTCGTGATTGTCGCACTCGCGCTTGGCATCGGCGCGAACACCGCGATCTTCAGTGTCGTCAATACAGTGCTCATCCGCCCGCTGCCTTACGACGAGTCTGAGCGACTCGTCTTTCTCAACGAGAAGAGCCCCGTGCTCGATGAGATGTCGATCTCTTATCCGAACTTTCTCGACTGGCGCGAGCACAATCAAACGTTCGAGAAGATGGGCGTCTACAACCGTGCCAGTTACAACCTCACTGGCGCGGGAGAAGCGGAACGCATCGTCACCGGTCAGATGTCTGCCGATCTATTTTCTGTACTGCGCGTGAACCCGCTACATGGACGCGTGTTTACAAATGATGAAGACAAACCCGGCGGCACGCCCGTTGTCGTTCTGAGTTACGCTTTGTGGCAACGTCGCTTCGGCGGGCAAATGAGTGTGCTCGATCAGCCGATCACTCTGAATGGTAAGTCCTACACGGTCATCGGCATCATGCCCGAGTCGTACGGCTTTCCGAGCCGCGCAGAGATGTACGTGCCGGTGGGCCAACTGTCGGACCAGGCAAGCTGGAAGCAGCGCGGTAATCATCCCGGTTTGTACGGCGTGGCGCGTCTCAAAGCGGGAGCAACCTTCGAACAGGCAGACGCGGACATGAACAACGTCGGCGCAAACCTCGAGAAACAATACCCCGACTCAAATACTGCCACTCGTCCCAGATTGCGCCCGTTGTTGGAGATCTTTGTAAGCGACGTGCGACAGGCGTTGTGGGTGATCTTCGGCGCCGTCGGGTTTGTGTTACTGATCGCGTGCGCCAACATCGCGAATCTTTTGCTCGCGCGTGCGACTGCGCGTAGGAAAGAGATGGCGATCCGCACTGCTGTCGGTGCGAGTCGCTGGCGTATTGCGCGGCAGTTGTTGACTGAGAGTGTTCTACTGTCGTTGATAGGCGGCGCGATCGGATTGTTGCTGGCGCGCTGGGGGGTGAAATTGATTTTGTACGTCAGTCCCGATGCGATTCCGCGTTCGCGTGAGATCGGTCTCGATTGGACCGTGCTTGCGTTTACGGTTGGTGTTTCGTTTCTGACGGGGATTCTTTTCGGTTTGATTCCGGCGATTCAGGCTGGTGAAGTCGACGTACACGAGACGTTGAAGGAGAGTGGTCGCGGTAATAGTGGACGGCAATGGCTGCGCAGTTCGCTCGTCGTTGTTGAAGTCGCGACTACGCTTGTGTTGCTGATCGGCGCCGGGCTGATGATTCGCAGTTTCTACCTGCTTCAGAAAGTTAATCCGGGTTTTTCTCACGAGCAACTGACGAGCTTTAGCATCTCCCTCCCGCAGAAGAAGTATGCGAATGAAGAGGCGCGCCAGTCGTTCTACAATCAACTGCTCGAAAACACTCGCTCGTTACCGGGCGTTGAATCAGTCGCAGCAGCTTCGGGGCTGCCGCTGGGAAACAATGGCTGGCAGACGTCGTTTGTGATCGACGGGCAGGAGCCACCGCCGCGCGAGCAGACTCCGCTAATGGAAGCATGTCTGGTGACGCCGGATTACTTCAAAGCGATGAACATTCCGGTGTTGCGCGGGCGTGTATTTACTGATCGTGACGACCGGTCGCATCTTGCCGGGCGCGATCTGAGTAAGCTCAACGAGAACCAGCGTGCTGCGCTCGGATTGAATAAGATTGTCATCGACGAGGATTTCGCGAAGAAGTACTGGCCCAATGAAGATCCGGTTGGGAAACGAGTGAGGCTGGGCCGGGAAGCTGATGCTAATGTACTCGAAGTGCTCGGTGTGGTTGGTCGTGTGAAGATGGAGAGTTTGAATCAGAACAGCGATCGCGTGCAGGGATATTTCGCGTACAATCAGATGCCGGGCGGCAGCATGACGGTGATCATCAAAGGCGCGTCTGATCCTAATCTATTAATCTCATCGGTTCGTGGTGTCGTGAAGGGGATGGATCCCTATCAACCGATCTATAGCCCGCGGACTATGGACGAGATTCGGGCTGAGTCGGTTGCGCCTGAGCGTTTGAATTTGACGCTGCTCAGTTTGTTTGCAGGGATCGCGCTGGTGCTCGCGATCGTTGGCATTTACGGCGTGATGTCTTACTCAGTTACGCAGCGCACGCACGAGATTGGGATTCGCATGGCGATTGGGGCACGTCCGCTCGATGTGTTCAAGATGATCATTGGTAATGGGATGAAGCTGGCGCTGCTTGGTGTGGCGATCGGATTGGTGGGGGCGTTTGTGCTCACGCGGTTTATGGCGACGATGTTGTTTGGAGTCGCGCCGACGGATGCGATGACGTTTGGCGGCATCTCGGTGCTGCTGGTCACCGTGGCGTTGCTGGCGTGCTACCTGCCAGGACGACGCGCGACGAAAGTGGAGCCGACGATCTCTCTGCGCTACGAATAAAGAAA
>DATFDT010000272.1:0-22942 GCA_035251975.1 Pyrinomonadaceae bacterium | reverse complement strand
TCGTACAACTCCAGAAAGGCTGCCTGATCGCCTCCTCCCGCTTTTTGCAGTAAAACCTCGTCTGTGGTTCTCTCGGGCAATCAAGCACTCGATCCTGCAGGACTTGCTCCTGCTATAGTTACCGTAGCCCGGAAAAAAGTTACGGATCCGGGTGAAAAAACTTGCGCCGCCTACTAAATATCGCAAAAACGGGCGAATATTAATCCCACGAGGGCGGCAAGTACATAACTTTTGCAATTATTGCCGGGTCAGATCGACCAGATCCCTTTGTCAATCAGGGCTTAGGATGCACTCTAAAGCCAAACGGTTGACGGGCAAACACACGGCATCTAAGATGTTTTGGTCCCCGTAGACTTCTACATTTTCCTAGATTATTAATCGATGATTACTCCCGCAACGACGCAACGGCGCAACGCTCATCTCCGAAATTTGGTTTCTCCGCTGCGCCGTTGCGCCGCTGCGGGGGTAATCCTTCTTTGCGCGCTGTCGCTCTATGGTCAAACACCCGCACCGCAGCCGGAGCGCGAGCAACTCCTCAATGGCCTGCGACTGCTCTTCTGGTTGAAACCCGGCAGTCCTGAAGTCATCCTGAAACTACGCATCAATAGCGGCGCCGCATTCGATCTCTCCGGCAAATCAGGACAGACGGCACTACTCGGCGACCTGCTGTTTCCAGACCCGGCCACAATCGATTACTTCACTGACGAGATGGGCGGCAAGCTCAATGTCAACGTGACCTACGATTCCACCACCATCACAATGGTTGGCAAAGCGGATCAGTTCGAGCGCATCGTTGAAGTGCTACGCAACGCATTGATCGCTACGCAGTTCGCACCCGAGCTTGTCACAAAGATGCGGGATGCACGCATCAAGCTACTGCGCGATACAACGATCGCGCCCGCAGAAGTTGCTGACCGCGCGATCGCAACAAGACTCTACGGCGACTTTCCATACGGCCGACCTGCCGCCGGCTCCCCCGAAGATGTGGCGCGAGTTGACCGTGCTGATGTAATGCTGACCGCCGAGCGTTTTCTAAATTCCAATAACGCCACACTCGCGATCATCGGCGGTGTCACTAAACAACGCGCCATGAGAGTGTTGCGACAGTTACTCGGACCATGGCGCAAGAGTGAACAGATCATACCGACCACATTTCGTCAGCCAAATCCACCTGACACACGAACACTGATCGTTAACGTTCCTGGCCCAAATGTTGAGGTGCGTCTGGCTACGCGTGGTATTTCGCGAGCTGATACTGACTATCCCATCGCAATGGTCCTGGCGCGAGTCGCACAACATCGCTGGCAGTCGAGCACGCCTGAGTTATCGAAACAACCGGTTTTCGTGAGAAGTAATGCTTACGTCTTGCCTGGAGATTTCGTGATGGGTGCGACAGTAAACGAGTTGACCGCCGCCGATTCACTCGCCAATGCGAAAAAAGTCCTCGACTCGTTGATGACCACTCCCGCAACCCCTGATGAGATTGAGCGAGCAAAGAACGAGGTGATCGGCGACGCCATGACGATGCTCGCAAGACCCGACGCTCTTCCAGATCCGTGGCTCGACGCCGATACGTATCGTTTAAGTGCTCCTCAAGATCAGATTGCGTTGCTTAGAAATGTTACACCTGCAGATGTCCAGCGTGTTGCCAATCGACTTTTCAATAAAACAGTTGTTTCAGTTGTCGCAGGCGAGTCAGCGCCGCTCAAGGCCGCGCTACAGGGCCGTTACCCTTATGAAGTGCTCGGTGAGATTGCAACGCCGGCTCCATCGCAAAAACCGCCAACGAAACCGGCGAATAATATCAATCCCAGGTAATCACAAATTGTTTGCAAGCGTCTTGCAACCAAACCTGAATCAGATTTGGCTTAACTAACTGTGCTTGATAACGGAATAGCCGCGAGGGAGCATGCAGGCCGCGTTCGGGAGATGTTTGGAACGATCGCGGGCCGGTACGACCTCTTGAACCACTTGCTCTCCGGCAATACCGACAAACGTTGGCGCCGGATCGTAGCAGAAAGAGTACGCGATAAGCTTTCGTCGAGCAGCGCGCGCGTTCTCGATGTGGCCTGCGGCACGGGCGATTTATCGCTCACGCTGTTTGAAATTACAGGAGCAGGAGTTGTTGGGACTGATTTCTGCCGGCCGATGCTGGATATCGCCGCCGGTAAGACTTCCGGTCGCATACGCTTAATCGAGGGTGATGCTTTAGACCTGCCCTTTCGAGATGGCACATTCGACGTGGCTACAATCGCATTTGGATTGCGAAACTTGTCGAGTGTCGAAAGTGGTCTGGCGGAACTCTCAAGGGTCGTGAAACCGGGTGGCTGGGTGGCTGTACTCGAGTTTTCCAGACCTGCGAATGCAATGCTGCGACCATTGTTTAATCTGTATTTCAGAAAACTACTGCCGTGGATGGGTGGCCTTATTAGTGGTTCACGAAGCGCCTATATCTATCTGCCGGCGTCGGTCCAGAAATTTCCGGATCAGTCTCAACTCTCGCTCCTGATGGAGCAGGCAGGTTTCGTTCAGGTTGGTTACGAGAATCTGACAGGTGGCATTGCGGCCTTACATATGGGCATGCGGCCGAATTAAGTTTGTGGATTGGTTGCAACTTAGTTTGCAACCAGATACGTAGTCTCGGGGTACGGTTTGGTAAGCGCGCGGTTGTCGGGGCTGTGCGAGTATTCGAACCTACCCCGGACTACGTTTTTAGTTTGATGGACAAGACGAGTTAGACAGGATTTACAAGATGTTTCAAGATAGACAAGAGTTATTCCTGTAAATCATGAAAAATCTTGTAAATCCTGTCTAACATACTGTTGTATCATGCGCGGCGGTGGGCCTCCTGAAACGACTGCTGATCCTGATACTCGTTGTTTGGACCGTCGTCTCTCTCGTTACACTTCTAATTGAACTCGTTCCCGGTGATCCGGCTGTCGCGGTGCTCGGCGAACAAGCCACGCCGGAACAGTTTGCACAGTTTCGCGAAAAGCACGGTCTCGATCGCCCACCCTTCTTCTTCTCTTTTCCACGCGACAACAACGATCAGCGACACTTCGCGTGGCATGGTGTCGATAATCGATATGTTGATTACTGGCGCTCGTTGTTGACTGGCGACATGGGACTGTCTTTTCGTAACGACCGACCTGTCAAGGATCTCATTCTCGAACGCTATCCGGCCACGATCGAGCTCGCCGTTGTCGCGATGGTTTTTGCGATACTGATTTCGATACCACTCGGCGTCATTGCCGGCACGCATCGCGGGACACTCATAGACAACGCCGCGTCAGTAGTGGCACTGCTTGGCATTAGTCTGCCCAGTTTTGTGATCGGACCGATGCTTGTCTACATCTTCGCCGTAAAACTCGGCTGGCTCGCGCCGTCAGGGCGTTTCGACTGGAGCGACATAATCCTCCCTGCATTCACGCTCGGCGCCGCGTTATCTGCAATTCTGACGCGAATGGTGCGCTCTTCCGTGATTGAAGAGCTGGGCGAGGATTACGTTCGTACCGCTCGTGCGAAGGGTTTGAGTGAGCGCACAGTCGTTTACAAACACGTTTTGAAGAATGGATTGATTCCGGTCGTCACGATCCTCGGCCTGCAGCTCGGTGTTTTGCTCGCCGGTGCGATCATCACTGAAAAGATCTTCGGCTGGCCCGGCCTCGGATTGTTGCTCGTCGAAGATGGAATTGGGAAACGCGACTATCGCGTCGTGCAGGGCTGCGTGCTCGTGATCAGCATGACCTACATCATCGCGAACCTGCTCACAGACATGGTCTACCGCTGGTTAGATCCGCGAATCCGCGTCGGGTAATCCGTGTAATCTGTGGTTAAAAAGTTCTGATGAATCGTTTAACTATCATTGGATTAGTGATCGTCGTCGTACTCGTCATCGTCGCGCTCTTCGCGCCGTGGATCGCGACGTATGACGTCGGTGCGACTGATCTATCGATGCGGTACCTGCCGCCGTCCGCCGCGCACTGGTTCGGCACCGACTCAACCGGACGCGACATCTTCTCGCGCGTCGTATTCGGCGCACGCATTTCGTTGCAAGTCGGAATTATCGTGGTGGCTGTCTCTGCTGTGATCGGTACACTGCTCGGCGCGCTCGCGGGTTACTACGGCGGCTTGGTCGATCGCGTCGTCTCGGGTTACGTCTTCAACGTCTTTCTCGCGTTTCCCGGACTGCTGCTCGCGATCGCCATGGTCGCATTCCTCGGCGCAGGCTTGAACAAACTCATTCTCGCCCTCTGCATCATCGGCTGGGTTGGTTACGCGCGTCTCATTCGCGGCCAGGTGTTGAAAGTTCGCGAATACGACTTCGTCCAGGCAGCACGCGCACTCGGCGCAAGCGACGCGCGCATACTGGTGGTCCACATACTTCCGAACGCGATTCAACCGTTGATCGTGCAGGCGAGCTTGGGAATGGCCGGAGCGGTTTTATCCGAGGCGTCGTTGTCGTTCCTCGGTCTCGGCGTGCCACCACCCGCGCCGTCGTGGGGCGTGATGATCGAAGAAGCTCGTGATCTATCAACACTGTCCGCCGCACCGCACGCATTGATCTTCCCCGGCATCGCCATCGCGCTCACCGTGCTTGCATTCAACTTCATCGGCGATGGCCTGCGTGAGTACCTCGATCCCCGGCAACGAGCTCGATGAGCGCAATCTCGATCCGCAACCTCTCGAAAACTTATCCCGTGCCTTTCCGTCGACTGCGCGCGTTTTTCCGCCGGCCCGTGAAAGATCCGGTTGAAGCGCTGCGCGACGTTTCGTTTGAAGTTGAAACTGGCGAGATCTTCGGATTGATCGGCCGCAACGGCGCCGGCAAAACGACGCTGACGAAGATCGTTGCCACGCTCGTCCAACCAACCACTGGCAGCGTCTCTGTGCACGGTCACGACAGCGTCAACGACGATGAGGATGTTCGGCGCCAGATCGGATTAGCGACTGCCGAAGAACGAAGCTTCTACTGGCGTTTGACGTCCGAGCAGAACCTGATGTTCTTCGCGCGGCTTCACGGTCTTTCTGATCGCGTCGCCAAGCAACGTATCAAAGATGTATTTTCGAAACTCGAGTTGGATGAGGTGGCGCGTCGTCGGTTTGGAGAGCTGTCGACTGGCAACAAGCAACGACTGGCAGTAGCACGTGCATTACTTGCAAACCCGCCCGTGCTTCTGCTTGATGAGCCGACGCGTTCACTCGATCGGCTGGCGGCGGCGAGAATGAGAGACTTGATCCGCTCACTCGCGAACCAAGACCCGCCTGTTACTATTTTGCTGACCTCGCACAATCTCGCCGAGGTGGAAACACTCTGCGCGCGCGTCGCGATAATCAGTCGCGGGCGCATTCGCGCCATCGACACACCACGTAACTTGCGCGACCTGACTTCCGGATCCGAAACGGTGCAAATAACTCTCGCCACCGGCGAAAAGATCTCATTCACACGACAACACGACGACGATCTCCTGGATAAGAAGATCCGCGAGTTGCAGACCAACGGTAACCGCATCATCGACATCGAGACTGAGCGCGCCACGCTGCTCGATGTGTTAGAAAGGTTTGAAGCCGCGGATTAGACGGATGAAGAACGGATTAACATTGCTGCCCCGCCGGATCTTCGCTTTTGTCGCGCGTGACTTTCGACTGTACATCAGTTATCGCATGCAGTTCTTCCTGCGCATACTCTCGGTGCTGGCGGTTGTCACAACGTTCTTCTTTATCTCGAAGATCTCCGGCGGCTTCATCGATCCACGGTTCACCCAATGGCGCGATCCGCTTGGCGCCTGGCTCACGGGCCTCGCCGTTCTCAACTACTTCATGACCGGCTTCTCGAGTCTCGCGAATTCGATCAGGCAGGAACAGATGCAGGGCACGCTCGAGAGCGTACTACTGACGCCGATTAATCTTCCAACGATCATCGTCGCCAGCTCCGCGTGGGACTTTCTCGAAACGACGTTCTTCTCGTTTCTTTATCTCTTCTTCGGTCGAGTATTCTTCGGCGTGCAGTTTCGCGGCAGTTTCTTTCTCGCACTCGTGTTTCTCTTGCTAACGACGGTCGTGCTCGCATGTGTAGGGATACTCTCGGCGAGTTTCGCAATGGTCTTCAAACGCGGCGATCCCTTCGGAATCCTCCTGGGCGCCGGCTCCGCCTTGTTTTCGGGCGTATTTTTCCCAACTCAATTATTAAGAGACTACGCCGGCCCAAAACTCGGCAACATCTCCCTCATCCTCCCCGCCACTCACGGCCTCCAGGGCATCCGCCAGGTCCTCATCGAAGGTCACGGCCTCTCCCAAGTGACCCAACCATTAATCACACTGCTGGGGTTTCTAATCGTGCTCCTTCCCTTTTCGCTTTGGGTCTTCGGCCGCGCCGTCCGCCGCGCCAAACGCGAAGGAAGCTTGATCCAGTATTAGACAGGATTTACAAGATTTTTCAGGATTAACATGAAAAGAAATGCCCGATTCCTGTGAATCCTGTAAACATCTTGTAAATCCTGTCTATGACTTACTCATAATCACTATGCTAACATCCGAAACGTGCAGCGCGGCGTCGCAGAAAGTGTTCTGGATCTGATAGGCCAGACTCCCCTTCTTCATCTTTCCCGTTTCGCACAACCACCACTCGCCGGTATTTACGCAAAGATCGAATGGCTCAACCCGGGCGGCTCCGTCAAAGACCGCGCAGCGCTGGGGATGATTCTCGACGCCGAAGAAAAGGGTCTGCTCAAGCCCGACTCCACCATCATCGAGCCGACCGCCGGAAATACAGGCATCGGGCTCGCACTCGTAGGTGTTGCGCGCGGCTACCGTGTTATTCTCTGCGTCCCGCGCGGTTACGCAGTCGAGAAGATGAAGCTGATCGAAGCGCTCGGCGGCGAGCTCGAATACGTCTCCAACGAAGCTGGTATGCAGGGCGCGATCGATCGCTGTCACGAGCTCGCGGAAGCCATCGACGACAGTTTCGTGCCGCAGCAATTTGAGAATAATGCGAACCCGTGTTTTCATGAACTCACGACAGCACGCGAGATCATCGAACAGATGAACGGCGAGATTGACGCGGTCGTAATCGGCGCGGGAACTTCGGGAACCTTCTGCGGTGTCGCGCGCGCCGTGCGAGAGCACAATCAGAACGCGCTGTGCGTGCTCGTGGAACCGGAAGGATCGATTTACGGCGGCGGACAACCTGGACCAAAAAAAGTTGAAGGCATCGGCCAGCGCGATTTTATTCCGAAGATCTTCGACGCCTCGTTGGCAGACGAGATCCTGATGGTCCAGGACGACGAAGTTTGCGCGGCGCTGAAGAAGATTGCCAAACTGGAAGGACTGCTCGGCGGCTGGTCGTCGGGCGCTGCCGCCGCCGCGTCGTATAAAATCGCTGAACGACTTGGCCCTGGCAAACGCGTCGTCACGCTTTTTCCTGACGGCGCCGAGCGATATCGCAGCCAGGGAATTTTTGACGAGTAACAGAATATGGGATTTGCAACTACAGCCATTCACACCGGATCAGAACCTGACGAAGCAACCGGCGCAGTTACCGTTCCGATCTATCAAACATCAACGTACGCACAGGACGCACTCGGAAAGAACAAAGGCTACGAGTACGCGCGCACACAAAATCCGACGCGCTCCGCAGTCGAACGAAACGTCGCGGCAATCGAAGGCGGTCGCTTCGGTTTCGCCTTCGCTTCGGGCATGGCTGCGATCGACGCAACATTGCGACTCGTCAAAGCCGGCGAACACGTCATCGTTTCCGACAACACATACGGCGGCACCGCACGTCTCTTCAATCGCATACTCGCGAACTACAACGTCACTTTCGATTACGTCGACACATCCGATCCACTAAATGTCGAAGCCGCGATCAAGCCGAACACGAAGATGGTATTCGTCGAGACGCCGACCAATCCCGTGATGATTCTTACGGATCTGAAGGAAGTCAGCGAGATCGCGCATCGCGCAGGCGCACGTGTCGTTTGCGATAACACTTTCATGTCGCCTTACCTGCAGCGTCCGCTCGAGTTTGGCGTCGACATCGTCGTGCACTCGACCACGAAATATCTGAATGGTCACTCGGACGGCGTCGGCGGCATGGTCGTTCTGAACGATGAAGAGGATGCAAACTGGATCGGCTTCGTGCAAAACAGCGCAGGCGCGATTCTCTCGCCTTTCGACTCGTGGCTTGTGCTGCGTGGCACGAAGACACTGGCCCTGCGTATGGAACAGCACGACAGGACTGGCCGCGCCGTCGCCGCATTTTTGGAAGAGCATCCGAAGGTGAAAAAGGTTTATTATCCCGGCTCCGCGTCGCACCCGCAGCACGCCCTGGCACGCCGCCAGCAACACGGTTTTGGGGGCATGGTGGCGTTTGATGTCGGATCGCTGGAAAACGCGCGGAAGGTGCTCGAGTCTGTTAAGCTCTGCACGCTCGCGGAAAGTTTGGGCGGTGTGGAAACGCTGATCTCGCACCCGGCGACGATGACGCACGCATCGGTTGACGAAGCGAAGCGGCAGCGTTTAGGAATTACTGATGGGCTGGTGCGTATCTCGGTCGGGATTGAAGATACGGACGATATCATTGCCGATCTTGACCAGGCTTTAGGCCAACTTTAGAACAGGATTTTCAGGATCAACAGGATGGGTTACAATCTCCCGGTTCTCAGCCTTTATTTAACGACTTCCTATTAGCTCTCCATTTATGATTGTTGAGTTATACGCCAAATCAGACGTTGGCCGAGTTCGACGTGGCAATGAAGATAATTTCCTCGTACTCGACCTGTCGACCGAACAAACCTGGACCGGCGGCGCCGATGGCAATCCCCCATCCGAGAATTTGATTCGCTTCGATCTGGGAGACAAGGGCCTGGTCCTCGTCGTCTCCGACGGCATGGGCGGCGCGCTCGCCGGCGACGTTGCGAGTCGCATGGCCGTCGATTCAGTGCGCAAAATGCTGATTGGCGAGGGCGACGCCGTGTGCGATCCCGATCTCGATCTGGTCGAGTGCCTCAAATCCGCCACGCATTACGCCAATACTGCGATCCATCTCAGAAGTCAGGAAGACTCGCGTTGCGCGGGAATG
This sequence comes from Pyrinomonadaceae bacterium, assembly GCA_035251975.1. Taxonomy (GTDB): domain Bacteria; phylum Acidobacteriota; class Blastocatellia; order Pyrinomonadales; family Pyrinomonadaceae; genus PSRF01. Next base: position 13,863 of record DATFDT010000272.1, on the reverse strand, counting down.
GGCGCAACGTTCACGGGCGCGGCGGTCCGTGGCGATAGCCTGGACCTCGTTCAGGTCGGCGATTCTCGCGGTTACGTGATCCGTAAAGATCAGATTCGACTCGCGACGAAGGACCAGTCGCTCGTGCAGCAACTAGTTGACGTCGGACAGATCAGCGAATCAGAAGCTGAGACGCACATGTTCCGCAATGTGATACTGCAGGCACTCGGCGCGCAAAGCGAAGTGCAGCCGGTGACGGGCAGGATTCGTTTGCGACAGGACGATCTCGTGTTGCTTTGTAGCGATGGATTGTCTGGGAAACTACGCGCGGAAGATATTCAGCACATCGTGGTCAACAGCAGGGACGATCTTTCGAAGGCGTGTGATGCGTTGATTGAAGAGGCGAACAATCGGGGTGGTGAGGATAACATTACTGTCGTGCTCGCGCGCTTCTCGGGTGATGATCTGGAAGCGCCTTCAACCGATCGGATCACGATCGAGCTGCCACCGCTCGAAGAAGACAAGACGCTCGACGACACTTACGAAGCCGACACCGAACCACATTAAAGTTAGACGGGATTTACAAGATTTTTCAAGATGAACAAGATCTTGTTAATTCTGCAAAATCTTGTAAATCCTGTCTACGTTTCCGATGATGATTTAGCCCGCCAATCGGGTTCAGCGCCGATCCTCTTCACGTAGATCGACGCGCCTTCGATACTATCAACGCAAACGCGTTCGCCTGCTTCTAACGGCGGCTCGCCGGGTGCGGGATACGCGGTCCACGTCGATCCAAACACTTTCACGGCGCCTTCCTGTAGCGCGCCTTTGCTCGACGAAACCACAGTACCGATCTTCCCCGGCAACGCATCAACCCCGCTGCGCAGCGATTGCCCACTCTTCTCACGTGAAAAGTACTTGATGAAGATTGTCCGTGAAGCAGCAGTCAACGCCATCGACACTACGGCAAAAATCGCAAACTGTATCGCGAGACTGTCAATCCCTATGAACCCTGCGAAGGCAGCCGCGAGCGCTCCGATGCCGAACCAGAGCAGCACGAAACCCGTCGTGAAGATCTCCGCCACGATGAGTATCGCACCCAGGATGCACCAGATTATCCAGATCCAATCCATCGCCTGACTCAGCCCTTCGCCAGATTCTTTATCACAAACCACACATTCGCAGGACGCTCGGCCAGCCTGCGCATGAAGTAAGGATACCAGTGTTTACCGTAAGGAACATAGATTCTTACATTGTATCCATCGCGCGCGAGCTGTCGCTGAAGGTCACGCCGGATGCCGTAGAGCATCTGAAACTCAAACTTCTCTTTCCCGATTCCCTCGCGCTTCACGAAATCGATCGTCGCGTCGATCATCTTCGGATCGTGCGTCGCGATGCCGTGATAAGTACCGCTCGCTAAAAGCAGTTGCATTACTTTTACGTAGTTCGCATCGACGTCTTTCTTATCGGGAAACGCGACTTCCGGTGGCTCGCTGTAAGCGCCTTTGCAGATGCGAATGCGCGCCGGGAGTTTCACGAGTTCCTGCGCGTCGGCGTAAGTTCGATACAAGTACGACTGCAACACGATGCCGACGTCGTTCAGTCCGAATTCAGCGCGCAGTCGTTTGAAGATGTCGATCGTCACCTGCGTAACGTCGGCGCCTTCCATATCCACTCTTACAAAGTTTCCACGGCGATTAGCCTCTTCAACTATTCGACGCGCATTTCGGTAGGCCAGCTCCGGATCGAGACCGAGACCAAACTGCGTGAGCTTGATCGAGACGTTCGAGCGAATGCGACTCTCGTCGATCTTCGCGAGAATGTTCAGATACTCGGTTACTTCCTGCTCCGCTTCAGCCGCGCTGCCGACCGACTCGTTCAAATGATCGAACGATGCCGTACAGTTTTCTGAATTGAGCTGACGAATAAAAGGAATTACTTCATCAATAGAGTCACCCGCAACGAAACGAGTGGTGAGTTTTTTGAAGAAGCGAAAGCGTGTGGCGAAATCCTTTAACCCTTCTCGTTGGGACAACCAAAGCAGCGAGTCTCTTGTGATCATCTATTTCAGTCCGTTATATGGTCCGTCCCTGTGGTATCCTTGGCGGCGCCTTTCTCCATCCAGCCAAGGAGGAGCATTTGCACACGAGCATCAAAACGAGGAACCAGCCCGGATGCGATTGAAGCTCGTAATCGCCGCTTCGGTGCTGGCGGCAATTGTTGGCGCCGGCGTCTGCATCGCGCTCGTGTTGGGTGTCTTCTCAGTCAAAGCCCTGTCTAATCCGGGCCTGCTGGTCACTTCCACTCTCCTGCTTCCAATCGCGACAATTGCCTTCGCTTCGATCTTTGTTTACCGCCACACGGCGCGTCGTCGCAAGCTGCAGGCATTTCTCACGGCGATCATCGCGATAATACTGACACTCACTTTTTTCATCGCCGCTTCGATAGTGACCGGACGCTACAGACCACTCGAGCCGCGCCCGCCTGCCGAACACATTGCCACTTAAATCAAACAGCAACCGTATTCAATCCAATCTCTTTTTGCACTGGCCGCAGCGCGTCGATCACGAAACGTATGTGATCGTCTATATTCACTCCCAACTCTTCAACGCCTTGTTTGATGTCGTCGCGATTTACCGATCGCGCGAATGCTTTATCTTTCAATTTCTTCCTGACTGAAGAGACTTCCATATCGTCGAGACTGCGCGAAGGCCTCACGAGCGCGCACGCTACGAGAAAACCACAGAGCTCGTCAGTGGCGAAGAGGGCGCGCGCCATGTCTGTATCGCGCGGCACGCCTGTGTAAGTCGCGTGGCCCATGATGGCGCGAATAATTCGATCGGAGTAACCGCGGCCGCAAAGAATATTGGCGCCTGTGAACGGATGCTGATCGGCAGTCGGAAACATCTCGTAGTCGAAGTCGTGAAGCAGTCCAACCATTCCCCACTCATCTTCATCCGCCGGCCCTTCATTGTAACGCTTCGCACACGCGCGCATCGCGGCCTCGACAGCAAGCGCATGTTTACGCAGGCTGTCGCCCTTTGTGTATTCACACAACAATTCCCAGGCTTCGGCTCGGTCAGGCATGAGTGAGTTTTGTAGCACAAAATGAGTTAAGCCACAAAAAGAACGGGCGGCCACAGAGGGCCGCCCCTACAGTTGTCCGTAATCAAGTAAATTCATTTGGAGGCGCTAGATAACAAACAACTGTAGGGGTGGCCCTCTGTGGCCACCCGTGCCTTTTGAGGCTCAACTATTTTGCGGCGGTGGCGATGTAGCCGGGGCGGGCGCGGACCGCGACATTCTTTCGTGTTGTCTCGACTTTGATCTTTCGATAACGATCGTCGCGTTCTTTGTTGAGAGGGTAATAACCGAGCATGTATTGAGTGCGCAGCTCAGCCGCGATCTGTCCGAACGCGTCAGGCAACGACGCGAGCGTGTCCGCGCGCAACAGTCGCCCACCTGACTTCTCTGCCAGGACTTTTAGATAACTGTCGGCCGTCGCATAAGCCATGTCCAGCATTCTCCCGATAGAGTCATCGGCAGGACGACTCGTCGGCGCAGGTCCACTGGGTCCGGAACCAGGTACGCGCGGCATCCGATCGCGATCGGAAGGAATCGGCGCCCTGTCCTCAGGACCACCGGTCGGCGCCGGACCACCATTCGGATCCGGATAACGGTTGCGCTCTTCTTCACGGCGCCGGCGCATGATCTCCCCAGCCGAGGGCAGTCCGAATGGACCAGTCTTTCGCTCAGTGCCGGAGGTCGGCACTGGATCACCGCCCGGGAAAGTCGGCGCAGTGGTTCCACTCGGCGGTTTTCTAATCGTGTCGATTGTTGGCAACGATGGCGTGACTTGCTCTGACTGTTCGTGCGCGAGTCGTTCCGTGGTGGCGCGCGTGTCGTAACGAATCGGATAGATGACTACGCCTTCCTCATCGAGATAACGAACAGTGCCTTCGAACGTCGCTTTGTCGCTGTACCAGTCCATGCCGTCACTAAACAGCACGATCGCTCTGCGGCCACGAATCTTCCGCAACGTATTTATCGCAAGCTCAACGGCGTCGTAGACCTTCGTTCCCTCGCCTGATCGCGCGCTGTTAATTGCCGTGCGCAAAACCTCTCGATCGGACGTGAACTCGTTTAAATCGTTAACCTTGTCGTCAAAAGCGATGATTTTGACTCGATCGACCGGCTGCAACTGCTGCACGAAAGTAAACGCTGCATTCTGAATCTGCCTGAGATGATCTTTTGTGCTGGAACTGGTGTCAAGCATCAGCACGACATGAAATGGAGCAGCGACTTTGCCGAAGAATGCGACTTCCTGTGGCACTCCGTCTTCCGAAATTTTGAATTCTTCCTGGCGCAGGTCGGTGACGTACAGTCCATCGCGGTTGGTTGCAATGATGGGAACGGTGACGAGATCGGTTTCGGTCTTGAGTGTCTCGATGTCTTCAGGCGGCTCTGCCGGTGGTGTTGCGGAGGGTTGCGGCAGCGCTGGTTGTTTTTGACTCGCCGGCTTCGATTGAGCGAAGACAGCAGTCAGCGCGAGCGCGACCACCAAAACAATGGAAAAGGCATGACGCGACGCAGGTGAAAGCATTCAGTCCCCTCCTCACGCGAAACCCGTCAACCGAACTTTAGAAGAAACAAGGCGAAGAAACCAGTCGGCGCTAGGATGTTGGCGTTGAAGATAACGTTTCCTTAGGGTCAAGCAGCGGGGGCAAGCCCCTCTTCCTGACTTGTACTTTTTGATGCGTCTTAAAGAAATGAACAAGTCAGGAAGAGGGGCTCGCCCCCGCTGCTTGAAGTTAATTGCCGCCTGCAGGACGGAAGCGGACGCGGCTGATGCGTCGTTTTTCAACTCGCTCGACACTGAACACGCCCGCAGCATCTACGATCCGATCGCCCGGACGCAACAACCGCCCAGCCTTCGCGAGTAAATACCCGGCAATGGTCGTGTAGCCTTCGTCCTCCAAAAGCCCGATTCCGAAACGTTTGTTCGCGTCGCGCACAGGCAGCATTCCGTCGAGAATGTATGTCTCACCATCTTTCTTGATCTGCTCGCGCGTTTCTTCGTCGTACTCGTCATTGATCTCACCGACGATCTCTTCAAGCAGATCTTCGAGCGTGAGTATGCCTTCGAGTCCGCCGTGTTCGTCCACGACAAAAACGAAATGGACCTGCGAGGCCTGCATCCGCTTCAGCGCCACGCCCAGCGAAGCAGACGACGGAATAAACACAGGTGACCGCACCCAACGCCTGAGATCAAAATCCTCTTCATTCCTGACGCGCCCCATGTCGAGATCTTTTCGAAACATCAAACCGATAATGTCGTCCAGATCCTTTCCATAAACCGGCAGACGAGAATAGCCGCCGGTGAGAAACGCTTGTCTGACGTCGTCGATAGATGCAGTAACCGGTATGGAAACGACTTGCGGACGCGGAACCATCGCCTCCTTCACTTCCGCATCAGAGAAGTCGAAGACTTTGTGGATCAACTGCTGTTCTTCGGATTCGAGGTAACCACTCTGTCGCGATACATCGATCAAGTGTCGCAGTTCACCTTCAGTGTAAACAGATCCATGCTCGCCGCTCGGATGCAGTCCAAACAGTCGCACGACGCGCGTGCCCGACCAATCAAGCAACCGTATGGGCCATTGAAACACTTTGTAAAACGCCTGTAGCGGCCACGAAATCGAGAGCGCAACCGCTTCAGCGCGTTCGAGCGCCAGCGTTTTCGGAGCAAGCTCTCCCAGCACGATGTGCAGAAACGTGATGATCGAAAATGCGATCGCGAAAGAGATCGTGTGCAGCGTTACTTCCGAGACACGTCCTCTGAGCGGTTCTTCAAGCAAATGTGCAAACACCGGCTCACCGATCCAACCGAGAGCCAGCGACGCCATCGTAATACCCAACTGCGTTGCCGAAATGTAGGCGTTCAGATTGTCGAGCAGCACGACTAGACGTTGCGCACGCACATCTCCATTCGCCGCGAGCATCTGAATTCGCGACCGCCGCACACCAACCAAAGCAAACTCCGAGGCGACGAAAAAACCATTCGCCAACACGAGCACCGTCACTAACAAAAAGTATAACGCAGTAAGCATCGTCAGAAACCGGGCGGCCACAGAGGGCCGCCCCTACAGTTGTCATTCATCACGCAACTTCGTCGAACTGGTCCGTTCAGCAATAACCGTAACGGACGCCAACGAGGTCATTCATTACGCAACTTCGTCGAACTGGTCCGTTCAGCAATAACTGTAGGGGCGGCCCTCTGTGGCCGCCCGTCTTTCTCCTCAGCTCTCGGGAACATGAACGACAGCAGTATCGACAAACCGATTACGCCGCAGATGATTCCCAGCGACACCCAAATCGGAAAATGCCCGCCGAACAATTGATTCAGCCAAACCATCTTTAAGCCAACGAACACGAGCACAACGCCGAGTCCATACTTCAACAGGTAAAACTTATCGACCGCGTCTGCAAGCATGAAGAAGAGCGCGCGCAAACCGAGAATCGCGAAGATGTTTGACGTGAAAACGATGAGCGGCTCTTTCGTCACCGCAAAGATCGCGGGTACTGAATCGACCGCGAAGATCACGTCAGTCGCTTCAAGAAAGACGAGCGCAACGAGCAGCGGCGTCGCAAAATGTCTGCCATCGATATTGGCAAAGAACTTTCCGCCGTGCAGTGTCGGCGTGACAGGAATCACCCGACGCAGCAACTTGATCAGCAAATTCTTTTCCGGATCGACGCCCTTCTCTTTCGCGAAGAAAATCTTCAAACCCGTGAAGATCAAAAACACGCCAAAGAACACGACCACCCAGTGATACTGCATCAGCGCCGCCCCAAGCGCGACGAAGATCGCTCGGAAGATCAGCGCTCCGAGAATGCCGTAAAACAAGACTCGATGCTGGTACTTCGCCGGTATCGAGAAGTAAGAGAAGACCATCACGAAGACGAAGATGTTGTCGACCGACAGCGACTTCTCGATCACGTAGCCAGTGAGAAACTCGAGCGACACACGCCACGCTTCGGCGTTCGGGTCAAACCCCGGTATCGCCATCAAACGCGGGTCCTGGGGAAACTTCCAGAGCGCGTACTGGTAAAGAAGATAGTTGAAGATCAGCGAGAGCGTGATCCAAACGACGCTCCACGTGGCTGCTTCACGAAAGCCGACGGCGTGCGCTTTGCGGTGAAAGATGCCGAGATCGACGGTGAGGAAAACGAGAACGAGACCAACGAAAGCGGCGTAGAACCACCAGTATTCAGAAAACGGAAAAAGCTCAACCATACCTCATCCTTTCGCATTCGAAAGGTCTTGGTCGTTGAGCTTTGAGCTTTTCCCGATAAGCCGGGCGCCATTTTGGCACCGTGTTGACGACTTACCGGACCCGGAATGGGTGACCTACTCCCCTTTTTGACTCCGTAACTCTACAACAAAACCAGCCGCGGATGCACGCAGATAAACGCAGAACTGCGTGGATCCGCGTTTATCCACGGCTAATGTGTTACCATTTCGTTTCCATTTTTCCCGATGAGATCCTTACTTTTAGCAGTCTTAGCGGCGTATCTGATTGCCGCAATTCATTCGATTCTGGCGTTCGTAAACAAACGCCGATCTCTGCAACGCGTTGCGGAGTGGTCGATTATTGCCGGATTCGTCCTGCACACGGGCGCTTTGCTGGCTGACTGGGCAATAGACGGCCACTACCCGCTGTTCGGCTTACGGGAGGCGCTCTCGTTCCTGGCCTGGGCCCTTGTCGCGCTTTACGCCCTCGTGCGGTATCGCTACCCGACACAGGCAGTCGGCGCTTTTACCATGCCGCTGATCTCGGCGCTCACATTTGTCGCGTTACTAATGGGAACCAACGCAAGCACGACGCCGGCTTCGTTTTCGGCGACGTGGTTGTTTCCGATACATACGACGTTGTTGATCTTTGCTTACGCGGCATTTTTCATTGTCTTTATGGCGAGCGTGATGTACTTAATTCAGGAGCGAGCATTGAAACTCAAGACGTTTGGCGCGTCCTTTCACCGGCTGCCGGCACTGACCACCGTGAACGCCCTCGCGACCAGCGCTGCTGTACTCGGTTTGACGCTGCTGACACTCGGGATCGCAACGGGAATGTTCTGGTCGTCGGCGCGTTCCGGACGTTTCTGGAACAACGATCCGAAAGAGATCTTCGCGCTGCTCACGTGGTTACTTTACTTCGGTTTGACGATCTATCGGTCGACTGCGAACTGGCGCGGTCGCAGCGCCGCATGGCTCGGCGTGGTGGGTTTCGGGCTCGTTCTGTTTACGTTTATCGGGGCTCCGTTCCTCGGAGGCTATCACGTGTTCAAGTGAAATTCTCACGCAGCGACGCTGCGCCACTGCGCCGCCGCGTGAGAATTCTTAATTAAATTTTTGAGTAACCGCATGTCCATTCTTCTCATCGGAGTCAATCACAAGACAGCTCCGGTAGAGATCCGCGAGCGACTCGCCTTCAACGACGAGGCCTGTGCCACCGGCCTGCGCCAACTCGTCGACGGCGACATCGTGCGCGAAGGACTGATCGTCTCGACTTGCAACCGCGTCGAGATTCTCGGCGCCACCGCAACCGATCAACTGGGGTTCGGCGCCGAACGCATCACCCAGTTTCTCGACACCTCCGGCCACCTGCCTGCCGGTTTTATCGAAGCACATCTATATCACCACACTGACGAAGAAGCCGTTCGACACCTGTTTCGCGTCGCGTCGTCGCTCGATTCGATGGTCGTGGGCGAGCCGCAGGTGCTGGGCCAGGTGCGACACGCCTACGCGCTCGGCGTCGAGGCCGGAACAGTCGGTCGCGTGCTGAACCGTTTGGTCCACCACACGTTCAAGGTTGCGAAACGAGTCAGAAGTGAAACCGGCATCGCTGCGAGCGCCGTGTCGATCAGTTACATGGCAGTCGAGCTCGGCAAGAAGATCTTCGACTCGCTGAAGGGCCGCACCGTGTTGCTCGTCGGCGCGGGCGAGATGGCAGAACTTTCCGCACGACATCTCGTGAATGCCGGCGCGTCACGTGTGATCATCGCCAATCGCACCGAAGAGGCGGCGCGACAGATGGCAACCGAGTTTGGCGGTACGGCCGTTTCCCTCGATCAGTTGGACCAGGTGCTGCATGAAGCAGACATAGTGATCTGTTCCACTGGCGCGCCGGATTACGTCGTCACCGCGGAACAGGCACGCAAAGCACTGGTGCGGCGGCGTCGTAATCGTCCCACGTGCTTTATCGATATCAGCGTCCCGCGAAACATCGATCCAGCCGTCAGCAACATACCTAACGTCTTCCTCTTCGATATCGACGACCTCGAGTCGGTGATCTCTTCGAACATTCGCGAGCGTGAGCGTGAGGCGGAGCGTGCTGAGCTGATCGTGCAGTCGGAAGTGATGCAGTTTCAGCAGAAGCTTCGTTTGATGGACATTGGACCAAGCATCGGTGCGCTGCGACAGAACATGCAGGACGTTGCCCGCGCGGAGATGGCGCGGCAACGTAAACGGCTCGGCGTCCTGACACAAGATCAGGAAGCGGCGATCGAGTCGTTGCTCATGTCGACGGTCAACAAGATCTCACATCCAATCATCAGCCAGATGCGTCGTTTTTATGAGACGGGCGAGCCTGACTCCAACGATCTTCCTGAGGAGTGATCGACGATGTCTCGCCCTTTGATCATCGGTTCGCGCGGCTCCAAACTGGCTTTGTGGCAGGCTGAACAGGCGCGCACGCGTTTGCAAGCCCTGAATCCTCAACTCGACGTTCACATCGAGATCATCAAGACCACCGGCGACGTGAAGAATGATCCGCTTTCGGTTATTGGCGGCAAGGGCGTGTTCACAAAAGAGCTCGAAGACGCGCTGCTCGACGGCCGCATAGATCTCGCGGTCCATTCACTGAAAGATCTGCCGACGATCTTGCCGGAGGGACTCTCGATCGCTGCGATCTGTGAGCGTGAAGATCCGCGCGACGCGTTGGTGTTGCGCGCCGGATCCGAAAACGGCTCGCTACTGCATTTACCTCACGGTGCGGTCGTTGGCACGTCGAGTCAGCGGCGACTCGCGCAGCTCAAAGCGTTGCGAAGCGATGTCGTAGTTCAAGATCTGCGAGGGAATGTCGATACGCGAATTCGAAAGCTCGATGAAGGACAGTACGATGCAGTGATACTCGCGTCTGCGGGTCTTGTGCGACTCGGGTTGCAGGAGCGGATCAGTGCGAGGATCGCGATCAGTGAGATGTTACCAGCAGTCGGACAGGGCGCAATCGCGATCGAAATGCGCACCGACAACGAGTTCGCCGTTCAGATTACCTCTCGATTGGATCATCCTGAGACGCGTATCGCGTGCCTCGCCGAGCGTGCGTTTTTGCGCGGATTAGGCGGCGGCTGCCAGTTTCCGATCGCTGCTCACGCCCTCATCGACGGTGATTTGCTGAAACTCGACGGTCTCGTCGCAAAACCCGACGGCTCTCAGATCCTGCGCGGCTCGTTGTCAGGAACACCTGAAGATCCTGAAGCCCTCGGCTCATCACTCGCCGCAAAGTTATCGGCACAGGGCGCAGACTCCCTCTTGCATCAACTGTAGGGGTGGCCCTCCGTGGCCACCCGTTCGCAACATCCCGTGAGACGGGTGGCCACAGAGGGCCACCCCTACAGTTGATGCAAGAGAGGCTCGTTGGGTTATGGACCGACCACTCGAAGGACGTACGGTTATTGTCACGCGCGCGGCGTCGCAGGCTGCGGACCTGACCACACTGCTCGAGGATTTCGGCGCTAAAGTCATCGTTTGCCCGACGATCGAGATTCGCGAACCCGACAACTACGATCGACTCGACGAAGCGCTCGACCACCTCTACGGTTACGACTGGCTCATCTTCACGAGCACCAACGGCGTTGAGTTCTTCCTCAAGCGCCTGCTCGAATGCGGACATCAAATCTCAGATCTCGACGAGATCAAAGTCTGCGCGATCGGCCAGCGCACCGCAGACAAACTCCACGACGCCCACGTTCACGTCGATCTCGTCCCATCACAATCAACTGCCGAAGGTGTATTTGCTGCGCTGACGGAATTTGCGGATCTTCGCGGTCTGAACATTCTCCTGCCGCGAGCGGCAGTCGGACGTGAGGTGTTGCCTGAAGCACTGCAAAAGGCAGGCGCGCGGGTAGACATTGTGACCACGTATCAGACAGTTATCCCGGACAACATCGATCGCGGCAAGCTCGCCGCCATGCTCGCAGGCAGCGGCGACTGCATCGCGTTCACGAGCCCGTCAACGATCAAGAACCTTGCAAAACTCTTCGACACGCACGACCTCGGCAAAACACTTCCCGGCATGGCCGTCGCATGCATCGGCTCCGTCACAGCCGATGCCGCCGCCGAATACGGCCTGCACGTCGACATCCAACCGGATCACTTCACAACCAATGATCTGGCCCAGGCAATTGCGGCTTATTTTGACGCGGATAAACGCGGATAATACCTGTGCTACACTGGCGCGGATGTCAACGGAACGCATCGGCTACGGTGAACTCGTCGGTAGCTCGGATTCAATTCGCAAGATCTACACCCTCATCGAACAAGTCGCACCTTCGTCAGCCTCGGTTCTGATCACGGGGGAATCGGGCACCGGCAAAGAGCTCGTCGCCCGCACCATTCACTACATGAGCCCGCGTCGCGAGAAGCCATTCGTCGCGATCAACTGCTCGGCCATCCCCGAAACTCTGATGGAATCAGAACTGTTCGGACACGAGAAAGGCGCATTCACCGGCGCCGCCTCGCGACGACAAGGCTGCTTCGAGATCGCTGACACCGGCACGCTCCTCCTCGACGAGATCGGCGAGATGCCGGCGGTGCTACAGGCCAAGCTCCTGCGCGTGATCGAAGAGCGAGCAGTACGTCGTCTCGGCAGCCGCAAAGAGATCGAAGTCGACGTGCGCCTCCTCGCCGCTACGAATCGCCTGCCGCAACAGGCAGTTTCAGAAGGCAAACTGCGCGACGACCTGCTCTATCGTCTAAACGTCTTCAGTATTCACCTGCCGTCACTGCGCGAGCGAAAAGAGGATCTGCCGATACTCGCACAGCATCTCGTTACCCAACTCGCCGAGAAACACGGCCGGCCCGCACGCTATCTGAGTCCCGCTGCTTTGGACGCGTTACAGTTTCACTCCTGGCCCGGCAACGTGCGCGAGCTTCGCAACGTAATCGAGCGCGCCGTGATCATCTGTTCCGGCGAACAAATCGAGCGCCACTATTTCGCACCTTACCCGATCGACCAACGCGAACGTATGCGCAATGAAGATACGCTTTCGTTGCCGGTCGGCACGCCACTCGAAGAAGTCGAGCGCCAGATGATCATGCGCACGCTTCAGAAGACGAAGAACAACAAAACCCGCGCGGCTGAATTGTTAGGCATCAGCCTGAAGACACTCCATAACAAGCTCAATCTTTATCGCGAGCGTGGGCTTCTCCATGACAACATCGGCGACGAGTAGCAAAAACGACCGCCGCGAGATTTTTGGCTGGAAGATGTACGACTGGGCCAACTCCGCGTTCTCGACGACTGTCGCGGGCGCGTTGTTTGGTCCATATCTCACGCGCCTGGCCCAGACCGCCGTCGGCGAAAACGGCGTCGTGCTAAATCTTGGTGCGCTTGGGGAGATAACAGCGAAGTCGCTGCCCACGTTGTGCGTCTCGATCTCGGTGGGTATGCAAGTCTTCATGTTGCCGATTCTTGGCGCACTCGGCGACTACTCGAACCTGAAAAAGCGGCTGATGGCGTTGTTTTGCTTTCTCGGCGTCGCTGCCACGTGCCTGCTGTTTTTTGTTCAGGGAAATCTATATCTCGCCGGTGGTGTTCTTTTCATCGTTGCGAATATCTGTTTCGGCGCGTCGATAGTTTTCTACAACGCGTTCCTGCCCGAGATTACGACAGAAGATGAAGCGGACAAGGTGTCGAGTCGCGGTTTTGCGTACGGCTATCTTGGCGGCGCACTCCTGCTGGTTGTCAATCTGCTGCTGGTGCTGAACGCTGAGCGGTTTGGAATGACGACCGGGCTTGCAGTTCGTCTGTCGCTGTTATCTGCGGGAATCTGGTGGGGCGGTTTTGCGTTAATAACATTCGCGCTGTTGAAATCGCGGCCTGCGAAAAAGAAGCTGCCGCCAGGCAAGAGTTATCTTTCCGCCGGTTTCGCGGAGCTCCGGGCCACCTTTATAGAATTACGACGACTGCCGCTGACGGCGCGCTACCTGTTGGGATACCTGATTTACAACGATGGGATCCAAACGGTCATAGTCGCGGCGAGCACGTTTCTCGAACAGGAGCTTTTCCCGCAAGGAAATCCCGTGTTCCTGCTCGAGATTTTCCTGATGGTCCAATTCGTCGCGGTGGCGGGCGCGCTTTTCTTCGAGCGACTTGCTTACCTGATGACGACGAAAAAGGCGATCATAGTTTCGCTGATCATCTGGTCAGGTATCGTGATCTATGCGTATGGTTTTCTTAATAGCGTTCCGGAAGCATGGGTGCTGGCGGGGGTTATCGCGATCGTGCTGGGTGGATCGCAGGCGCTCTCGCGATCGCTTTTCTCGAAGATGATCCCGGAGGGCAAGGAGGCTTCGTTCTTCGGGTTGTATGAAGTTTCGGAGAGAGGCACTTCCTGGATGGGGCCATTGTTGTTCAGCCTCGTCGTGTCGCGCACCGGATCTTATCGTTTGGCGCTTTTGTCGTTAATCTTCTTCTTCGTGGTGGGGCTGATTGTGTTGTGGCTAACGGATACCGACCGCGCGATCCGTGAGTCGCAGGAAGTCGCTGAAAAATAACTGGCGGACCCTGATAACAACTGTAGGGGCGGCCCTCCGTGGCC
>DATFDT010000271.1:0-5879 GCA_035251975.1 Pyrinomonadaceae bacterium | reverse complement strand
TTCAGAGCGGCACTCTCAAACTTCTGGCGGCTTTTGGGAATGGTACTGCTCACGTCGCTAATGAGCACGGTCGGCGTGCTGGCCTGTTACGTTGGTGCGTTTTTGGTAATGCCGATCGGCTACGCCGCAATTGCGAAGGCTTACGAGCAGGTGTTTGGCCTCGATGAGGGAATCGGGTTTGCGAATATGCCGCCACCACCGCCGGTGTTCAACTAGCTGACATGCCGCGTCCGGATTTGATCATTCGCGGGCAGCGAGTGGTGCTGCCCGAAACAATTGCTCCTCGTTCGGTTCACATCCGCGAGGAGCGAATTGTTTTTGTCGGTGAATTTGATGACGTGGTTGATGGTTGTGAGGTTGTTGATGCAGGCGAGTCGGTGGTGATGCCGGGGCTTGTTGATACACACGTTCACATCAACGCGCCGGGACGCACCGAATGGGAAGGGTTTCGGACTGCGACGCTTGCTGCGGCGGCCGGTGGTGTTACGACTGTTGTCGATATGCCACTCAATTCGGTGCCTCCAACGACGACGCTCACGGGCTTCTTTACGAAACTAGACACCGCGCGTGATGAGTGTTTTGTTGACGTTGGGTTTTGGGGTGGTGTGGTGCCGGGAAATGCTGCGGAGCTGGCGCCGATGTTTGCAGCGGGTGTGGTTGGGTTTAAGTGTTTTCTTGTGCCTTCGGGTGTCGATGAGTTTGAGCATGTAACTGAGGCGGATTTGCGCGAGGCGATGCCGGAACTCACGCGGCTTGGAGCGTTGTTGATTGTTCATGCGGAGTTGCCGGGGTCGATTACGGATGGTGCCCTTGATGTTGGCCGTGCTGATTATCGGGCGTTTCTCGATTCGCGGCCGCGTGCTGCTGAGAACGAAGCGGTCGAGTTGATGATTCGTTTGAGTCGTGAGTTCGACACGAGAGTGCACATTGTTCACCTTTCGTCAGCGGATGCGATCCCGTTATTGCGCGACGCGCAGGCTGCGGGTGTGAAGATTACGGCTGAGACGTGTCCACACTATTTACACTTCGCCGCCGAGGAGGTGCCTGCGGGCGCGACGGAGTTTAAGTGTTGTCCACCGATTCGCGAGCGCGACAACCGCGAGGCGCTTTGGGATGGATTGAAAGATGGGACGATCGGTTTGATCGTCTCCGATCACTCGCCGTGTCCGGGAGAGATGAAGCTGCGTGAGAGTGGCGACTTCATGAAAGCCTGGGGCGGGATCGCATCGCTACAGCTTCGTCTTCCGGTCGTCTGGACCGAGGCGCGCCGTCGTGGCTTCTCATTGCTCGATCTAACACGATGGCTTTGTACTAATCCGGCACGGCAAGTCTCCTTCGAGCCACGAAAAGGTTCAATCACTGTAGGAAACGATGCCGACCTCGTCATCTGGAACCCCGACCTCCAATTCACCGTCACCCCCTCAACCCTCCATCACCGCCACAAACTCACCCCCTACGCCGGTGAAGTTCTGAGCGGCGTCGTTCAACAAACCTTCCTCCGTGGCCAAAAAATCACTGATGCACCCTTGGGCCACATACTGTTAAGATAGCCGCAAAAAAGCACAAAAGGGAACACAAAATGAAAGGAACCTCACATGACCGAACCTCACAAAGAAGAAAATATGTTTGCGCTTTGCGATGTGATTCGAGAAACGAGTTATGCAATTTACAAGTATCTCCGCAGTGGACATCGCGAGATAATCTACGAGAATGCGCTGGCGCATCGCTTAGGCAAACTCGGAATTACAGTTAAGCAGCAGCAGGAACTTCGTGTTTACGATGAAGACGGCGCGCTGCTCGGTCATCTCAGAGTTGATCTGTTGATTGAAAACAAGTTGATCTGTGAGATTAAAGGGGTCAGCAAACTAGTCGACGAACATGTGGCCCAGTTGTTAGGTTATCTGCGGGCGTCGCGTATTCAGCATGGTTTGCTGATCAACTTCGGCGGACCACGGCTTGAGATTCGAAAATTTATCGTTAGTTAAATTTGTGCCTTTTTGTGGCTAAAATGGATTTCACTGAACTAATCGATCTGGCGTCGGAGCGTGTGGGTGGGGCGGTGCTCGTGGCGAATGATGATTTTTTTGCCCCTAAGGAGAATTTGCTCAAGGGCAGTGCGCCGGTTTTTATTGAGGGCAAGTATACCGATCGGGGGAAGTGGATGGATGGGTGGGAGAGTAGAAGAAGACGCACCCCAGGGTTTGATTGGTGCATCGTCCGACTCGGCCTCCCAGGTATAGTTCGCGGCGTCGTGGTTGATACGAGTTTCTTTCGTGGCAACTATCCCGAACATTGCTCGCTCGAAGGCACGGTCTTTACAAACCTGCCAACCGAACAAGAGTTAACCAGCGACGCAGTGGCGTGGGTTCCGCTGCTCCCGCAAATGCCACTCAGTGGCGACTCTCAAAATCCATTTGCGATCCAGTACGACGAACGCGTCACGCATCTTCGTTTCAAGATCTATCCGGACGGTGGCGTCGCGCGGCTGCACGTCTACGGCGAGGTCGTCCCCGATTGGGAACAACTCAAACGCAGCGGCTACATCGATCTCGCCGCAGTTGAAAACGGCGGCCTCGTACTCTCCTGCAGCGATATGTTCTTCGGTCATCGTCACAACTTGATCATGCCGGGCCGCGCGGCAAACATGAGCGACGGCTGGGAAACAAAACGGCGTCGTGGTCCAGGCCATGATTGGGCCATCATCAAACTCGGTCGCCCTGGCCAGATTCACCGCATCGAAGTCGACACGTCACACTTCAAAGGCAACTTCCCCGAAAGCTGTTCACTCGAAGCCTGCAACTTGCCCGACGCAACCACCGAACAACTAACAGACCTCTCCACACCATGGTCAAACCTTCTCGCACGCACAAAACTGCAAGCACACACACGCCACTACTTCGATCAGGAGCTAAACGACACGGGCATCGCTTCGCATCTTCGATTCAGCATCTTTCCTGACGGCGGCGTGAGTCGTTTAAGAGTCTATGGCACCGTCGCTGATTAAACTCGCATGGTTAAACTCACTCACTGCTGACGAAGCAGCGAACGAGTTACTCCAGTGTTGCGGCTCAAAACGCTGGGCCACGGAGTTGGCAACCGCGCGCCCTTATCCGAACGAAGAAACACTACTCGCACGAGCCAACGAAGTCTGGTGGTCACTCGAGCGCAGCGACTGGCTCGAAGCATTTCGCAGCCATCCAAAGATCGGCGAGAAGAAAGCGGCTGACAAAGTCTCCGCACAATCGCAGCAATGGTCCGGCCAGGAACAATCCGGCGTCGCCAACGCACCACAGGCCACAGTCGACTCGCTTACCACACTAAACGAGGATTACGAGCAGAAATTCGGCTTCATTTTCATCATTTGCGCCAGTGGCAAAACCTCGGACGAGATGCTTACCGCCCTTCGTGAACGACTCCAGCACGACCGTGAGGCCGAACTCCCCATCGCTGCTGCCGAACAGGGCAAAATTACCGAGTTGCGGCTGAAGAAATTACTGACTTCTTCGTAACTCAGAATAGAACAAGTCAGGAAGAGGGGCTTGCCCCCGCTCGTCCAATCCCAGCAACGGCGGCCCTCTTCCTGACTTGTTCTGTTCACCTAAAATCTTTCTCTCAATTCGTCGCCTTTTCTTTGGTAAACTGCATCGCGAACATGAGCACCATCTCTACGCATATCCTCGACACGTCGAGGGGAACACCCGCCAGCGGCGTCGCGGTCTCGCTCGAAATGCAGGAGACTGACGAGAGCTGGACCGAGTTGAGCCATGCGTGGACCGACACAGATGGCCGCGTGAAACCATTCTTTCTCGTCGATCGGCCCGTGTCGACTGGCACTTACCGGCTGTTTTTTGATACCGAACCCTACTTCTCGTCGCTCAGCGTCGCCTGTTTCTACCCGCAGGTGTCGATCGTTTTTAACGTCGACGACGGCTCTCAGCACTATCACGTTCCGCTGCTCATTAGTCCGTACGGCTACTCCACCTATCGCGGGAGCTAAGCGCGCCGCCCAATATGATCATTCTCGACCCTACGCTAAGTGAATGGCTTAACCTGCTATTTCGCTGGATACACGTGTTTGCCGGCATCATGTGGGTGGGCACGACTTACTATTTCACGTGGCTCGACGCTCGACTCACGGAAGAAGAAAAAGCTGCGCTGAACACTGGACACGCAGCCGAGGTGTGGATGGTCCATAGCGGCGGCTTTTACGTCGTCGGGAGACGAAAGACGCCTGACCTCGTTTCACGCACGCTGCACTGGTTTCGCTGGGAAGCCGGTATCACCTGGCTAAGCGGGTTCGCCCTCCTGGTCCTGGTTTACTATCTCGGCGGCGGCGCGCTCGTCGATCCGGATGTGCGCGACCTCACGCCCGGAGTGGCTGTCGCACTCGGCATCGGATTCATTGTCGCAAGTGGATTTGTTTACGACGTGATGATGGCGTCGCCGTTGGGCCGTCATGAGAAGTTGTTTGCGACGATTGCTTATCTGCTGATCGTTGTTGTGTCTTATCTGCTGACGAATGTGTTCAGCGGACGTGCGGCTTACATTCACCTCGGCGCGATCTTCGGCACGATCATGGCGGCGAATGTTTGGATGCACATACTGCCGTCGCAGAAGAAAATGATCGCCGCGCTGAAAGAAGGTCGTAAGCCTGATGAGCGACTTTCCGCGCGCGCGAAGTTGCGTTCGAAGCAGAACACGTTCATGGCGGTGCCAGTCGTGTTCATCATGATCAGCAACCACTTTCCGGGCGTGACTTATGGCGAGCGCTACAATTGGCTCATCTTGTCAGTGCTGGTGCTGGTGGGTTGGATCGCTGCAAAGTTTATTCGACGAGCATAACGAATGGTGCTGCGTGACAACACTTCAAGCCTCTTAGCCCAACTCGACGAGCTGAAACTTAAATTCACTCCAGCCGCTGCGCGTAGAGTCGAATATTTACTCACACAACTCTCACGCAAAAAGTTAAACGACAGTGATTTGCTTGTTCGATATCACGAGCTGCTTCTCTTCGTGCGCGCGTATCCTCATAACGCAGCGATCGCGCGTACTGCTGAACGCGAGCTACGCGGTTTTGCGAACAGAATTTCGTTTCTGGAACAGCAGGAGATCGACATCGCGCCACTAGAGCATCCGGAAGTTTCGGGCATAGCCGGGATTTCGGTTACTGACACGTTCAGCTTTTACATCGTCCGCCGTCTACTACAACGACATCCATCGCAGCTCGAGATCTACTGGGAATGGTTTGAAAGCGAGAACCGGCTCGCCGCAACGTGGCCACGCTTCATGCCGCTGCTCGAAGAGGACGCGTTTGTCGAAGCCAATGTTCCTTACCGCGAATGGTTAGCTGCAGCGCGCGGGCGTAGTCCAGAGCTCGTGTGGCTCATGGAGCAATTCGACAAACTACCGAAGACTGAGAACGAACGCGCTGAGCTCTACGATTCACAACAGCTCTACGTACGCTGGACTCCGAGCTTTAACCTCTCGCGCACCGGCATGCGTTTGCCGGCAAGAAAATGCTTCTACCACCGTGGTCCTTTGATTCAACGTCGTGAGATCGATCTGCGGCACGAGCTCGCACAACCTTCACCCGAATTACAAAAGCTATCAGCACAAGAAGGCGAGAAGGCGCTCGACATGGCGCGTGATTCTTCGACGATTCGTTATCGCGAGCTCTACGGTTTCACGCACGGCGATCCGAAACACGTTTATCGCGCAGAGTTGGGCCGCGGCGTCGAGATCTTCATCATGAGTCTGCCGCCGGAGAGACGTCTGCCGTTGCGCAGCTATCACGCCGTGATGATCTACAAGAACGGCGTGGCGATAGGCTACTTCGAAGGACTCTCGCTTTTCGAGCGCATGGAAAGCGGATTCAATTT
>DATFDT010000270.1:0-32900 GCA_035251975.1 Pyrinomonadaceae bacterium | reverse complement strand
GCCACCCGTTCCTCAAAAACACGCCTTTGTCTTTATAGGAACGGGTGGCCACGGAGGGCCACCCCTACAGTTGTTGCGCGGCGTCTTTATCCAGCATCCAGATCAGCTCGCCTTGTGTTGGATTAACCGCCTGTGCCGGATATTTTTTCTCACCTTGAATGACAGCTCTTACGATCTCTGCCTTTTCAGCACCGCTCACCAGAAACACGATTGATGAGCCGTTGTTGAGCAGCGGCAAGGTCATCGTGATGCGATAAGATTTGAACTTCTCCACGTATGGCGCAGCGACGAGACGTTTCGTTTCGTGCATCACTTCTGAGCCTGGAAAGATCGAAGCGGTGTGACCATCCGTGCCGAGACCGAGGAAGATCAGGTCGAGGCGCGGCAGCGTTTGTTTTGTTACGTCGATGAGGGTTTGTTCGTACTCGCTTGCTACTGCTGCGGCATCTGGATTCTCACTTCGGATACGATGAATATTGTCTGCTGTAACAGGCACGTGCGACAGCAGCGCCTCGTTAGCCATGCGATAGTTGCTTTCTTGATTATCAGGGGGAACGTGTCGCTCGTCAGACCAGAAGAAATGTATGTTAGACCACGCTACCTCATAGCGAAACTGCTCGGCCAGTACCTGAAACATCAACTTCGGCGTCGACCCACCCGACAACGCCACAGTCTCAGGACACTGCGCGACAAAATACTCCGCCGCCGCCAGCGCGAGCTCATTAGCATCTGAGTAGATCTCAATCATAGGACAGCGATTATCCTCAACGGCCCACCGCTTCCCCCCTTGATCTTCATCGGTAACGCAATCACCGAGAAGCCCTTCGCCGGCAACTGGTCCAGATTCGCCACATTCTCAAACGCCGGCACATTCTTCTCAAACAAAGCCCGGAGACTCTCAAACAGCGTCGACTGCCCGTAATCAATGCTGGCCGTGTCTAACCCGATCGCCTTGATTGATCTATTCGTAGTGATCCAGCGCGCCGCAGCAGGATCCAATCCCGGAAAGTGTAGCTTTGCAACCGCCTCCGCCCCGCGCTCTTCCGTTCCGAGATACTTCTTCCGATCCGGATAAAACTTTCCAAACCCCGTGCGCAGCAAAACGATCGTCCCCGCGGGAATCTTCCCGTTACGTTTCTCCCAGTTCTCAAAATCAGCCACACTCACGAGATAGTCGGGATTCGTCGCACACTGCGCCGTCACGTCAATCACGATCGCAGCACCCATGAGCTGTTGCAACGGGAGCTCATCAACCGTGTAACGCCCTTTCGCGAAGTGGACAGGCGAATCGAGATGCGTGCCGCCGTGTTCCGCCGCCGAGTAACGATACGCCGAGTAGAAATAACCCTTGTCAGTCATCCCTTCAAAATCTGTTTCGAGCTTGAACTGCTCAGCCGTGGGCCAGTAGACGCTGTTGGCGTCGAACGCATACGTCAGATCGACGATGCGACCCGACGGAAAAGCGCCGGATTTCTGCGCCATTACCGGAACAACGAGAATGAGAACGACAACAAGCGCGCGCAAACACTTCATGTGGAGTGCTCCTTAGCGTTAGGTTTCTGTTATCTTCATGTAAACCCCCAAACTAAGCAAGGGAGCATTTTTAATGCAAATTGGAATGATTGGACTCGGCCGCATGGGCGCCAACATGGTGCGGCGCCTGCTGCGAGGCGGCCACGAGTGTGTTGTCAACGATCGCAGCCCTGAAGCGGTGAAGACGCTCGTCGACGAAGGCGCGATCGGCGGGGCGTCGCTCGACAATTTTATCGCGCAGCTGGGGGCCCCGCGCGCGATCTGGTTGATGATTCCCGCGGCGCTTGTCGATACCATTCTCGATCAACTAGCCCAGGTTGTCTCTGCAGGCGACGTGATCATTGACGGTGGAAACTCTTATTACATCGACGACATACGTCGCGCACAAGAGTTGCGCAGTAAAGGTATTCATTACGTTGACGTTGGAACGAGTGGGGGTGTTTGGGGGCTCGAGCGCGGTTATTGCCAGATGATCGGTGGTGAGAAAGACGTCGTCGCTCACCTCGATCCGATCTTCAAGACGCTCGCGCCCGGACGGGAGACTGTTCCGCCAACGCCCGGACGAGAAGTTAATTCAGGCACGGCGGCAGAGGGTTACCTGCACTGTGGACCGACGGGCGCCGGGCACTTCGTGAAGATGGTCCATAACGGGATCGAGTATGGGCTAATGGCTGCGTACGCCGAGGGGTTGAACGTGCTGCATCATGCGAATGAAGGCAATGAGGAAAGAACGGCGGATGCGGAAACGTCACCGCTGCGCAACCCCGAGCATTACCAGTATGATTTCAATATCGCGGATATTACGGAGCTTTGGCGACGCGGGAGTGTGATTGCGTCGTGGTTACTTGATCTCACTGCAATCGCATTTGCCGAGAATCCGACCCTTGAAGACTTTTCAGGCCGCGTTTCCGATTCAGGCGAAGGACGTTGGACCATCAATGCGGCAGTTGAAGAAGGCGTGCCCGTACCGGTGTTGAGCGCGGCGCTGTTTCAACGTTTCAGCTCGCGCGGTGAAGCCGATTTCGCGAATAAGATTTTGTCCGCGATGCGACTTCAATTTGGCGGGCACGTGGAGCGAAAGTAAAACTTTTACAGGATTACAGGATTAACAAGATGTCAGCAGTTGTTGTAGAACCGAATCCAGTTCAACTCGAACAGCCTGAGTTACCGCATGCGGAGCCATGTGTGGTCGTGATTTTTGGCGCGACGGGCGACCTGACGAAACGCAAACTGATGCCCGCCCTGTGTCGCTTGACCGATCAAGGCTGCCTCGAGAGTGTGCGTATTCTCGGCGTCGGTCGCAGTCACATGACCGACGAAGAGTTTCAGGCACAAGTTCGCGAAGCGCTCAGAGACTCGAAGAAGATCGATCACCTCGACGATGAAACATGGCGCGAGTTTTCAAACCGGCTGCACTACATGTCAGGCGAGCTCGACACTGAAACCACGTACCAACAAGTCGCAGCGCGTCTCGAAGAACTGGCAAGCGAAGGCGCGAGCAATAACCGTCTTTTCTATCTCGCCACGCCGCCACCGCTCTTCTCAATGATCGTGAAACGTCTGGGTGAAGCGGGACTAAACAAAGAAGACGGCCACTGGAGCCGCATCATCATCGAAAAACCCTTCGGACGCGATCTCGAATCGGCGAAAGCGCTGAATGCAACCGTCGCCGAAGTGTTCAAAGAGAGCCAGATCTATCGCATCGATCACTACCTCGGCAAAGACACAGTTCAAAACATACTCGTATTTCGCTTTGGCAACTCGATGTTCGAGCCGATCTGGAATCGCAACTACGTTGACTACGTCGAGATCACAGCCGCGGAAGCTCTTGGTGTGGGTAGTCGCGCCGGTTACTACGAAGGTGCAGGCGCACTGCGCGATATGGTTGCGAACCATCTCCTGCAATTGCTGACACTCACGGCAATGGAGCCGCCGGTCGTCTTCGATGCGGATAACGTGCGCGAAGAGAAAGTGCAGGTGCTGCGATCTATTCGTCGCATGAAGCCGGAGCAGGCCGCTGAGCGCACAGTGCGCGCGCAATATAAGGAGTACAGGGAAGAGGAGGGAGTCGCCAAAGAATCCACAACCGAAACCTACGCGGCGGTTGAGTTCAACATTTCAAATTGGCGCTGGTCGGGAGTGCCATTCTACGTGCGCACCGGAAAACGTCTCTCACGCCAGCTCACGGAAATCGCGGTGCACCTGAAGCGCACGCCGCAAGCCCTTTTCGCGCGCACGCCCGTCGACGAGATCGAGCCGAACGTGATCGTGCTGCGCATTCAGCCGAACGAAGGCATCACCGTGACGTTCGGCGCCAAGCGTCCCGGCTTCGAGATGGCCACCAACACCGTCCACATGGATTTCTGTTACCAAACAGCATTTGGTGTCGAGTCACCCGACGCATACGAGATGCTGTTGTTGGACGTGATGCGCGGTGATGCGACTCTCTTCATCCGCAGTGACGAAGTCGAAGCCCAATGGAGATTAATAACTCCTATCGAAGAAGCCTGGGCCACACAAGACATCAAAGATCTCCCTCTCTACGACGCCGGCACCGACGGTCCAACGGAAGCCGACAATCTCCCCTTAGGCAACGGCCACAAATGGCGAAAACTAATGGAAACCCAAGCCGGCTGCGATTAAGCCCAGATCCGCGTTTCAATCCGCGTTTATCTGCGGCCTAAACTGGCGATGACTGCCGCGAGCTCATAACGGTCAACAGGCTTCGCGAGGTGCACCTGATACCCCTCGGAGAGCGCGCGCACGCGATCCTCGGTTCTCGCATACGCCGTGAGCGCGAGCGCCGGCGTTTGCCCGCCCTTATTGTTCGGCAGCTTGCGAATCTTCCTGATCATCCCGTAACCATCCTCAACCGGCATGCCGATATCCGCGATCAGCACATCGGGCAACCAGTTCTCGATCGACTCCAACCCTTCACGCGACGAGCCAACCGCAACCACCTGCGCGCCACACTTCTCGAGCATCATC
Organism: Pyrinomonadaceae bacterium; assembly: GCA_035251975.1. Taxonomy (GTDB): domain Bacteria; phylum Acidobacteriota; class Blastocatellia; order Pyrinomonadales; family Pyrinomonadaceae; genus PSRF01. Next base: position 28,379 of record DATFDT010000270.1, on the reverse strand, counting down.
GTCAACAACGTGCGCGCATCGATCTCGTCATCAACCACGAGCACACGCAATCCATTCAGTGACGACGGCTTGCGATCGCGTGCCTCAACTTCCGCGAGGGCCGGTTGTTTGAGCTCCTCCGGCAACGGATGCTCGTTCGCGATCATCGCCGGCAATCTGATGGTGAACTTCGCGCCCTGATTATCACCGGCGCTGTCCGCGAGTGCGGTGCCGCCATGCAGCTCGACAAGATGGCGCACGATCGCGAGCCCGAGTCCGAGGCCGCCGTAGGTTCTGGTCGTCGATCCGTCAGCCTGCCGGAAGCGATCGAACACGTGCGGCAGAAACTCAGGATTGATACCAATACCTGTATCGTTCACAACGATCTCGATATGCGAATTGATACGTTGCAGAGTAACCTGGACCAGCCCGCCCTTGCGCGTAAACTTCACGCCATTCGACAGAAGGTTCCAGACGATCTGCTGTAAACGCTCGCGATCGCCGAACACTGGACCAACCCCCGGCTCGAGCAGCACTTGCAGACGAACGCCCTTCGCCTCCGCGGTCGGGCGGATACTCTCAGCCGCCGCTTCGATCACCGAGTCAAGGTCACATGCGACAAACTCGAGTCGGAGCTTGCCGGTGATGATGCGCGACACTTCAAGCAGATCGTTGATTAGCTGGCATTGCGAGTTGGCGTTGCGAAAGATCGTCTCGATCGCCGTGCGTTCCTTGTCCGGCTCGACCTCATCGTTCAAAAGTAGATCAGCCCAACCCATGATCGCGGTCAGCGGCGTCCGTAGCTCGTGCGAAAGCGTCGAGAGAAACTCATCTTTAACGCGGTTCGCCGCTTCGGCCTCCATGCGCGCTTCTTTTTCTCGCTTCAAAGCCTGGCGACGCTCAGTCACGTCGTGGGCCATGCCGCGCACGATCGGTTTCTCAACGCCTTCAGTGCGAAGCGTGTTGTAATACTCCCAAAGCCTCGTTTCCCCCGTGGAAGTGCGAACTTTCATGACGCCGCCGGCTGAGCCTTTAGTCCGCACAGTATGTAAGTATTGGTCAAATTGCTCGCGATACTCGGGCAATAGCCCGTCACGAATGTTTATGCCGATGAGCGCGTATTGCGGGTAGCCCAACACGCGCGCAGCCCACGGATTCACTGACAACACGCGTCCTTCGAGATCGTGAGTGCAGATCAGCTCGTGACTGTTATCGACGAGATCGCGATAACGATCTTCGCTGATGCGCAGTGCGGTCTCAGCTTTCTTGCGCTCGGTGACGTCATCGACGAGCACAAACTCCGCGGCGCGTCCGCCGAACGTCAAACGATTCGAAGTGATCTCGACGTTGATCACGGTGCCGTCTTTTTTCCGGTGTCGCCATTCACCTGCGGGACCGGTGCCCGAGTCATCAGACGTGATGAAATCCTCGAGCAGCTTCACGTCTTCGGGCGGGCGAATGTCCTTGATCGTCATGTCGACAAACTCTGCGCGCGAGTAACCGTAATGGCGCACCGCCGCATCATTCACGGCGAGGAAGCGAAGTGTCGTCAGATCGTAGACCCACATCGGTTGCGGGTTTGATTCGAACAACAAACGATACTGCGCTTCGGACTTTCGCAGTGCTTCTTCGATACGCGTCGCGACAGTCACGTCGAGCACGAGCGAAAGCACTGAAATCAACTTGCCGTGTTCGTTGTAAAGCGCGGAGTTGTACCACTCGCAATGCAGTATCGAGCCGAGCTTCGTGTAGTTGCGATTGCGCGAGATACCGTGATGCTCCTGCCCGCGGTTCTGTCGTTGGCCCACCTGGTTAACGACTTCCACATCCTCGGAAACTACAAACTCCCAGTCGTTGAAACGTTTGCCGAGCACTTCCTCAGATTTCCACCCGAAGAGCCGCTGTGCGGCAGGCGACCAGCGCAGCACGCGGAATTCCTGGTCCCACTCGATGACAGCGAGCGGCGTGTTCTCGACGTGAAACGCGAGACGCCTGTGCTCGTCGGGCGGTGCTGTTTCGGCGAGTTTGCGTTCCGTCACGTCGCGGATGATGGCGACGCCGCCGACCACCTCGCCCCGCTCGTCATGACGTGGCGAGTAGTAGCCATCGAAGAAACCGTTGCGGCCAGACTGCGCGATGACGTAAGGCCGATTCTCCGCGACGACGCTTTCGCCGGCGAGTGCCTCGAAGTAATATTTGTCTTCTCCCGTCTGCTTCAGGCAGGGGAAAAGATCGAAAGCGCATTTGCCGAGCACGTGCTCACGCTTCACACCGGAGATGCGCTCCATCGCGCGGTTCCAGGTGGTGTAATTACACTCGCGATCAAAGGCGATGATGCCGTCGACGTTGGCTTCGAGTAGGCACTTGAGAAAGAGGTCTTGTTCCTGAACTTCGTAAGACATTGTTTTAAGGAAGAACTGGCAATCTTGTCAGCCAAGAGGAAAAGGCTGACATAATAGCAATCCGTCTTCATCTGTGTAAATCTGTGGGTAAATGAATCTGTTTCAGCAAGCACCCCCGGCACTCGGAAACCAGTACACCGACGATGATGTGCTGCGCTCGTATCTCGCGCGCGTGCTCCCTGCCGATGTTTTGAGCGACATCGAGGAATCCCTTCTCGAAATGGGTCGACTTGCGGGCGGCGAGCTATACGAGTTGCAGCTAGCCGACCGTTTGAACGAGCCTACACTCACGCAATGGGACGCGTGGGGGAACCGCATCGACAAAATCGAACTGACGCCGCTGTGGCGCCGGGCTGAGCGCATCGCGGCCGAGCACGGCGTGGTCGCCACGGCTTACGAGCAGAAGCATGGAAGTCTGTCGCGCGTGCATCAATGCGCGCTCGCGTATTTATTCACGCCGTCGACCGACATCTACAGTTGTCCACTCGCGATGACTGATGGCGCTGCACGCACTCTGTTGAATTCCGGCAATCAGGCTTTGATCGAGCGCGCAGTGCCACATTTGATCACGCGCGACAAGCACGAGTTTTGGACTGCCGGGCAGTGGATGACTGAGCTCACCGGCGGATCTGATGTCGGACTTGCAGAGACGATCGCGAAGCAGGAGCCGGGTTCGGATACGTTTCGGCTGTACGGGCGCAAGTGGTTCACGTCTGCGATAAGCAGTCAAATGGCGTTGACGCTCGCGCGTCCGGAAGGGAATCCGCCTGGCGGTCGCGGGCTCGCGTTGTTTTATCTCGAAACCAGAGACGAGCATGGTCGACCGTGCAACATTGAGATCAACCGTCTGAAAGACAAGCTCGGCACGCGAAAGGTTCCGACTGCAGAGCTGACTTTAGACGGAACGCCCGCGCAACTCGTTAAAGGTCCAACGGACGGTGTGCGCAATATCGCGCCGCTTTTGAACATCACGCGCCTGTGGAATGGGATTAGTGCGGTTGCGTTGATGCGTCGTGGACTTGCGTTGAGTTTTGACTATGCGAGTAAACGTACAGCGTTCGGTGCGCCATTGTTTGAAAAACCTTTGCACGTCGACACGCTTAAGACTCTTCAAGCGGAGTTCGAAGCGGCGTTCCATTTAGCGTTCTTCGTTGCTGAGCTAACGGGCAGGAGTGAGACGCGTGAGATCTCGGATGAGGATGCGTGGCTATTGCGACTGCTGACACCGATCATGAAGCTCACGACTGCTAAACAAGCGGTGATGGTTACGAGTGAAGTGCTCGAAAGCTTTGGTGGCGCTGGTTATGTCGAAGACACCGGATTGCCGGTGCTGTTGCGTGATAGTCAGGTGCTTCCGATTTGGGAGGGCACAACGAACGTACTCGCGCTCGATACGTTACGTGCATTAACCACGGATGACACGGATCCGAGCCACGGATTGAGGCGTTTTGGTGCGGCGGTCAGGCAGATTTTGGAGGGTGTGGGTGATGTTAGCCTTGTGCGCGCGTCGTTGGACCATGCGGCGAGCTGGTTGGAGAACGCGAAGGGTGAGGCACTTGAAGCCGGGGCGAGAAGATTTAGTCTCACGCTCGGACGCACGATGGAGTTAGCATTGTTAATAAAGCATGAGCGGTGGTCGTCTTCTAATAGATTTGCGAGCGTAGGTGTTGACCTGATTTTTTAAGCAGGTTTCTCTGTGCAACCTCTCTGTTCTCTGTGTCTCTGTGGTTTTCGTTTTTTGGATCACCACAGAGACACAGAGAACACAGAGGTTGCACAGAGAAGCATTGAGAAATTCGCTTAATCGTGTAATGCTGTCACCATCGTCAGCGTCGCCAATCTCCAAAGAAAGGAATATCTTTCCATGAATCGGAATACGCGCCTTTCCCTGCTCATTTTCATGCTGCTCGTTGCGGCTTCCACTGCGTTTGCGCAGCAGAAGAAGAAGCCCGCAGAGCCTGTTAAGGAATACACGATCGAGCAGTTCATGAACACTGTTCGCATTGGCGGCAGCTCGTTTTCGTCTGACGAGAAGTCCATCCTTTTTCACAACAACAAGTCAGGCATTTTCAACGTCTACTCCGTGCCGGTGAGCGCAGGCGCGGCGACGCAGTTGACCAATTCAACCAAGGAGAGCACCTTCGCCGTCTCCTATCTTCCAAACGACTCGCGTTTTCTCTACTCGTACGATCGTGGCGGTAACGAAAACAGTCACATCTACCTGCGCGAGCTCGACGGCAGCGAACGCGATCTCACGCCCGGTGAGAAAGTGAAAGCAAACTTCCTCGGCTGGGCCCACGATCGCAAGTCGTTCTACTACTCGACCAACGAGCGCGACGCGCGTTTCTTCGACATCTTTGAAATGCCCATCGATACGTTTAAGTCGACGCTCGTTTACAAAGATGAAACTGGCCTCGACGCCGGCGCGATTTCTGACGACAAGAAGTTCGTCGCGTTTCAGAAGAATGGCGGCTCGCCGGCTGACTCGGATATTTACATCTACAACGTCGCCACCAAAGAGATGAAGAACATCACGGAGCACACCGGTGATGTCGCGAACAGCGCCGAGACGTTCGACGTCAACTCGAAGTATCTCTACTACCTGACGGATTCAGGCAGCGAGTTCAAATATGTCGCACGTTACGATCTCGCGACCGGCAAGAGCGAAGTTGTTGAGAAAGCGCCGTGGGACGTTGCCTACACTTACTTCTCTCGCAACGGAAAGTATCGCGTCACCGCGATCAACGAAGATGCGCGCACGAAGATCAAGATCTACGACACCGCGACGGGCAAACTCGTTCCCCTCCCGCAACTGCCGAATGCCGATATCACCGGCGTCAACATCTCGCCGAGCGAGAAGCTGATGGCGTTTTATCTGAACGGCGATCGTAGTCCGGCGAATCTCTACGTCTACGACTTCACGTCGAAGAAAGCTACGAAACTGACGGAGAGTCTGAATCCTGAGATCAACACGGCGGATCTCGTCGATTCACAAGTCATTCGTTACAAGTCGTTTGATGGTGTCGAGATTCCCTCGATTCTTTACAAGCCGAAGAATGCGAGTGCGACGAATAAAGCTCCGGCGCTGTTGCTGGTCCATGGTGGTCCGGGCGGACAAACGCGTGTTGGTTACAGTGCACTCGCGCAGTATCTCGCGAACCACGGTTACGTGATTCTCGGTGTGAATAATCGCGGCTCGAGTGGGTACGGCAAGTCGTTCTTCGCGGCTGACGACGGCAAGCATGGTCGTGAGCCGTTATGGGATTGTGTCGAGGCGAAGAAGTATCTCGGGTCGCTCGGCTACGTTGACGAAAAGAAGATCGGAATCGCGGGAGGCTCGTACGGTGGTTACATGGTCCTGGCCGCGCTCGCGTTCAAGCCGGAAGAGTTCGCGGTCGGCGTCGATCTGTTTGGCGTTTCGAACTGGGTGCGCACGTTGCAGTCGATTCCGCCGTACTGGGAATCGTTCCGCAAGTCGCTCTACAAGGAGATTGGCGATCCGAGCAAGGACCTTGAGAACCTGCGCGCCGTGTCACCGTTGTTCCATGCGGACAAGATCGTGAAGCCGCTGATCGTGTTGCAGGGTGCGAACGACCCGCGCGTGATCAAGCCCGAGTCGGATGAGATCGTCGAGAACATCAAGAAGCGCAATGGTGTTGTCGAGTATGTGTTGTTCGATAACGAAGGGCACGGGTTCACGAAGAAAGCAAACGAGATTCGTGCGTATAAAGCGATCCTCGACTTCTTAGATCGTTATTTGAAGAATGGGGATGCGGTGAGTAGCAGGTAAGTCTTTTTAGACAGGATTTACAGGATTGTTCAGGATTGACAAGATGAAATCCTGTTAATCTTGTTCGAATCTTGTGAATCCTGTCAAACGACTTACTTCAGCCGTAAAGCGCGGCGACTGGCACTGCTCAACTAATAACCGATACACTGCCAATCTCTCCGCTGCTTCCACCTTTTTATCGCGCGCCAGCAACACATCAATGTACAGCGGGCCGAGCCACAGTTGACTGACACGCGAGTCGGTTGGTGAGACGAGCGCGTCCGCAGCACGACAAACCTCTTCAGCCTCCGCTAGCTCATCACGCTGGAAACGAACTTCCGCCAAGCATCTGAGCGCTTCGAAGTGTGTGTACAACTGATTCGCTGACGACTGTTCGAGGTTCGTCAGCGCCGTCTGTAACGCTTCATCACGACGACCCTGCATCACCTGCACGACTGCGAGACTCGGCCGGCACAACGCCAACACACGCTTTTCACCGATTGCTTCACCGAGCGTGATACCGTCGAGAAGTTCCTGTTCAGCCTTCTCAATCTCATTCAGAAAGAGCCGGCACTGCGCGGAGTAAAAATGTATCCACGCGCGACGCTCGCGCGAGCGTAGCTTCTCGGCGATCTCGATCTCGCGCTCCGCGTAGTTCAAGCCCGCCTCGTAATCGCCTTTGTGCACTGAGTTTTCACCGAGATACTCAACCCCCGTGGCCTGTGCGAACAGAACATTGTGCTTTTCACCAAACTCGATCCCGCGTCGCGCCCAGCGATCGGCTTCGTCATAAAGAGCGTAGTGTTGATAAGCGCCGGCGGCGTAAGCGTAGATCTGCGAGATCATCGGCGCCGCAAACGTGCTTACGCTCTCGCTCTCCGCCGTTGGCCCAACAAGCTCGACTGCCCGCTTCAACAACTCGATCGCTTTCTTGTGACGCCCGGCGAGATGATGAAAACGGGCTTCGGTTGAAAGCGCGTTTGCTGTCTCGAGCGGATTTGTGACCGGATCGAGCACCTTCAAAGCTTCGTGCAAGTACTCGTGCCCGCGCGGATCGTCGGTGGTGACAAGAGAAGCCGCCGCCTCGCATTGCAAACGCACGCGCGTGGCGGGTTCCACCGCTAAAGCAAGCGCGCGTTCGAAGTGTTCCGAAGCGAGGATCGTCTCACCGTGCAGCATGAAAGCTTTGCCGATTGCTTCTTCCTGGGCCAACTGCTCTTCCGTGAGACCGAGGGCTTCGGCACAGTCGCGCGCGCGACCGTAAGCCGCAATCGCCTCGTCGAAGGCAAAGACACGTGTCGCTTCGGCAGCAGCCTGTTTCGCATACTTGAGGCCGCGCTGGTGATCGCCGGCCTGGATGTAGTGATGGGCCAACTTCTCGACGGCACACTGAGATCGCGTGCAGTGTTGCTCTAGTCCTTCAGCGACGTGACGATGCAAACGGCGCCGCCGGATCGGATTCAGCTCCTCGTAAAGCACTTCGCGAATCTTGTCGTGCGTGAAGCTGAACGAGTCGCCTGAGCCGGCGGCGATCAGTTGCGCGCCCACGGCTTCGTCGAGTGCGTCGAGTAGTGTGTCTTCGTTCTGTTCAGCCGCCGCCGTGAGCTCTTCGAAAGTGAAGACTTTGCCGAGAATCGCGCAGATACGCAGGACGTCGTTGCAGTTTTCAGAAACGCGATCGAGACGATTGCCGATCGCTTCTTTCACGCTCTGCGGAATGAGCATCTGGTCCATGTCGCAACGGCGCCAGCGGCCACTCTCGCGCCGCACGGAGCCACGTTCAATCAACGCCTTCAAAACTTCCTCGACGAAGAACGGATTGCCTTCAGTCTCGCGATGTACGGCAACTGCAAACTCGCCGCTGACGTGTTCGCCCAGCAGCGCGTCGAGTTGATCGCTTGTTTCGGACTCGCTGAAGCGACGCAGCACGATGCGCGTGGTTAAGCGTTCGCGGTTCCAGTCGACGAGTGATTTGGCGAGTGGGTGTGCGCGATCGAGCTCAGTTTCGCGATACGCGCCAAGGATGAGCACGCGCTCGTTTCGCAGTTGTCGCAACAGGTGGCCCAGCAGCCAGAGTGTGCCGCGATCCGCCCAGTGCAAGTCGTCGGCGTAGAAGAGCAGCGATTGTCGCCGTGCGATGTTGGAGAACACTTGCGCGACGGCGTCGAAGAAGAGCAGTCGTTCTTCGTGTGGCGCGAGCTGCTGTCGTTCAGCGAACGGACCGAGGCGCGTTTCGATCTCGGGTGCAAGCTTCGCGATCTGTGTTGCAGTGTCGCCGAGGATCTCGCGTAATCGATCATTGTCTTGTTCTTCGCGTACCCAGCGACGAAATGCTTCGACGAAAGGCAGGTAAGGCGTTGCGGCTTCGTACTCGTAACAACCGCCTGACAAGACAAGTGCGCCGTGGACGGCCGCCTGGATCGTGATCTCGCGTGCGAGACGCGACTTGCCCGCGCCGGGTTCGCCGCTGAGTAAAACTCCGTGACCACGTCCTTCACGCGCGCGTTGCCAGAGCTCGCGCGCTTCGGCGAGCTCAGCGCCGCGACCGATGAGACGACCGCGTGCGAGTGCGTCGAGAATCGCTGCGACCGGTGCTGCTTCAGCCGGTGCAGATTCGGTTTTTAGTGATTCGAGTAACGCTGCACGCGTTTCAGCCGCGGAGCTGAATCGTTGCGCCGGATCTTTCGCGAGCAGCCGCACGATGATCGTTTCGAGAACGGGCGGGATGTCGGAACGCAGGACGCGCGGCGGTACGACTGGCGCGTGAACGTGTTGCGAAACGATCGTCAATGGATCGTTGCCGTGAAAAGGCACGCGACCAGTCGTCAATTCGTAAAGCAAAACGCCGAGCGCGTAGAGATCTGCGCGGCCATCGATTGTTTGGCCCAACGCCTGTTCGGGCGCCATGTAAGCGGCGGTGCCGACGATGATACCCGCGCGCGAGATGCGCGCAGCGTACGCAGGCAGGGCGAGTCCGAGATCCGCAAGTTTCACCGTGCTCGAGTCGCTTGTTCCCGACAGCAAAACGTTATCGGGTTTCAGATCGCGATGAACGATGTGATTGCTGTGTGCGTGTTCGAGTGCTTCACAGATCTGGACAGCAATCGCGACGACGCGCGCGAAATCATTTGGACGTGCTTGCGAGAGTCGCGGGCCGGAGACGTATTCCATTACGAGAAACGGAAATCCATCTATTTCGCCGACGTCGTGAATCGTGACGATGTGTGGATGATTGAGTGCGGCGGCGGCGCGTGCTTCGCGGAGCAGACGTTCGCGCGAATCGACATTCTGAGCGGAGAGGAGTTTTACCGCGACTTCGCGCTGAAGCTCGAGATCGGTGGCGCGAAAGACGGTGCCCATACCACCGCGACCGATCTCACTATCGAGCCGGTAGCGTTCGCGCAGGATTGTGCCGGGAGGGGGAACAGTCGTCGCGCGTAGCTCATCCGGGAGGATGCGCGTCTGCTGTGATTCGACCATGCCTCAAAGGATAGGACAAAAGAAGCTTAGTACACAAAAGGCACAAAGAAGAACTCAAAAAGCACAAAAGCATTATTGAAGGGATCTCGCTCAATACATCGAGCAACTCGCCATCAGCTATGCTCTTGTGCTTTTTGTGTTCTTCTTTGTGCCTTTTGTGGACTAAGGTTTGAAGGTGTAGGTGATTGTGCCTTCGGTTTGGCGGCCGCGGAGTTTTTCGGGGGAGAAGGTTGATTTCATGGCGGCTTCGGTGGCGGCGCCGCGCATGAGCCAGTCGCCGCCCGCGCCTCGCGCCCAGTAAACCTGACCGTTCTTGTCAACCATCACGCGCACTGTCACCGTGCCTGTCACCAGCTCCGGTCCTTTCACCGGGCATTCAGCGTCTGGCAGCGACACGTCTTTCCCAACGAGATCGCCGCCGACCTCGGGCGTGCCTTTCTGCAGTGGTGGTCTGGCCTGCTCGGCCGCAACTCGCTCTGCGGCTTGTCGCGATCTGTAAAGATAAGTCGTGATGAGTGAGCCGAGGACGATCGAACCAGCGAGAGTGATGATCAATAGTATCCAGAACAGCGGTACGTTTGACTTTGGCGGATCGGAGATGATCGGCTCGTCAGCGGGAACGAGTCGCACGATGTGATGGGCGCAGTACGTAACCAGGTCGCTGTTGTAGATCGCGTTGCACTGCGGGCAGCGTTTGCGCGTGCTGGATTTCTCGGGCGTTGTCGTCGGTGCGGGCGTCAGTATCCGTGGCGGCGGAGTGACTGATCGCGGCGGCTCTGGCGGTGGTTCCGGTGCTGGCGGTTCTGGTTCAGGGGTTTTCGGGGGGTCAGTGACTGCGGGGGTTGGCTCGTTACGATTCAGCCGCCGCAACTCTTGCTCGTGCAGCCTCTGCTTAAAACCTGCGATCCAGCGAAGACTCTTCTCAGCTTCCGAAACACTTTCATTTTCTTGTTCATTGTCACGCTGCGGTGGAGGAGGTTCTTTTGCCGCCGTCTTCTGAGGAGGAGGCTCTTCGAGTGGGATCACGATCTTCCGCGGCGGAGTACTCTCACGGTGAGTGTTCGTGAGAATAGCGACCGCTTCCGTCAGTCCTCGGCGTTGAGCCCACTCGAGCGCGTTAAGGCCGAGATTGTCGCGTAACTGCGGATCGGCGCCCGCGTTCATCAGGAGTTTAACGAGGTTTGTGTGGCCGAAAATGACGGCGAGTATGAGGGCCGTCTGACCGCCGCCCGTAGTTTCATTTACGTCGGCACCATTGGCCAATGATGTTGATACAGCTTGTTCGTCGCCGCTTTGAACGGCGTTGGTCAATGGTAGGGAATAACTCACCGCACGGTCCCTTTTTGAAACTCTCCGAAACCAGCAGGAGGGGGCTCGTGCGTTATTCTACAGGATTAATCCCATTTTCAAGATTGCAAACAACCCCGGAACGGGTGGCCACGGAGGGCCACCCCTACAGTTGCGCCTTAGAACGGCGGTGGGACGAACGCCGAGTTGAATCCGAGCGGAGCCGGGAACGACGACGCCGTCGGACGAACGCCCGTGCGTACCCACGCATCGATCGCGCCAATCGAGGTCAGGATCTGCGGGCCGGTCAAGTTACAGTGACCGACTCCAGTCGTGAAAGTCTGAAACAGAAGATCCTGTTTACCCGCAGCCGCATTCGTTTCCGCATAGGCCGACTCGTTCGCGACCACGAGCAGTGGATCGATGATCGTGTGCACGCTTAGGATCGGATTGCGGATCTTGCCGTTGAAATCGGTGTTGTTGCGCACGTAGTTTCGGGCAGACTGTTTTGCCTCGATCTTGGGTCGCGCGTTCATCTGCGCCAGCCAGGCATCGACCACCGGCGTGGGCAGTCCGATACCCGCGAGATAGGCTTTTTCTGCCGGAAGCAGATCGTAAGTTTGATCGACGTTCTGCACGATTGGACCACCGGCGCGTCTCTGTAGCTCGGCGCGTGCTTCGGTAATGAAGAAGAAGTCAGTCAATGCCCAGCCGGGAAAGAATTGCGGTGGTGGTGGTGGCGTGATGCCGCGGCCCGGATTCTTCGCGACGAGTCGGATGAATTCAAACTTCGGAAAGTTTGCGATGTTGCTGAGCTCGGGCGCGAGCTTCGCGAGTACTTCAGTGTCGAAGTCGATATCGTCTCTTACTTCGCCGACCGTTCCCCACGACGGCGGAATTCCAAACACGACGTCGTAAGCGAGATAAAGCGGAACGCCGCTGTCCCAGAGTCTGGTGGCGCCTGCGCCCGCGCTGCAAAGACAGAGCGCGCCGTCGTAGATGCCGTTGAACTGCTCCATGCTTTTGTAACCGACAAACGTTCCGAGCGACGCAGCGACGATGATCGTGCGTTGTGGTTGGGCGACGTTCTCGCGGAAGAAGACAGCGAGGTTCTTAACGTCCTGGATCGCGTCTGAAATGGCCCAGCCATTGTCTTTGTATGCTGTGCCTGCGAGTGCAAAACCCTGCGCGAGCAAAGGAGCTTCGAGCGCGGCGCTTGGCGCGACGTCGGCGTTGCGGTTGTCGATCTCGCCGGGGTGGTCGGCCTTGTCGCGATAGCCGTGCGCGAAGACGAGGAGGGTTCCATTCCAAACTTCGGGCACGCGTATCCGGTACGGCGCACCATGAATCTCGCCCGACAGATCGAGCGGCGCCGCCTTGGCCACTGGTGAACGATCGATCAGTGCGAGTGAGAGTAAAAGAACGACAATAAGAGCGATCAGGAGTCTGGCTTTCATCTCAGCGTCCCCTTTGTTTGAAGGAATGGAGGAGGTGGACGGAGACTATCACTGCGAGGCTTGGCACGACAAGGAAAATCGATCCCGAAGGTTGAGTAAGTTGCTCAACGAAACTGGGCCGGTTTTATCTTGCAGAAGCAATGACGCAGCAGCTTGATGTTTGCTCTCAGTGTAGGGGCGGCCCTCTGTGGCCCCAGGCAGGATGTCACGCTGGGGCGGCCACGGCGGGCCGCCCTACAGTTGATTCAACTACTTCTTCTTCATCTGCGTGGTGTCAACGCGGCCGTAGATGATGTTGGTGGAGGATTGTTTGTCGTCCCGAGCAATGATGATGGAAAGGGCTTCTTCCTTGCCGCTGTCTTTGCGTGAGAAGAAACAGAAGATGCCTTGATTCGTTTTGTCTTCAGGGTTGCTGGTGCAGCCCTGGTCGTTCGGTGTCCAGCCGGCGGCCTTCATGCGATCGGGGGAATAGAAATCTTTCACTTCCTGTGCAGACTTGTCGGTGCGGTAAATGATGAAAGCAACCTTGCCTTGCATCATGGTGCGCATCAAGATTCGCACTGCCAGCGGAATCTCGCCCTCGGCTTTGGTGGCGCCCTGAAACGGCGGCACGTCGGGCCAAAGCTCGCTCACCGTGCCGACGGTCTTGTCGCCTCCGCCAAGTCTTTCCGAAAGCCTGCACGAAATAGCCACACCTAAAACTAAAACCAAAGCCAGAACGGAAGCCGATGTTTTCATACTTGCCTCCTTAACGCGTTACGATCACTTTCACCTGAGCGCGTTTGAGTAGAGTGACCATGCCGTTGCGGCGGTACCATACACCATCTTTTGTTCGCCAGACCTCGTCGGCTTCGATTTTTCCGCCGCTGGTCAGCATTATTACGGGCTTGCCACCCTGGCGGTTTCCGATTCCTGGACCACTTGTTGACACGGGGTCGCTTGTAGAGCGGGTGTGTGCAGTCGAAAACTTTTCTGGTGATGTTCGTGGAGACGGAGCGATTGATGGTGACGGCGATGGTGAAGCCGAGACTTCTACAGATGGTGATGGTGTTGCTGAAGGCGCAGCGACGGGCTCGACAGTTGTGACAGGAGTTTCAGTAGCGGCAGAGGCTTTCGGTTGTTGACGAGTGAGACCGTAGTAGATCGCGATTATCAGGACACCGAGCAGTAGGCAAATAGCCGCGGTGATGGGCCACGCGCGGCGTTTGGGTTTGCGAGAGGGAGTCTCGATTGCTGAGTCGTCGACGTGCTCGAGCGGAGTTTGGTCGAAGTCACACTTCGAGTCTGAGTCAGGAAAGAGGAAGAGGCATTGGGGGCAGCGTTTCATCGGGTGACTTACATGACGTCAAAATTTGAACGGCTTCTTGAGAATGCGTCCGGTCTTTTTCAATATCGAGTTGACCTTTGATTCGTCTTTCTTCTCTTCGACCTTTGACTTGGCAGGTGCTGGCGTGGGTTTAACGGCCGGGGCTTTCCTGACAGGCGCCGGAGCGGCTGCTGCCGCGGCAGGCTTCGGTTGTTCGGGCTTCGGTTCTTCAGCCGGCGGCTGTGCTTCCGATGTTGGATTTACGTTTACTTCGGCGGGAACGGGATTAGACGTGCTGGCAGCGCTCGGCGCCGGTGGCGTGTAGCTGTTCTGCGTCGCTTTGCGATGGACAGAAACGTAGTAAACCAAACCCAGGACGAGAGCGAGTATTACAGTGGCGAACGCCGGAACGGCCCGGTTTCGTTTCGGTGCTGTTTTGGACGCGGGCACCGTCTGAAGAGCATGGTGATTAGGCAGCTTCCGAGAGTCGAACACGAGGAGAACGCCGTCCATGTCGCAGAGACTCTGGTCGTCTTCGTAAATAAATTCACACTTCGGGCACCTTTTCATGCGAGTCTCCTGGAATGTGCTTGTATCGACGGGGCCTGCGGATGGTGGAAGCTGGAGTGAGTTCTCTCCGCAGGAGTCCAGAGTACACCCTAAGGGGTTCAGGATTCAACAATGTTTTTCTTCGGGATTTCAGGATCTGCAGGATTTACATGATAAAAATCCTGTAAATCCTGCCTAAAGATACTTTTCCCGCAGGACGCCGATGTGGTGTGCGACGTGGCCGGCGATGATGTAGGCAATCGCCCTCACGGAAACGGGATTGTCACTTGCAATGCCCGTCCGATCCCACGCCTCCGCCGGCAGGCTCTTGAAGAAAGAGAGCGTCGACAGCCGCACGTTTTTGAACTCGTCCACGAGATCAGCCCACGAAGTGTTGTTCGCATGGGCGTATTGGACGGCGATATCCTGTTCGAAGCTTGGTAGCGCGTCGTTAAACCCGCGCGCAAACCAGAGCGCCCGGCCAGCAAAAATCCGCTCACCGTCGTTTATGTGGTTCAACATCTCACGAATGGTCCACTTTCCCGGCGCGTAGGCGTGAAGGCTCTGTTCCTCGTTGATCCCGCTCAGAAACTGGAGCATTTCGCTCATCTGATTCTCCATCGCGGGCACAATATCATCGCTGCTGACAAGGTCAATGTACCTGAAATAGTAGTCGGCTGCTTCGGTTGTTTGTGGTCGTGTCATTTGGCTGAAAATCCTAACAAAAATCTATGAATTTCGTAACCAATGCGGCCCGAAAAGTGTCTTACTAACGCGTATAGGGAACAGAGGGAGTTAGAGGTTATGAAAACAAAGAAAAACTTGATTTCACAATGGGCAATTAGCGTTTTCGCAATGCTGTTGCTGGCGGTTGCGCCGGCTGTCGCGCTCGCTCAGCGTGGGGCCTCCGATCCGCAACTGGAAAGGAAGGTGCGGAAGGAGTTGGTGACGCTGCCGTATTACGGTGTATTCGACAATCTCGCATACAAGGTGGACGGTGGTATCGTCACTCTCTACGGTGAAGTCGTGCGTCCTTCGACGCGTTCTGACGCCGCCGGCAGAGTGAAAAGACTTGCGGGTGTGACACGCGTTGTAAACAACATCAGAGTGTTGCCTTTGTCACGTTTTGACGACGACATTCGTCGCGCGACGTATCGATCGATCGCACGCATGGGCGGGCTTTATCGCTACCTGCAAGGTACGAACCCGTCGCTGCACATCGTGGTCGACAATGGTCACGTGGCATTGGAAGGCGTGGTCTCGAATAGTGGTGATCGAAACCTCGCGTACATGGCGGCGAACCGCGTGCCGGGTGTGTTCTCAGTGAAAAATAACCTGCGCGTTGAAGGCGAAGGAGCGCAGTAATCCACAGATTTCACAGATTACGCAGACGAAGAATCTGCGTAATCTGTGGATAGAGCCGTCCCCATCAAGAACCAAAACAACATCGTCACCTCGGCGTCACCGTAGTTGTAATTCACCAGCGAGCTCATCAGAAAACCCGTCAGTGCGCCGAGCGTCCCGAGCAAGACCCCATAAAAGTTAGTATCACTCAGATCCGCTGCACGTCTTTCTGCATGCGCGATAGTCAGCCAAAACAAGATCATCATCCACAGCCAGAGCGCGAGCATCGGCAAACCACGATCGAACGCAAGTTGTAACGGAGTCGAGTGCAGGTGAAGCATGTCTTTGCCGGGAAAGCCCCACTCGTTCCAGTGCAACTGCATCGCGTCCATGCCGTGCCCGAATATTGGATGAATCAGTATTCTCGACAAACCGTTACGCGCAACCTCAAACCGGAGTGAAGAGCTTGGATCGCCCAGCAAGAGAGCATTTCGATCGCGTGTTTGCCACACGACTACCGCCGCGAAAGCAAGAACAGCAAAGAGCGCGAATGTGAAAACGACTCTTAACGTCGCGCGCAGCGATCGCAGAGCCATCACGCTCGCGCCGATCACAAACGCGATGATCACAGTTCTCATCGCGGTGAAAACGAGACCGGCAGTCAGCAATGCAGCCGCGACAATTGCGATTCGGAAGATCTTGTTCGGGCCGTGATTTCTGAGGTGAGCGAGGGCGAAGCCGAGTGCGAGCTGCGCAATCATCTGGATTATCTCGGCAAATGTCTCATAGTGACGAGTCCAGCCCGAAGCACGAAAGCGATGGTTGTGTTCAGTTCCCGTGAGTCCTGAATCAGACGCCTGGCGCAACCAAAAAAATCGCTCAACCTGTTCGCCCTGCGCGATGATCCCAACGGTTACAGGCGCGATTGGCGATAGTTCCTCCAGTGCGCGATCGATATCGCTAATGGAATAAACGCGCTGGCGATTGATCTGCCAGATCGTGTCGCCCGGTCTGATCCCTATCTGGTTGAACGGACTGCCGGCCGCAATCGACTCGACCACCACTCCACGCCCGCGCAACAGATCGAAAGCACTGTAAAGCGCGCCCGCCGACGCCGAAACGATCAATAACGCCGTCAAAATCAACGCCGATCGCCTCGTGAGCGTTGCGCGCACGAGGTAAAAGATGAAAACGCACCACGACGCCTGAAGCTTTGCCACGCTGATGCGCGGTTCTTCCGAAAGTAGAGCGGAAGCGACTGTCCAGAGCAGTGATAAGACAATGATCAGGTCAAATTTAGACCAATGGAGACCCAAACTGCGTGTTTGCAGCGTCCTGATCACCCATCCGAGTCCGGCAAGTCCAACACCAATCACGCTAGCAGCCACTGAGTGTGGCGCGAACACGACGTAAATCACGAGACCGACGAGAGCGATTTGCTGTCCTACTTTTTTGATCATCGTGCACAAGAGAACCGAGCGCAGTAGCGCCGGGTCAAACTTCCAAATGGACGCGCTTCAATGAGATTGACCCGGCGCTACCGCACTCGGTTCTTTGCAAGTCTTTGCGTCGTTATCATGCAGAAATGCTTGCGTTGACACGCTTTATTTACGCATGTTAGCGTATCTCGCGGCTATTTGCCGGACTTGCTCCGCCCGCTGCTACGATTAGAAGCCGCCGACAATCTGTAACCGAAATTAGATCCCCAGATGGCTTTCGATAAAGCTAAGGTCTTAAAAGCCGCTGAGAAATTCCTTTCACAGGGGAAGTTCAACGCTGCGATCAAGGAGTATCGTCAAATCGTCGATAACGACGCTGACGATCTCACTACCTTGAACATGCTGGGCGATCTCTATGTGCGCTCGAATAAAAAAGAAGAAGCGATCTCGTGCTTCGAACGCATCGCCGAGCACTACAGCGCGCAGGAGTTCAATCTCAAAGCGATCGCGATGTACAAGAAGATCGAGCGGCTGCGCCCGCGCGATCCAGTCGTCGCCCTGAAGCTCGCCGATCTCTACGCCAACCAGGGCCTGGTCCATGATGCACGCGCGCAGTATCTCGTAGTCGTCGAGGCTTACACAAAGTCCGGCGACAACAAGCGCGCCCTCGACATTCTCCACAAGATCGCCGATCTCGATCCGAACAACACCGAGATTCGACTGAAACTCGCCGACGGTTATCTCAAAGAGAACCTGCGACGCGAGTCGGCCGCTGCGTTTGTGCAGGCCGCGAATCGTTTTCACCAGATCGGCTCACACGATCAGGCACTCGATGCTTACAACAAAGCGCTGCAGTTAGTGCGCGACGATCGCGAAGCACTCCGCGGCATGCTCGAATCACACATCGCGCGCGGCACCGCTGATGAAGCCGCCGAAGTGTTGGATCGTATTGTCGAGACTCACGAAGACGACAAAGAGCTCGTGTCGATGCTGGCGCGCGCGTATCTCGAAGCTGAAGATCCGAAAGGCGCCGAGCGCGCGACGTCGCTGCTGATGGCCCAGGACGCGACAAACTATCCACAGTTTCTTCCGGTCACGCGTCTTTATCTGAAGACCGGAGAGGTAGACGAAGTGATTCGCATCCTCTCGACGATCATCGAGCGGATGCTCGCCGGACGTGAAGAGCGAGAGCTGCTCGAGATCGTCAACCAGGTTTTGGATCACAATCCGGATCACGTTTCGGGTTTGCGAATGCTGGTTCGCATTCACTGGTGGCAGCGCGATATGGACGCGTTGCGATCGTCTCTCGAGCGTCTCGCGGAATCGGCGGAAGCATCGGAGCTCGTTGATGAAGAGCGCTACGCGTTGACGCAGTTAGTCAGACTCGCGCCCGACGAACAGCGCTATCTCGATCGCCTCAATCTCCTCGGCGGCTTGCAGGAAGAAACTACGGAAGACTTCTCGCCGATGCAGGAGCCGGAGACTGGCGAGACTGAGGTGCCCGAGTTTGAGACGTTTGCAGTTGTCGAAGACGAGGATCAAGTCGCACCGGTTGTATCTGATGAGTTTGAAACGAATGCGGCGCCGGGTTCTACGTTCAGCGATCCGACAGCATCGTTTGCGGATCTCAACGAAGACGAATCCTTTGGAACATCAGCTACTGACTTTCAGGAAGTTGACTTCAGCATCGTCACCACTCCCGACACACCTGTCGCTACCGCTCAGGAAGCACCCGTTGATGAAGAACGTCACGAGAACGTGATGCGGCAGGAGCTCGAGAGCGTCGACTTCTATATCGCGCAGGGTTACTCGGACATCGCCGTCGACACGCTCGAGATGCTTGAACGGCAGTTTGGTCAGCATCCTGAGATTCAGTCGCGTCGCGAGAAGCTTACGCAGCGCGAGCAACGCGTTGAAGAGGCGACGGTCTTTGAGTTTGGTGGTGTCGAGGAAGTCGCCACACCCGTTCCCGCGGAGACGATAACTTTCGACGCTGACAGCGCGTATGCATCACTCGTCGAAGAGGGCAACAATGTTGGCGCTGCGAAACCAGTGGCGACGGGAATAGATGCCGGTCTCGCCGAGTTGTTTGAAGAGTTTCGTGCCGCTGAAGAAGGCGATGAGGTTCGCGAAGACTACGAGACGCATTACAATATGGGCACTGCGTATAAAGAGATGGATCTCATGGACGAGGCCATCCAGGAGTTTCAGACTTCGGCGAGTTTGGTAAAGCCGGGCGACGGAACCTCGCGGTACTTGCAGTGTTGCAATATGCTCGGGCATTGTTTTATTCACAAGGGTATGCCAGAAGCGGCAGTGCTTTGGTTCAAGAAGGGATTGCAGGCGCCGGGACACAGCGAGGACGAGTACCAGGCGCTGCGTTACGAGTTAGCGTCGGCGTACGAACAGCTCGGCGACTTGAAGCAGGCGCGTGAGTTTTATACAGAGGTTTATGGCGTCGATGTTTCTTATCGCGAGGTCGCGGAGAAACTCAGCCAGTTAAGGAAGCAGGAATAATATCTCTGTGCATCCTCTGTGTTCTCTGTGCCTCTGTGGTTGCAGTGACCTCTACCACAGCGACACCGAGAACACAGAGGGTGCACAGAGAAGAAGGATTAGAAGTTGTCAGCGAAGTTAAGCGTTATTTTTTACATCATTTTGTGCCTCGAGATTGGAATCTTTCTGACGGTGGCGCCGTGGTGGCCGCACGGCATGTGGGGAATCAGCGATTGGGGTAACAACTACTTTCTGCTGTATGCTGCCCGCAAGACAGGCATTCAGGGTTTGCAGGCAGTGGTCGCTTCCGGTTGGGTGCGCGGCGCGGTCAGCGGTGTCGGACTCTTGAATCTCGGCATCGCGTTCTGGGAGATCTTCAACTTCAAACGCACCGTGACTGCCTTGCAAAACGAGACGAGCGCCAGGAAGAGTTCGACCGATGATGTCGCTGGCAGTTCCGATTATCTATCCGATAACGAGCGGTAAGACGTCGCCTCAAACAACTCCCGACGATCCGCAATTTTCCGAGATACTCCGGTTAGTTCGCGCTGTTGTAGACGCAGACGTCCCACTCTTTCAGATTCGCGAGAAGTCGTTGCCCGCGCGCGTGCTTTACGAACTGGTTGCGCGTGCGGCGGAGATCGCGTACGGCAGCAGGACGCGACTGCTCGTCAATGATCGCTCGGATATCGCGCGCGTTGCCGGCGCTGATGGCGTGCATTTGACGACGCAGTCTTTGCCGGTTGAGGTTGTAAGATCGCTTTTCGGTGCGGAGTTTTTGATCGGTGTCTCGACACATTCGCTCGACGAAGCGCGTGCGGCACGTGCTGGCGGTGCTGATTTCGTCGTGTTTGGACCAGTGTTTGAAACAGAGTCAAAACGTGCCTTTGGCGAGCCGCAGGGATTGGGTAAGCTTGCGGAAGTGACGCGCGAGCTTGGCGAGTTTCCAGTTGTGGCGATTGGTGGTATTACGCTCGATAACGTTGATGAGTGTTTTCAAGCGGGCGCGCGCGGTATCGCTGCGATTCGCTTGTTGAATGACACAGAAAACCTGACCAGATGGAAATGACGAGACCAGTTGTACTGAGTATCGCCGGGCTAGATCCTTCGGGTGGCGCAGGTCTAGTTGCAGACATCAAGACGATCGCGGCGCTCGATTGTTTTCCGGCTGCGGCGCTTACGTCGATCACTTTTCAAAACACCACGGGTGTGTTTGGCGCCGAGCATCAGTCTGCTGCGACACTGCGCGCACAGGTCGAGCCAATCGTTCAAGATTTAACTGTTATGGCAGCGAAGACGGGAATGTTGCCGACTGCGGAGATCGTTGCTGAAGTGGCGCGACTGTTTGCAGAAGAAAATCTGCCGGCCCCGGTAGTTGATCCGGTTGTAGTTGCTACATCAGGCGACGTGCTGATCGACGATGAGGCTTTCGAAATCCTGAAGACGAAACTATTTCCGCTCGCGCGTCTCGTCACACCAAACATTCCAGAAGCGGAAAAGCTGGCAGGTATTTCAATCAAGAGCGAAACCGACATGCGACACGCCGCCGAAGCAATTCAATCAATCGGCGCTCGCTCCGTGCTCGTGAAAGGCGGACACCGCAGCGTCGGCGGCCAGGCCCTCGACATTCTGTTAGACGAGAACGGCATCTTCACCGAATTTCAAACTGACTACATCGAAATCGGCGACATCCACGGCTCCGGCTGCACCCTCTCCGCCGCCATCGCCTCCGGTCTCGCAAAAGATCTAACTCTCGAACAAGCCGTCGCCGCCGCAAAAAAATACGTGACCGACGCCATCCGAGCATTAAAGACTGCCCCTCGCATCGGTCACGGCTCTCGACCGTTATAGATTTGAGCGCGGTTCAAGGCGAACAAGTCAGGAAGAGGGGCTTGCCCCCGCTCGTCCATTCCAAGCAACGGCGGGGGCAAGCCCCTCTTCCTGACTTGTTCTATTTCATGTTTGTTGATTCTTCAATGGTCACTCGATCGTAACCTTTTCCATCTTCACCTCAGACACAGGCTTGTCATTCATCGTCTGCGAAGTCGCGATCGCATTCACGACATCCTGCCCCTCAATCACTTTCCCAAAGATCGTATAACTCGGCGGCAACGGATAATCGACGTGCATGATGAAAAACTGCGATCCATTCGTGTTTGGACCAGCATTCGCCATCGCCATCGTCCCTGCTTTGTAACCGCGCTGGTACACGGGCGATCTCGGATCGATCTCGTCATTGAAGCGTCCGCCCCATGCTGATTCGCCGCCGCGGCCGGTGCCTGTCGGGTCGCCGCCCTGAATCATGAAGTTCTTGATCACGCGATGAAAAATGATCCCGTCGTAGTAACCACGCTCGGCGAGGGTGATGAAGTTCTCAGTGGTCTTGGGTGCATCCGTCTCCAACAACTCGACCTTAATCGTTCCTTTGTTCGTCTGGATCACTGCAGTTCGATTTGCCATGTTTTCTCCTTACTGGTTGATTAATTGAGGGTTCAAGATGAATTGTTCGATCGCGAGCGCCACGCCGTCGTCACGATTCGAAGCAGTCGGGTGCAAGCCCGCAATCTCGCGTAACGAGAGCGGCGCGTTTGCCATCACGACGCCTGTGCCCGCGAAGAGCAGCATTTCGAGATCGTTGAAGTTGTCGCCAATTGCCATTATCTCTTCACGCATCACGCCAAGCTCAGCGGCTGTGGCTGCAACACCGGCGCCTTTCGACGCTGCTGTATTAACGATGTCGAGCAACGTAAAATCCTGCTCGAGATATTTCGTGCCGAGAACTTTCACGGTGGCGCCGAGCTCCGACTTGAGTGTCTCTTCCAGTTGGTCCATTTCCACACAGCCGCCGGAAAACGAGAGATGGATGGGATCGTGGTCCAGATAGTCTTCGAGCGACGCGACTTGTTCTACAGCGTTGCTGCCTTCTTCGTCACCATGAATGCGCCTGGCCCAGGAGATGTACTTGTGAGCAGCGGTATTGCCGCCGCGAATGTGATCGTAAACAAGCACGCCGAGTCCTTCGTGATCGTCACTCAGGAGGGCGTCGGCGTCGGCTTTGCGCCCGATCTGCAACGCCTCACGCGCGGCGTCGAGTGGCAACGGCAACACTGAAACTGTTTGCAGTGTAGCGGCATGTTTGGTCAACGCGCCGTTATGGGAGATCAGCGGAACGTCTAGTCCAAGCTCCAGGGCTACCGGACGCGAATCACGAAACCGCCGTCCCGTGACGAGTGCGACGTGAACGCCCTCCCGGCGTGCGTGATCGATTGCAATTCGATTGCGCTCAGAAATAATGCCCCTGGCGTCGAGCAGAGTCCCGTCCAGATCGAGAGCGAGCAAACTTATCGGCATAAGGAAAAGACAAGGTACACAAAAGGCACAAAAAGCACAAAATGAGTTCTGAAAAGCCTTTGTGCTTTTGTGCCTTTTTGTGGCTAAAGTTCGGCTTTGGTGGTATTATGCGCGCCCCAAAACAAACGAATCTTGGAGGAAAAAGGGATGCGAAGACTAGGATTGTCTCTTGCAGTGATCGCCTTGGTGTCGGTCTGCTCGATTGCTTTTGCCCAGGGCTTCAAGAAAATTAGTGAAATTTTGTCCGGGTATGAGGAAACCCCGTCAGCAGTTTCAACCACCGGTAATGGAACCTTCAACGCGCGTATCAGCAACGATAATTCGCGCATTGACTGGGAACTGAGTTATGCCGATCTCGAAGGCGCCGTTCAGCAGGCTCACATCCACTTCGGACAGAAATCCGTAACTGGCCCGATCAGCGTGTTCCTGTGCACGAACCTCGGCAACGGACCGGCCGGCACTCAACCGTGTCCCGCGCCGCCAGCGACGATCTCGGGCACCATCACGGCCGTGGATGTTACCAACCTGGCGAATGAGCGTGGAATCAGCGCTGGAGAATTTGACGAACTGCTTGCGGCGATCCGTGCGGGCGCCACTTACGTCAACGTTCACAGCACCCGGTGGCCTGGTGGCGAAATCCGCAGCCAGATCAACGGCAACAGCGGCGACGAAAAACACTGAGACGTTCACACGTTCCGCTTACTAGCTTGCTTCGAGTGCAAGGGGTTTGCTGCACCTAGCGCAAACCTCTTGCTCTTGCCTGCGCCCACCGCCGCACCTCAAATAACAGACCGCGTTACCTCGAATTCCCATTTCTAGCGCATACTTAGCGCCGTTCTCCCGTAATTTGCCCAGTAATTAAGGAAAATCTATCAATGAATGTCACTCATCTTGAATGTGGCCTCTGTGGCACCAAACACGAGGCACATCGGTTGCACAATCTTTGCACTGCCTGCGGTAAGCCTTTGCTGGTTCGCTACGATTTAGAGCGCGCCCGAATGTTTTTGAAGAAGGAGTCGCTCGCCGGCCGGCGCCCGGACATGTGGCGCTATCGCGAGATGCTCCCGCTCGAACGGGGCGAAAACATCGTCTCGTTAGGGGAAGGTTGGACGCCGCTTTTGCGCGCGGTTCGACTAGGCAGGCGCGTCGGAGTTCCCGACCTTTTCATAAAAGATGAATCACAGAATCCCACGCAGAGTTTCAAAGCACGCGGAATGGCCGCCGCTGTCTCAATGGCAAAGGAGCTCGGCGTCAAGAAACTGGCAGTTCCATCAGCCGGAAATGCTGCCGGCGCACTGGCGGCCTATGCTGCTCGCGCGGGACTCAAGTCGTACATCTTCATGCCGCGTGATACACCACGCGCAAACGTGGTCGAGTGTCAGCAAACAGGCGCTCACGTGACCTTGATGGATGGCTTGATCACTGACTGCGGCGCTGAGGTCGGCAGACGAAAGGAAAAGGAAGGTTGGTTCGACGTCTCGACACTGAAAGAACCCTATCGCATCGAAGGAAAGAAGACGCTTGGATACGAGCTCGCCGAGCAAATGGAGTGGCGCTTGCCCGATGTAATTATTTACCCGACGGGCGGCGGTACCGGTTTGATCGGCATGTGGAAAGCGTTCGACGAGATGGAACAACTGGGTTGGATCGGAAGTAAGCGGCCGCGCATGGTGACGGTGCAGGCTGAAGGTTGTGCGCCGATCGTGCACGCGTTTGAACAAGGGCACCGGTTTGCGGAAGAGTTTCCGAATGCGGCGACGACCGCGTCAGGTTTGCGCGTGCCGAAGGCGATTGGCGACTTTTTGATACTCGATGCGTTGCGTGCGTCAGGTGGGACTGCGGTGGCGGTGAGTGATGAAGAGTTGATCGAGGCGGTGCGGGACATTGGTGCGGTTGAAGGAGTGTTTTGTGCGCCGGAAGGTGCGGCGTGTTTGCCCGCGTTGAGGAAGCTCGTTGAGTCAGGTGAGGTTAATAAGCATGAACGCGTGGTGCTCTTTAATACCGGGTCGGGTGTGAAGTATATGGAGTCGTTTACGCGGATTAACGCGGATTGAAGACGCGGATTGTTTCGTTGGAGGGAAGTAGCGTTGAGGAAACTTGCGATCGTGGTTGTGTTGTTGATGGGTGTGGTTGCAGCGCAGGCGCAGAAGCCGTGGTTGACGGATGCCGAGCGGGCGCGGTTTGAGGAGTTGCGGCGCAGTGGGCTCGACGCGCTCTATAACATCGACTACGACAAGGCAGATCGCGACTTCAAAGAGATCGTCAAGCTTTATCCGAATCATCCGGGTGGTTATCAACTGCTGGCGGCGCGGCTCTGGATCAAGACGCTCTATGAGTCGCGACGCTTGCAGGTGTCGCTTTACAGCTCGGAATCCTTCTACACAAACGGCGACGACAAGGTCGATCCGAAGATCGTGACGGAGTTTCGCAATCTCACTCGTGAAGCGAAGCGTCTTGCCGAAGCCAAACTAAAACAGGAACCCAAAAACATCGAGGCGCTCGATTTTCTTGCCAACACGGAAGGATTGAAAGCGTCGTTCGAAGAGGCTGTCGAGCGGCGACATTTCGCGGCGCTGCGTGATGGTAACGACGCCGTCGATCATCACCGTGAAGTGTTGAAGCTCGATCCGAAATACATCGACGCGCAGATCACCATTGGTCTTTACGAGTATGTCGTTGGTTCGTTGCCATTGCCGGTGAAGATACTTGCGGGCGCGACGGGTTTTCGTGGCTCGAAGAAGCGCGGGCTCGCGATGCTCGAACAGGTGGCGAAGGAAGGTCGCTGGTCGCGGGACGATGCGAAGTCTGTGCTGATTATCCTTTACACGCGCGAGAAACGTTTTGCTGAGGTGATCACGTTGGCGCGTGAGCTGAGTGCGAAGTATCCACGTAACTATCTGCTGCGCGTCGAGACGGCTGATGCGTTGGTTTCCCTCGCTGGAGTGAAGCGTAAGGAAAAAGATCTTGCAGGTGCAGTACAGGCTGAGAAAGAAGCGTTTGCGACGTTTGATGAATTATTGCGCGATCGAAATACGGCTGCGCGTGCGCTCGATCTGATCCATTTCAAATATGGCGAGGCGTTACTGATCGCCGGCTATAACGAGCGGGCAGCGAAGGAGTTTCTGGCGGCGACGAAGGTCGATCGCGGTGAGCCGGGGTTGATTACGATGGCGCATCTTTTTGCGGCGCGGTCGTACGACGTTGCGGGCAAGCGTGACGAAGCGCTCGCCCAGTACAAGGAAGTGCTGGCGCGTCCGAATGTTTACGACGCGCACGATGAAGCGAAGCGTGGGTTGCGGCAGGCGTACAAGGCGGAGCAGTCGAAGCCCGATGCTGAGCAATAGTTAGACAGGATTTACAAGATTTTTCATGATTTACAAGTCTTGTTAATCTTGAAAAATCTTGTAAATCCTGTCCACAAGTAATGCGAAATAGCACACCACAATTGCATCCACGGCGACTGCTGCTTTGTCTCGACGGAGTTCCTCATAAGCTGATTGAGGGGGAGCGTAGTCGTGGATTGTTCGACAGTTTTAAGTCACCGGCGCGGCTGCTTTCTCCCTTTCCGACGATGACGAACGTCGCATTGTCTGCCATGCTTGGGGCGACGCCGCCCGCGGGTTACGAGAGTCTTTATTTCGATCGCAAAGCACGCGAGCTGCGCGGTGGAATCAGCAAGTACGTCGGTCGTCGCACGCCTGATAAAGTGCCGTCGTCGTACATGGAGGAATTGGATTACCAGGAACCGCTGCCGTTTGAGTTTTTGATCTACGTCGCGCCCGAGAAGGTTTGGCGCGCTGACATGCAACGGTTTCGCGAACGCTTCAGGGCCGCGCCTCAGAATCGAGACTACTTCGCGTTTCTCAAAGCGACCGATGGTTTGCTGCACGCGCAGGGGCCGGAACGTTTGGCGATCGCGCTTGAGTCGCTCGACAAGATCCTGAAAGAGATTCGCAGTTACTGCGGTGACGAGACGGAGATCGTGATGTTTTCCGATCACGGGATGAATCTCGAAGAGAACCGTCGCGTCCCACTCGCCTCGACGCTGCGTCGACGAGGATTCAAGGTTGTGATTCCCGCGTTTGGTCTTTGTAGTTATGCGGCGCTCTATTGTGACGAAGATGTAATTCCTGAAGTGGCGCGCGCGAGTGCGGAAGTGACGGGTGTTGATTTCGCGGTTTACAAGGATGCGGCTGCCGTCGTTGTTGAAAGCTCGCGCGGTCAAGCGCGCATTGAATACGAAGCAGCGACTGACAATTATCGATATGTCAACGTCAGCGGTGATCCGCTTCAGCTCGGTTCTTTCCCAAACACCTTCGCCACTGACGCTGTTTGGTATGAGCGAACTGCCGGACATCGTTATCCGAACGCGGTCGCAAATGTCTATAAGTCGCTGTTTACTCCGCGCGTGAAGCACACCGCCGACGTCCTCATCAGCATGAACGACGGTTATTACTATGGCTGGACAGCGTTCGGTCGCTTCGTTCGTCTGCGCGCGACGCATGGCAACGCGCTTCAGTCCAGCTCAAACGCGTTTTTGATGAGCACTCATAGAAATTTCCCCGCCTTCGTTCGTGCCGACGATGCAAAGACGCTGCTGCGTAATTGATGCGGATCCGTTAATCTGTGATTCATGTCAGCAGCATCGCCGGCGGTCCAGACGTCTCAACTCGTCAAGCAATTTGGTGACTTCGTTGCCGTTGATAACATCAACCTGAGCGTGAACCGCGGCAGCTTCTTCGGCTTTCTCGGTCCAAACGGCGCCGGCAAATCAACCACCATCAAAATGCTTACCGGACTACTGGCGCCGACGAGCGGCACGCTACGAGTTCTCGATCTGGACATCAGCGCGCAGCCGCTGGACGTGAAGCGGCGCATCGGCGTTGTGCCTGAAGATCTCAACCTGTTTGAGCGACTGACGGGCGCTGAGATGTTGTCATTCACGGGACGGATGTACGGGCTGCGCGCCGAAGAAATCGCGCAGCGCTCGAAAGAGCTGCTCGAGTTGATGGAGCTTCAGGACGAGCCGCGCAAGCTGATCATCGAGTATTCGCACGGCATGAAGAAGAAGCTCTCGCTCGCGTGCGCCCTCATTCACCGGCCGGAGATTCTATTTCTCGATGAGCCGTTCGAAGGCGTCGACGCGATTGCTTCACGCACGTTGAAGGACCTGCTCTCGCGATTAACCGCGAGAGGACTGACGGTATTTCTCACGTCACACGTACTCGAGATCGTCGAGCGACTTTGCAGCGACATCGCGATCATTGCGCAGGGTAAGTTACTGGCAGCCGGGTCGTTGAACGTGCTGCGAAAGGGAATTCGAGTCGAAGGCGACGGCGAAGGCCCTGTGTCGCTCGAAGAGTACTTCATTCACGTCGTTGGTGGAACACGCAGCTCGAATGAAGAAGATGTCTTGCAGTGGCTGACATGAAGGGTTACACTCTTTCCCTGCTCGACGGCCGAAGGCACTGTCTTTCCTGAGATCAATTCTTCCCTGATGCGCTCGAATACAAGCACGTT
>DATFDT010000269.1:0-6833 GCA_035251975.1 Pyrinomonadaceae bacterium | reverse complement strand
TCCTTAAGAGTCAAGAATGCTGATCACTGACCAGGTCGCTACCGCTCTCTGTACTGACCCGATCCAAGAATGATTTTCGATTTTTGAGGCTAAGCTTTAACTAAGAATGATCCATGAACAATTGATCGAGCGCATCAATTGACAAGCCTTTGTAGGTTAAGTCGCTCGGGGTGAGTTCGGCCGTGGTCTTGTTCGAGCAGTGAGCGAGGACGTCGCGTAATGCTGCCTGGTAGCATTGGCCCAACTTCTCGATCTTTTCAGGACGGTGTTGCTTCCGGCTAAAGCTGATTGAAACGTGGAGGCGTTTTCCCTCGATACTGCAACTCACACCGAGCTCTTCCATCCGTTCTGCATGTTGACTACGCAGTTTACCGGGCGACTCGAACACGACATCAGTTGAGAGTTTGCTCAAATCTGCATCAAACTGACCGTGATAGTTGAAAGTAATTTGCGGAGCGAGGTTGAACCGCAGGTGTTTTTTGAGCTCTGGTTTCGTCAGATGTTTGAGCAAACCATGACCGATGCCGTTGTGTGGGACACGACGAAGATTTTCTTTCACGTTTTTAATGAACCGCGACAGGTTCGCCGCCTGTCGGAGGTCGAGGACAACCGGATAAATCGTAGTAAACCAACCAACCGTGCGGCTGACATTCAGATCCGGTTGTAACGGCTCGCGCCCGTGTCCTTCGATGGCGATCGCTACACGAGAGTGACTGAAACAAGTCTTCACAGCCAGGCCCAGAGCGGCTAAGAGGATGTGATGGACCTCGGTATTGAATGCTTTGTTAACACGCGTCAGCAGTAAGTCGGTTTCGTCCAAACTCAGACTAAACGACACCCGATCTTCATCGCAGACGTAGCTTCTCTCCTCGTCTCGCTCGATTAACGGCACTGATGTCTCTTCGACGGCGGCCCAGTAATCCGTTTCCGCGAGAATCTGCTCGCTGTTGGCCTGGACCGCGAGAAATTCGGACCAGGATTTAAACGAATCTGTTTTCCGCGGCAGCTTGAGCGCGACGCCCAGTACGTGCTGCTGGTAAAGCGTTTGGAGATCTTCAAACAAGATACGCCACGACACGCCATCGACCGCGAGGTGATGAACAGCGAGCACGAGCCGGTCGCCGTCGGGCATGTGAATGAGCCCTAACTTCATCAGCGGTCCGATCTCGAGGTTTATCGATGCCTGGATCTCGTCAGCTTTCTCCGCGAGCGCTTTGAAGGGATTGCCACTCTCTCGCAAGTCATATTCGACAATAGTCGCTGACGTCGTCGCAGCTTCATTGAAGAGTGTAAGGCTCTCGGATCGCAGCGTCAGACGCAGCGCGTCGTGATGCTCGAGTATTTTTGCGAAGGCCGCTGCGAGCGCGTCAGCGTCAAATCCAGTCCGCGAATGGAGCATCACTCCGTGGTTGAAATGGTGCCGATGCTTTGGTGAAACCGTCGCGAGGAAATCCTTTTGAAACGGCGTCGGCATAACTGGTCCAACCACCAGAGACTGGTCAGCCACGCGCCTTAGACGTTTGACATGAGGAGCAATAGCAGTGATGGTTGGAAACTGGAACAAGTCACGCACTTTAATCCTAAGGCCTTGCTGGTGCAGGAGTGCCGCAATCTGAATGGCGCGAATCGAGTCGCCGCCTAATTCGAAATAATTGTCGCGGACGCCCACTTTCTTCAAGTTCAGCACCTGTTCCCACGCTGCTACGAGCTTGCTCTCGACATCGTTAGCCGGTTCCACATACTCGGTGGCACGCGGTGTGGTGTCGGGTTGCGGCAGATTACTACGATCTATCTTTCCGTTCGGGGTCAGTGGCATCTGGTCGAGGATCACGAAGACTGACGGCGCCATGTGTTCAGGCAGCCGTTGCTGAAGATGCATCCGCAACTCGCTCGTCGCCGGCGCTGAAGTGTTTTTGTCGAACGTGACGTACGCAACCAGGCGAGCTGCGCCATGTTCGTCGTCGAAAGTAGTAACGACAGCTTCGCGGACTGCCGGATATTCACGCAGCGCGCCTTCAACTTCCTCCAACTCGATACGAAAGCCGCGGACCTTAACCTGAAAGTCGAGTCGCCCCAGGAACTCGATCTCGCCGCTGGGGTGATAGCGAGCTAAATCTCCAGTTCTATAAAGTCGTTCGCCTGGTCCAACGCTATGGGAATGCGGAATAAACTTCTCGGCTGTCAGGCCGGGCCGGTTGATGTATCCGCGGGCCAGCCCGACGCCGCCGATATGCAACTCGCCCGGCACTCCCACCGGCACGAGCTCGCCGTTCGAATCGAGGAGATGAATGTGTGTGTTCGCGATCGGCTTACCAATGGGGACAAAGTCTCTCTCGCCGTCTGGTTCGCAAGGCCAGGCGGTGACATCCACGGCGGCCTCTGTTGGACCATACAAGTTGAATAACCGGGCTCGAGAGTCTTCAAAGAAACGCTGCTGAAGTTGATACGGCAATGCTTCGCCGCTACAGATTACGCGACAAACATGCGGGCACTGTCGCAACGCTCCGTGCTCGACGAAGACTTGCAGCATCGAGGGCACGAAGTGAATGGTCGTGATCGATTCCTCGTTAATAACGTTCACCAGATAGGCGACATCCTTGTGCCCTTCGGGACGAGCCATAACCAGTCTGGCGCCAGTGATGAGAGGCCAGAAAAACTCCCAGACCGAAACGTCGAAACTGAACGGAGTTTTCTGAAGCACGCGATCCCCCGCGTTGATGTTGTAGGTTTCCTGCATCCATCGGAGACGATTGCAGATGGCCCGGTGCGTGTTCATTGCGCCCTTCGGCTGGCCCGTTGAGCCGGAGGTGAAGATGACGTAAGCGAGATCGTCGCCGGCGGTGCCACAGCTCAGGTTGCCGGACTCATGCTCGCTGATAGTCGTTTCCCAATCTGAGTCGAGACAAAGCGAATTGTTGACGAAGAGAGGTAACTGTTCATTTAGACCACACGTGGTCAACAACATCGAAACGCCAGCATCTTCCAGCATAAATGCCAGACGCTCAGCCGGATATTCCGGGTCAAGCGGCACGTAACAACCGCCGGCCTTCAATATTCCCAGCAACGCAATCACCATTTCGAGCGAACGTTCAATGCAGACGCCCACGCGGACATCGCGAGAAACATCGCGCGTAAGCAGGAAGTGTGCGAGCTGGTTGGCGCGCTGGTTAAGCTCCAGGTAAGTCAGCGATCGATCCTGATCAACAACGGCGATAGCGCCTGGGGTTCGTTCTGTCTGTTCCTCGAAGAGGCGATGAAGCGATTCACCTTCCGGACGTTTGACGCTAGTTGCATTCCAGGTAATTAGCTGTTGATGCTCCGGCTCGGTGAGCATCGTTAGATTGGCGATACGTTGCTCCGGATAGGCCATCGCGCTGCGAAACAGCGTCTGAAGGTGACCGAGCACGCGCTCAATCGTCGCGCGCTTAAAGAGATCGGTGTTGTACTCGATTTGAACGTGCAGCGCGTTTCTAACCTCATAGAACCTGAAGCTGAGATCGAATTTACTGACGGGATTATCAAGCTCGAAATTGCCGGCTTTGAGATCGTCGATCGTGGGCGACTCGCTGCCTGACTCAAGGTTTTGCAGTACTACCAGCACGTCGAACAGTGGTGAACGACTCGCATCGCGGCGAAGATTCAACTCATCAACGAGGCGATCGAACGGATAGATCTGGTGCTCGTAAGCTTCGAGCGTCGTGGTCTTCACCTTGTCGAGCAGGGCGCTGAAGCTGTCGCCAGCAGACGGGCGCGTCCGGAGGGCGAGGGTGTTGACGTAAAAGCCGATTTGTTCTTCCAGTTCCTGCCGCTCTCTGCCTGCCAGCGGCGAACCCACGATGATGTCTTGCTGAAACGTGTAGCGGTAGAGCAGGGCATTGACAGTCGCCAGCAGCACCATGAAGAGACTCGCTCCCTGCTGCTGTCCGAGGCGCAAGGCGTCCTGGACCGCCGCGTGCTCAAGCACGCTCGTGATGCGATCACCGCTGTAAGTCTTAACCGGAGGACGTGGGAAATCAGTGGGCAATGCCAGCACTGGTATCTCACCGCCGAGCTGCTGCCACCAATAATTCTGATGCGTCTCCAGTTGTGCGCCGCTGAGTTGCTGGCGCTGCCAGACGGCGTAGTCTTTGTATTGAATACGCAGCGGTGGCAGTGGATTGTCCTCACCACGGCGGAAAGCCTGATAGCAGGTGAGCACCTGGTCCACAAGTATGGCCATGGACCAGCCGTCGCTGATGATGTGATGCATGGTGAGCACGAACAAGTGCTGGTTATCTTCGAGACGCAACAAGCGCGCTTTGAGCAACGGCCCGCGAGAGAGATCGAAGATCATCGCGGCCTCACGATTGGCGATGTCCCTGGCGGTAGTAGTTCTGTCGGCGTGATTGCGGAGGTCGGTGTACTCGACGGCAAATGGAAAATCTTCGGCTGCGCGAATGCGTTGCATCGGTTCGCCATCGACTTGTTCGAAGGTGGTGCGGAGACTTTCGTTCCGGGCGACCAGAGCCGCAAACGCGCGGGTGAAGGCCGGCACGTTTAGTGTTCCCTCGAGCATGTAGGCGCCACACATGTTGTAAGCCTTCAGGTCATCCTCGAGTTGACTCAACATCCAGAGCCGGCGCTGCGCGTTCGAGACTTCGTATAAAGCGCGTGGCGGCGCCGGCGGAATCTCAACGTATTGTGCAGGTTGCGATGCAGCCACGAACTGGGCCAACTCTTCTATCGTCGGGTGTGCGAAAAACTCCCTCAGTTCGACTCTGGTATTGAGTGCTTTGTGAATTCTGGAAACGGCGCGGGTGGCGATCAGCGAATGGCCGCCGATCTCGAAGAAGTTGTTTCTAATGCCGACGTCTTTGTGGCCGAGTACTTCCTGCCAGATCTCCACCAATTGCTGCTCCAGCTTGTTTCCTGGCGCAACACATTCCAAGTCGCGTGCGCCATTCATGCCGGCGAGTGCCTGCCGGTTCAATTTGCCATTCGCAGTGCGCGGCAGGTCAGGCACAAAGACAAATGAAGACGGGACGCTATGGACCGGCAGTTGTTGGGCCACAAACTCGCGCAACTCCCTGGTCTCGACGGGCTGGTTGGTGACCAGATAGGCACAGAGATAATCGAAACCATGATCGTCTCGCAGTGCAGCAACCGCTACATCCTTAACGGCTGCGTGCGTGCGCAATAAGTTTTCAATCTCTTCCAACTCGACGCGTATGCCACGGATCTTCACCTGCTGATCCTTGCGGCCGAGGATTTGAAAAGTGCCATCCTCTAACAAGCGCGCCAGGTCACCGGTCTTGTAAATGATGTCTTGCGGATCATCGCTGAAAGGATTCTGGATGAAAGTTTCACGCGTCTGCTCGGGTTGATTCCAATAGCCGAGAGATCGGAATGGAGTACGGATGTAGATTTCGCCGACTACGCCGGGCGGGCAAATTCGCCCGCGCTCGTCCAGCAAAAGCGCACGCGCTCCCGGCATCGGCTCGCCGATGGGAATGAAAGAGCGATCCTGATCTGACGGCTTAACGAAGTAGAAAAACTTCGTCATCGTAGTTTCGGTTGCGCCGTAGAGATTGATCAACTGTATGCGTTCACCGAAAACGCTCATCCACTTTTTGACATCAGCCGGCAGCAACGGCTCGCCTGATAACAGCACGTAGCGCAGTGCTTGGAATAGTTGCGGTTCGATGCCGCCGTGCAAGATGGCGCGAAACTGAGAAGGGATCGTGTGAATCAGGTTAACGCGTTGCTGGTCCAACCACTGGATGAGTGCCGCGGGATCGAGCTGCAACTCTCGATCGGGCGGTACACAGATGGTGCCGCCAATTGACAAGGGCACGAAAATGTCGCGCATGAAAGCGTCGAAAGTTGGAGTGATCAGTTGGCTAACGCGCGTGCCAACGTGTAAATCGAGGGTGCGCGTTTCCCACTTGATGTAGTGCGCGATGCCTTTGAGCCTGCCGCTGATGCCCTTCGGTTTTCCGGTCGAACCCGAGGTGAAGTAGATATGGCACATATCATCGGGCGCGGTTTCCAAAGCGGGATTAGTGCTATCGGTGAAGTGTGCAAACTCATTGCTGTCCAGGCAGACGACTCGAGCACCGTTAGTCCAACCGTTGAGGCGATCGATGAAGCGTGTTTCAGAGATAAAGATCTCGGGAGTGACGTCTGCGACCAGGGCCACCAGTCTTTTCTCGGGCAAGGTCGGATCGAGTGGGACGAAGACGCAACGTGCCTTCAACGTGGCAATGATTGCCGTGATGATGTCGATCACGTCTTCAGTGAGGATTACGACTCTTGTCCCCGGTGTCGGGCCTGCGGCGAGCAGGAAGTTAGCGAGCCGGTTCGATCGGTCAGCCAACTCGCGATAGCTGAGTGAAACTGCGCCGTGCTCGATGGCGGGCAGTTGGCTGAAGCGCGCGGCGGCCTGCTCAAATAACTCTTGAATACTCTCGTGCTTCATCGCCGGTAAAACTTTTATCCGTTTCAATTTCCTGGATTTTTATTTAGGTGCTACGGCAGGACGGGGACAGCTTTTGATTAGCACTTACTTTGCGCGTGAAGTCGCTTAAACAGAGCTACCGCATATACCGTCGCGGGGATCAGAGGAGAGTGTGCGGGCGGGGCAACCCAGTACTACGAAAAATGGGAGGATACTCTAAACCAAGAATTATCTTTTGACAACCAGATGGGATCTGCGGCGATGCCGCGGTTAATGCACTGGCTGCTTTTTACGCACTGTAGACGCAGAGGATCGCAGCGATGCACAGAGAATGTCGTGAGAATACAACACTACGATTGTTGGCTTTGCACAAAAAGTCTCGATCGCGCTCTTCTCT
>DATFDT010000268.1:0-8357 GCA_035251975.1 Pyrinomonadaceae bacterium | reverse complement strand
GTTCACGGGCCGGCACGATTACGGGTTCACGGGCCGGCACGATTACGGGTTCACGGGCCGGCACGATTACGGGTTCACGGGCCGGCACGATTACGGGCTCTTCCCTCGGCTCCTTTGACAATATCTACAACGAGTTTTTGTTTCGCCTTATCAGTGCCGTTTTGAACGGTGCCTTGTGAACGATTGTTCTTGGTCAAAATCCGGTCAATTCGATTCTTCATCGTTTCAAAGATCTGTCAATGTGCTTGAAACTTGGGCCTTATCCGGCCCGCATCCTTTGACGGCAATATCTGTGCCTCTGGAGGGCTAATATGAATTCCTCGAGCACTAAACATTTTGCACTGCTCGGCATTGTCCATGACACTAATACGCTAAGAGGCTTCATTTTTCCCGCCGAATAAACAGATAGCTTGCAATCGACTAAGTGGTTTTGGTAGATATCAGCGTAAGGCAGTTTGCAATGCGAGAACGAATGGATGCTGTCTGTGTATTTTCAAGCAGGGCTCGCATGCGCGCAGCGATATAATGCTTTTCTGGTTGATCCATCTGGCCATACATTTCCTCAAATAATACAAGCAGTGCGCGACTGGCTCCCTCAGAATCACCGCATCTCTGTGCTATTCGCCAAGCTCCTTCCAAAATCGCGCGCGCTTCCGTAAAGCGTTTGAGCCTACAAAACAGCTGTCCCCTGGTAGTAAGTGCTTCGGCTAGTAAAGCTTCCTCATCACTGGCCTCTAAGCATGTAACAGCTCTATGCGATGCTAAGTCCGAATTGTTTAGTTGATTTGTAGCCAAATATAGTCGAGCTAATGTGTCATCGACCTGTGAGGTACGGACTAGATCATGAAATTCTTCAAACAACTTCTGCGCATGGACCAGTCGGACTTCCGCTTCGTCAAAACGACCGAGCTTTAAGAGCAGGAAACCATGATTATTCTCTACTACAGCTGCATATCGATGATGACCGATCGCCGCAAATTCATAGAATGCGCGTTGGAAATGATGGGTAGCTTTGTCTAACAAGTCTGAACGGTTTTCTGCTAAGGCGATCTCCTGGAGTGCGGTTCCAAGCTCATGGTAATAGCGTCCACTTACAAGTGGTCCCCCATCTTGAATGAAAGGATAAGCCTCATCGAACCTAGTGAGAGAGTCCGAGATGTGACCTGCGTGTCTTTCCACTACTCCTAATCTGATTAAAGCGAGCGTACGTAACTCACTGTCCTCAGATTTCAATTCACCAAGGACTTTCAAAAGTGAATTACGACTAACAGCAAACAAGCCTTGACGATAGTACGATAAAGCAAGCTCTATTCTCCCTTCTGCAGCTCTCCTTTTTGCTCCTAAATATTCAAAAATGCCGATGCAACCACTTAACAGTTCCTCGGCATACTTTTGTCCTTTTTGAATGCGTCCAGTACTAGATAAGCCTCCCGCTAATGATCCAGCGGTGAACAGGAGGTCTGCCGCACCATGTGAACTTAAATTGTTGAAATTTGGCCATTCTCCAGGCGTCCACCAATTGCGAAGCATTACACATCCAGCGTCGTAATTTCCTATTTCGATCTGTTCTCGGGCTATTGTACATAGTACTTGAACCTCTTCATTAGGACTTAAGGTCGACGTAAAGAGTTGCCGCGGGTAAACTAAGTCACCGCTTACTTCACCACAGGTATCACTTTTCTGTAAAAATGTTTGAAGTATGCTCCTCGCAAAGCAGTAAGCGGCGTACCATTGGGGGGCGGTGGGGTAGTTTGTTTGCAGTTCGTTTGCGCGGCGGAGTTCACGCTCGGCTCCTTTCCAGTCCCACTCAAAGCGCAGCTTCACTCGCGGGTCCGCTTCGGCCGCGTTGAGTTCCGGTTGATAACCGGCATCGTCGTCTGTGCTGGGCACATCATCTTCGGGTGGCAAATAGTTCGTTGCCAACCTCAGGTAGCAATCAATAATCCCGGCATACGCCAGCGCATAATTCGGATCAAGCTCAATCGCGTTCCGAAAATGTCTAATAGCCCGCTCAATGCCACTACGCGTATACCTGCTCCAGTAATGCCGCCCTTCAAGATAAGCTTGATACGCTCCAGCATTTTCAGTGTATCGAGTCGAAATTTGCTTCTCTTCATCGCCGCTAAGTTGCAGCTTCAACGACGCGACAATCTGCCGTGTTATCGCGTCCTGAACCTCCAGAAGGTCCTGTTTCTCTGAGTCGAAGCTCTCACCCCACAACTGCCAACCAGTCGACGCCTCCACCAGTTCTACCGTAATCAGTTTCTGACCCGGCCCGCTGCTAACCTTTCCGACAACCACTACCTGCGCACCTAAATCTCTGCCTGCTTTTTGCGGATCAATCTCCAGCGTTTTGTAGCGGAAAACTGCACTACGCGACATTACGCGCAACTTGGAAATTCGAGACAGGTTGTTGATGATATTGTCAGTAACGCCCTGGACGAGATACTCCACCTCAGGATCACTCATCACATTAGTAAACGGAAGAACCGCAACCACCGGCCGGTTGTTAACGTGAATACCATTTGACAGGTGATTCTCTTCAGCTTCGACAACCTTCACGCTCGCGATGAAACGATAGCCCCGCCGCGTAACAGTTTCGATGTATCTCGGCTCAACCCGTTCATCCCCTAAAGCCTTTCGCAAATAAAAAATATTCTGACTAAGATTGGCCTCCTCAACGAAAGTGTCAGGCCAGATCTCTTTCAACAACTCATCCTTCTCCACCAACTGGCCAGCCCTTGTGATGAGCAGGACCAGTATCTCGGCGGCCTTGGGCGTGAGTGAAATCGTTTCACCCGAACGCTTGAGCAGGCGTGTATTTACGTTCAGTTGATACGGTCCAAATTCGTAGCAGAGGTTGTTATGAGGCATAGACTGACTACTCCCACTTAGTCTGGTCCAATTTCGAATGAAATTATAGAAATTTTTATGGCAGAAATCCTTAGATATTACTAAGAACTTTTTTAGATTGTTCTAAGGATTTCTGCTTTGGAGCTGAGTATAGTTCGCCCGTCGTTAAGCGCAATTGCTTTTCAACGGGCTCGCAAATTTTAAGAGCAAGTCTGACGAATGGCAAGATTTCGAGAGGTCCTCGAGTGAGCGTTTGATTCGGGCCAGTTGGTAGAGGGGGCAAAATCAACTGGTAGGACAGGTGGGGTCCTTCACCGGATCTGGGTACCTCACCCCAACGACGCAGCTGATCCTTGTGCCTCAATGCAGCTTCGCCCAGCAAGGCAGGCCTTGAGGCACAAGGCAGCGAGACTTTAAAGACGCCGCCGCTCAAAAACGAATATGGATCGAAACCAATCTTTGTCGAGCACCTTCCGTCACTGGTATCCTTCCACATTCGAGATGTCGCAAAGTGACTCCTTGCTAAAAGATCGCGTGCGCGCGTTTTGGCAACAGAATCCCTGTGGGACGAAGTTTGCCGATGCGCCTCCTGGCTCACGTCGATTTTATGAGCTCGTAGAAGAACATCGTTATAAAAAGGAGTGGCACATTCCGGCGGCCGCGGGATTTGCTCACTCAAAAGAACTAAATGTGCTTGAAATAGGTTGCGGCCTCGGGACTGATGGCGCTCAGTTTGCCAAAGCCGGCGCGAAATACACGGGTATCGATCTCACTCACGCGGCGGTTGAGTTATCAAAACGGCGCTTCGAATTATTTGACTTGCCCGGCACTTTCCGAGTTGCCGATGCAGAACGACTGAATTTTCCAAACAGCTCGTTCGATATTGTCTATTCGCACGGCGTGCTCCATCACACGCCGGACACCGCCGAGGCCGTGCGCGAGATCCAACGTGTGCTTCGTCCCGGTGGCAAGGCTGTCGTCATGCTGTACCACCGCGACTCCTATAACTATCGCGTCAACATCTCGATCCTGCGTCGCGCAGGCGTCAACCTGTTGAAATGGAACGCAGGCGTCAAGCTGGTCCACCTGTTGACGGGCGAAGCGGAAGAGAGCCTGCGCGAGCACGCCCAACGATTAAAAGATCAATCCGGCTATTCAAACTCAGAAGAATTCCTCAGCCGGAACACTGATGGGGCCGGCAATCCACTGGCGCGCGTTTATTCCCGAGCCGAAGCACGCGAGCTCTTTAAGGACTTCGCACACGTTGAGCTGCGCACGTACTTTCTCAACAAACGCTGGCTGCCGTTGCTTGGTCCAATCCTGCCACGCTCTGTCGAATCGCGACTCGCGTCACGATGGGGCTGGCATCTGTGGATTTATGCTACAAAGAAGTGATGAAAAACTTTCTCGTAACTGGCGGCGCCGGCTTTATCGGATCTCATCTCGTTGATCGATTGCTATCAACCGAGGTCACAAACATCACAGTTGTCGATGATTTCAACGACTTTTACGAACAGACCATAAAACGTGAAAACATCCGCGAGCACTTAAAAGATCCACGCTACAGCATTCACGAGATCGACATTCGCGATCGCGCCGCACTCGAACAGATCTTCAAAGAAACGAGCTTCGATTGCATAGTTCATCTCGCCGCGCGGGCAGGCGTTCGACCATCGCTTTCCGAACCCCAGCTCTACACCGAAACAAACATCAACGGCACGCTCAACCTGCTCGAGCTCGCGCGCCATCACGACATCAAACAGTTTGTCTTCGGCTCATCATCGTCTGTTTACGGCATCAACGCTCACGTGCCTTTCAGCGAAGACGATCCCATTCGCCAACCGATTTCGCCATACGCAGCGACCAAAGCCGCTGGCGAACTTCTCTGTCACACTTACTCACATCTTTACGGGCTACGCTGCGTGTGTCTGCGATTTTTCACCGTCTATGGCCCACGACAACGCCCTGATCTCGCGATTCACAAATTCGCGAAACTAATTACACAGCGCAAACCAATTCCAGTCTTCGGCGACGGCACCACGCGCCGCGATTACACCTATATCGACGACATCATCGACGGCGTCATTGCCGCGATCCACTACAACCAAAGCAACTACGAAATCTTTAATCTCGGCGAATCACGCACCGTTGAACTCAACGAACTGATTTCGCTCCTCGAAAAAGAACTCGACACACACGCAATTATCGACCGCCAACCGCCGCAACCAGGCGACGTTCCGCAAACCTACGCCGATATTTCCCACGCGCGAGCGTTGCTAAACTACGACCCCAAAACACAGATCGAAGAGGGCCTGCGCCGCTTTGTCGAATGGTTTAGGATGAGAGGTTTGTGAATCTGTTCTACAATGTCGTCCGGTGCTTGCGTCCCGCGGACGCCAGGAACGGTCCACACAGCCACTCATGAAGATTCTCGACGAACAGGAACAACTAACAGAAGACCGGGCAAGTGTGTCTACCGATCCGCCTGATATCTCGGTTTTTCTTCCGGTTTTCAACGAAGAACCCAACCTTTTGCCGCTGCATGCAAAACTCGACGAAGCGCTCAAGTCGCTAGGCCGCTCGGCGGAAATCGTTTACGTCGACGACGGTTCCAGCGACGGCAGTTTGAAGATCCTGCGTGAAATCGCTCAACTCGATCCGCGAGTCCGCGTCGTCGCACTGCGCCGGAACTACGGCCAGACAGCAGCGATGGCCGCCGGGATCGACGCAGCAAGAGGAAAAGTCCTGATTCCGATGGACGCCGATCTACAGAACGATCCGGGAGATATCGCGCGCCTGCTCGATAAACTCGACGAAGGCTACGACGTCGTCTCCGGTTGGCGCAAAAATCGGAAAGACAAGATGGTTACGCGCAAGATACCGTCGATGATCGCGAACCGCATAATCTCGTGGATCGGCGGCGTCCCGCTTCACGATTACGGTTGTTCGCTGAAAGCTTACCGGCGCGAGTCGCTCGAAGACGTTCGTTTGTATGGCGAGATGCATCGCTTCATTCCGATTTACGCCGCCTGGGCGGGCGCGCGCGTTACGGAAATTCCGGTCGAACATCACGCGCGCACGATGGGCAAATCAAAGTACGGACTTTCGCGCACGATCAAAGTCGTCTTCGATCTGATGACGATCAAGTTTATGGCTTCGTATCAAACAAAACCGATCTACGTCTTCGGCTCGTTTGGCATGCTCGCCTTTGCCGTCTCTCTTTTGAGTGGTCTATATGCCGTGTTTCTCAAGATCATTCATAAAGCTGACTTCGTGCAGACGCCTCTGCCGATTCTGAGCATCGTGATGTTTGCGGTGGGAGTGCAATTTCTTCTGATGGGGCTGCTCGCGGAAATGCTCGTTCGCACCTATCACGAATCACAAGCGAAAGCCATCTACGCCGTGCGCGAACGCCTCGGCTTCAACAACCCGAAGACTCACAAATAGACAACATGTGCGGTATCACCGGTTGGGCCAATCTTGATTCTCACACGCCGCCACCTGATGGCGCGCGGGATCTGCTCCATGCGATGTGTGAGCGGATGGTTCATCGTGGGCCCGATTCCGAAGGCTTATTCGTAAAGTCCGGCATAGCACTCGGCATGCGACGGCTCGCGATCATCGATCTCGTCACAGGTGAACAGCCGGTCTTCAACGAAGACAGGAGTGTCGCGGTAATCCTCAACGGCGAGATTTACAACTATCGCGAACTGCGCGAGAAGCTCGAAAAACGTGGACACGCATTTCGCAGCGCTTCCGACACCGAAGTGTTGCCACACTTGTACGAAGAGTACGGCGACGGAATGATCCGCGAGCTGAACGGTATGTTTGCCTTCGCGTTATGGGACAGCCGCAGGCGCCGGTTGCTGATCGCGCGCGATCGCTTCGGAGAGAAGCCGCTTTACTGGGGGATCTTCGACAACACGTTGCTCTTCGCTTCTGAGCCCAAGGTTCTGTTGGCCCATCCGTCAGTTAAGCCCGCACTAAATCTCCAGGCGTTGAGGCAATATTTGTCATTCGACTATGTGCCCGCCCCGCTTTCGATCTATGAGGGAATCAACAAACTTCCAGCGGCTCACAAACTGACACTCGAAGACGGTCGCGTAGAAGTAGAACGTTACTGGCAACTCAGTTACAAAACCGCCGAGCCAGTGCCGTCAGAGCAGGAGGCCGCGGAACACCTGCGCGAACTGCTGGCGGATGCGGTTCGCATGCGTCTCGTGTCTGACGTTCCGCTCGGCGTGCTTCTATCGGGCGGCGTTGATTCGTCGAGCGTTGCCGCGCTCGCGGTTGCGGCCTCTCACGAAGCAGTAAAGACGTTTTCAATCTCGTTTGCCGAAGCTTCGTTTGACGAATCTGCGTACGCGCGCAGTGTCGCGAAGTTTCTCGGCACCGATCATCATGAAGAACGTTTGAGCGCAAATCTTGCCGCGAA
Source organism: Pyrinomonadaceae bacterium (assembly GCA_035251975.1). GTDB lineage: Bacteria > Acidobacteriota > Blastocatellia > Pyrinomonadales > Pyrinomonadaceae > PSRF01. The sequence goes on along the minus strand of DATFDT010000268.1, from coordinate 1,069 downwards.
TCTCGTCAGCGAGATCGGCGCGTGGATGGATGAACCGTTCAGTGATCCCTCGCTCGTGCCTACTTATCTCCTTTCACGCTTCACACGAAAGCACGTGACCGTTGCGCTCGGGGGCGACGGTGGTGACGAGCTTTTCGCCGGCTATCCGATGTATGCCGGACTGCGCTGGGCTGAGTTCTATAAACGTGTGCCACAGTCGATTCGCGCAAGCGTCATCGAGCCACTCGTTCGACTGATGCCGGTAAAAACGAAGAACCTTTCACTCGATTACAAAGCACTGCGATTCGTGACTGGCGCGAAGTACGACACAGTCGCGCGCCACCACGTTTGGTTTGGCTCGTTCACACCGGAAGAGCAAACAGACTTACTTACACGCGAAGCTCTCGCGGCGAGCGATGGCGAGATCTACGCGCACGCACGTCAGATCGCAGAGGAATGTGACAGCGAAGATCTCGTGACGCGCATGCAAAGCGTCGACACGCGTTTATATCTCGCTGAAGACATCCTGACGAAAGTCGATCGCGCGAGCATGGCCGTGTCGCTCGAAGTGCGCGCGCCGTTCCTCGATCCGCGGGTGGCGGAATTCGCGGCGTCGCTACCATGCAATTACAAGTTGCGCGGTCAAAAGACGAAGTACATTTTGAAGAAGGCTGTGAAGGAAATGCTGCCGCCATTCGTGACGCGTCGCGGCAAGAAAGGTTTTGGCGTGCCAGTCGCGGAATGGCTGAAAGAGAAGTTGCGGCCACTCGCGCGCGATCTGCTCTCGCCTGAGCGCGTTCGACGCGCCGGAGTTTTCAACGCAAATTACGTCGCGCGTTTGCAGGACGAACACGAACGCGGCATCGCAAATCATCGCAAGCTACTCTGGACGCTGTTGATGTTTGAGCTGTGGCACGAGAGCTTTGTCGAAACACCGCGGCGCATCGAGACTTCTGTGGGAAGCAGAGAGGATTAGAAGCGGGGCAAGCCACCCTTCCTAACTTGTTCTCTTTTTCAGGCCCGCGATGGAATGAACAAGTCAGGAAGGGTGGCTTGTCACCGCTCGTGGTAGGCAGCAACGTGCATAAAG
>DATFDT010000267.1:0-8783 GCA_035251975.1 Pyrinomonadaceae bacterium | reverse complement strand
GAGTCGCCGGTGCAGCGAGGACAGATCTGGGTCGGAACTGACGACGGCAACCTGCAAGTCACCACGGACGGAGGTAAGAATTGGTCCAACGTGATTGGTAACGTTTCGGGTCTCGCGAAGAACTCGCCTGTTTCGCACGTCGAACCGTCGCGAACGAACGCAAACACGACCTACATCTCTTTCGACCGCCACATGTTCGACGATTTCAAGCCTTACATCTTCAAGACTACTGACACGGGAAAATCATGGACCAACATCTCCGGAAACTTGCCGGCGAAAGCGTACGTGCAAGTCGTGCGCGAGGATCCGAAGAACACGAACCTGCTCTACGCAGGCACCGAGCTCGGCCTGTTCGCGTCGTACAACGGTGGCAAAGAGTGGTTTCCGTTGAACTTGAAAAACCTGCCGAACGTCGCGGTGCACGACATTCTCATCCATCCCCGCGAGAACGATCTGATTCTCGCGACGCACGGTCGCAGCATCTGGATCTTCGACGACGCCAGCGTCATTCAAAAGATGTCACCGGAGATCATGAGTAGCAATGCCTTCCTGTTTCCAGTGCGGCCGGCGCTGCGATACGCGAGCCGGTTTACGCGCTACGGCACCGGCGATAAGCAGTTTGCCGGACCAAATCCACCCGCAGGCGCGCTAATCAGTTACTACCTGAAAGACAAGCTCGACGAGAAAGCAACGATCAAGCTTCAGGTCTTCGATAGCGCCGGCAAGCTCGTACAGGACATCGAACGTCCGTCGCGTGAGAAAGGTTTGAATCGAGTGGCGTGGAATTTGAGGCTTGGTGGACCGGAAGTGCGGCGTCCGCCGACTGAGGAGCAGCTTGCGTTTTTTGGTGGCTCGCGTGGTCCACAGGTGCTGCCGGGAACTTACACCGTGAAGCTCACGGTTAATGACAAGACTTTCGAAGAGCGTGTCGAGGTTAAACTCGATCCGACGGTGAATGTTCCGGTTGCAGATCTGCAAGAGGCGCTCGACATGCAGGTGAAGCTGCGCGATATGCAGTCGAACATCAACACGTCGCTACGGTTTTTGGATAGTGTGAAACAGCAGCTCCAGCAGGCGCAAACAACAATGAAGGGACTGCAGAAAGAGCCGGACAAGGACCTGATGAAGACGCTCGAAGACTACATCAAACAGACTGACACACTCGTGGACCGGCTCTCATCACGGCAGGAAGGGCTCGGTTTCGCCGGGCGTGATCAGGTGATTGACGACATCGGGAGCCTGTTCTTCTCGCTCGATACGAACTTTGGGCCAACGCTGGGGCAGAAGGAATACTTCGGAGAGATCCAGCCGGTCTATCGCACGCGAATCGAGGAGGTAAATAAATTCCTGCGCGACACATTGCCGGGATGGAATGAGAAACTACGTGCGTGGAATGCGCCGACCCTAACAACCCGCAAGCCGATCGAGTTCTAGGTGACGAGAGCGGGGGCAAGCCCCTCTTCCTGACTTGTTCTATTTCCAGTAGCTCAAAATTCTTGTGAGACCTGGATCAGAACAAGTCAGGAAGAGGGGCTTGCCCCCGCTTTTTACCTTATGCGCGAGAAAATTAATCTACAGCAGTTGGCGCTTCCACGGCGCGTGTAAACCGAATATTCCCGTTAATCCCCTTCGCCGTGATTCCGGCGCCGCCGGCGCCGATGCGCGCCCAAACCTTGCCGCGTTTCTCTTTATCGATCGACACATTCGGCAGATCGGAAACCACCTGTCCATTCATCCCGCGCGCATCAAAATCAGCATTCACATCCGCACCCAACTTCAATTCGATATTCCCATTGATCCCGCTGAGCGTGACGCCCTCCTGCCCAATCGACTTCAGACCAACAACCATGTTGCCGTTAATCCCTTTGAACAGCGCAGTCCCGACAGCATTACCAACCTGCACGCGTCCATTAACACCAGTTACCTCAACAGCACCATCAATGTCGCCTGTAATAAACGAGCCATTCACTCCCTTCGCCATAAGCGCGATCTGCCGTGGCAGTTTGAGCGTCGTGCGCTCGTTTGACGAGCCGAAGAAGCGCGAGAAGAATCCGGCATCGTCTGACTTCTCACCACGAATACGCAAAATGTTCGCATCAGCTTCGATCGTAACCTTGCGACGGTCCATCGCTTCCTGACACGATGCGGTCCTTTCGATATAAACCTCGGCGGTCTTCGTGTCAGATGTTTCAATCTTCACCGCGCCATTCAGGCCGACAAGCTCGACGCGCGCACCCGGCGCGAGCTCGTAACTCTGCCGAATCTCCTGGCGCACATCCGCCGTATTCCTGTGCGAAACGAGCCCGCTCAACTCCGAGACAGACTTCACTGAAGAGCGAACCACACCAGCAACGCCGGCGATAGCCACCAGAACGATCAGAATCACTATGCGTTTCATGTTTTCGGCCTCAAAAAGGGAGTAAAAATGACACTCGGAGGCTTTAACGACAGACACTCACATTTTGTTCGCATGAATTATCGCCAAAAGAAGCGCCTTGACAGCGCGTCTAGCGGGACATAGAGTCCACGAACTATGCCTGACAGGGATTCAAGGGATCTTAAGGTTCTTCTGGTCGAGGACGTCGAAGACACGCGTCTCTTCATGCGTATTGAACTGGAAGAACAAGGGTTTATCGTACTTGAAGCTGAGAACGGTCAGGTCGCAGTCGAGACAGCGGCCCGTGAAAAGCCCGACGTGATTCTGATGGACCTAACGCTGCCGCTGATGGATGGTTTCACTGCGACGAAATTGATCCGCCAGAACGACGCCCTCAAAAACGTTCCCATCATCGCCATCACTGCACATAAGGAAGACGATTTCCGCGCGGATGCGAAAGCCTCGGGCTTCGACGCATACGTCACCAAACCAATCGACGTCAACTGGCTAAAAGACTTGATCGCCGGCCTGATCTAGAACCTTGCTTCGATCAAACCGTCGTAAACTTTTCCGTGTTTCTGTGTGAGTTGTGGGTAGGTCGCGTTTTCAGCGCGTAATCCTTTTAGCCCGAGCTTGCGTTCCACCGCTTTGATATCACTGACTCTGCCCTCGATCTCCATGAACAACCCAAACGGCAACACATCGATCACGACCTCCGTGGTCCCGAGTTTCCAGGTCTGCCGCCGTTTCTCATAGACGAGCGCGGGGGTGAAACCGAGCGCTACGAGTATGGCCTCCATCGCTTCGGGATCGGCGACCACAGTCTCTTCCTCGCGTTGTTGTTTGATCGACGACGTGCTCGGCAGGCGCTTCTTGTACGTCAGCGTGGCTCTGCCGTTAACACGCCGCAACCGCAATACCGTAGAACCCATCTCCAGCATGGTGCCACTGAAAAGCGTATTCTCTTCGAAGTCTTCGCCCTCCAACTCCGCGCCAACTTCCGGCAAACGCTTCAACACCGCGTCGCGCTGGCGTGTGGTTAGCCGGAATTTTTTCTCGACTTCGATCATGCCTGTCTGGCCCAGCGTATGGCTTCCGGAATCGAAGCGCGCTTCCCATACATCAACATGCCAACCCGATAAATCCGCGCTGCTAACCACATGATCACAAACACCGTGCTGAATCCAATCAACAGCGAGAGCGCGATCTGCCAGAATGGCGGCGTCTGCGTAACGATGCGAACGAGCATCGCCACCGGCGCTGTAAACGGAATCATCGACACCCAGAACGAGAACGGCGAATCAGGACTGCGGCTCACCGGCCAGAATAAGTAAAAGCTGACGACGAGGATGAGAATGATCGGCATCGCGAGTTGCCCGCCCTCTTGGGCCGTCGTCACCATCGAGCCGACGAGCGCATAAATCGTCGCATAAATAAAATAACCGAGCAGAAAAAACAAGCCAAAGTAAATAAAGTGCAAAAATGGAATGCTGGGAATGCTTGAAGTGATTTGCGGCGAAGCGAGCAGCCCGACTCCGTACACAGCAAATACACCGAACGCCGTTCCCCAGATCGCGAGTTGCGTCAACGCCACCAGCGATACGCCAACGAGTTTGCCCATCATGAGGGTAAACGGCTTAACTGAAGAGAACAGGATCTCAGCGATGCGCGTCTCTTTCTCTTCGATGATCGCGCCCAGCACAATCTGCCCATACATCAGGATCGCGAGATACATCACGAAACCGACACCGAACACGACTGCAAACCCGGCATTGGAATTAGGCTGTTGAGCACCTACCGCACCGACCTTCACTGACTCCAGTTCGATCGGCTTGAAGAGATCCTGCCTTGTCTTAGTATCGACTTTCGCATCGATCAACCGCTGTTCGCGTGCGGCACGGTTTATGGCTGATTGCAGTGCTTGCAGGGAAAAGACATCGCCAGGGTTGCGGTTGATGAATTCAGCCTTGCCCTGACCGAGAAAGTCCGGCGGCAGAATCACGTAGCCGTCGAGCTCCCGTGCGCGCAGGCGCTGGTCCAGGTTTGCGCGAATTTGGTCGAGCGACTGATTAGTGGCGTCTACTTCCTCCAGATTAAACTTAGCGAAGCTTCGGCGCGGTGTCGTCGTGCGTGGCGCGCCGGAGTTCACGTTCTGCGTGGCCGTCTCGGGCAGGTCGCTGGAGACAGCCTGGCGTAGTTGTGAATACATTCGGCCGCTCTGGTCCACCACCGCCACTCGCATCGGCGGCGTCTCGATGCTGACAATGATTGCAGGCACTAAGAGGAAGAGCGACATTACCACCGGCAAAAAAAGCGTTGTGACAATGAACATCTTCGCGCGCACACGCTGGATGTATTCGCGCTTGACGACCGTCAAAAACTTTTTCATGCAGGTTCAGTCACTTTCGTGATGAAGATGTCGTTCAGGCTGGGCTCGACCATCTCAAACTTACTGATAACGGCTCCCGAATCGATCAAGCGTTTGAGCAGTGTTTGTGCGTCCGCTCCGCTAGCGAGCAACGCCTGCGCCTCGTCCGCATGACGCACGAGTTTACTAACGAGCGTTGGATCGTCCAGCACACCGTTACCACCTTCGCAACGCACGGCTACCGAATTCCGTCCAAAGCTGCTCTTAATCTCACGCAGACTTCCTTCGAAGACCTTGCGCGATCGATTGAGCAGGCAGATGTCGTCGCAAATTTTCTCCGCCACTTCCATCTGGTGTGTGGAGAAGATGATCGTTTTGCCGGCGCGTTTGAGATCGAGCACGATCTCTTTCAACAATTCGACGTTGACGGGATCGAGACCTGAGAATGGCTCGTCGAGGATCAGCAGATCGGGATCGTGAATCACAGTAGTGATGAACTGGATCTTCTGCTGCATTCCTTTCGACAACTCCATCGAGCGTTTGTTTTTCCACTCGGAGAGTTTTACGCGTGCGAGCCATTCGTCGATCTTTGACTCGACTCCCTTGCCGCGCATGTTTTTTATTTCGGCAAAGAATCGTAACTGATCGGCGACGCGCATTTTTTTGTATAGCCCGCGCTCTTCCGGCAGGTAGCCGATGCGGTCCTGCAGGTTGGAATCGATATGACGGCCAAACAGGAGAATGGTGCCGGAGTCAGGCGCGGTGATGTTGACGATCATACGGATCGTGGTCGTCTTACCAGCTCCATTCGGCCCGAGCAGTCCGAAGACACGTCCCGCGCGCACGTCGATACTGAGGTCCCTGACCGCCATGAACTCCCCAAAACTCTTGCTCACCCCATCCAGTTTTACGGTTGTCTCGTTAGCAGCCATTAACTCTTCATTCTCAAACGCCGAAGGCGTTCGCTAATTTCAGCCCAGGGTTCGAGCTTCCGAGAACCCTGGGGATCGCCAATCTATTTTCAGTTGTCGTTGTACCCAGGGTTGTCGCTGGCGCTCCAACCCTGGGCTAAAATTACCAACGCCTCCGGCGTTAGCCTAACAAATGTTGGTTTTTGATTGCCACAACAACCTTACCTGATACATATTTACACTACGTCTTCCCCTTGCAATTCGGTTAATCGCACCATTTTATGCTGATTCGTCCTAATTCTCTGGTGCTGTTGCTGTTTCTCCTGACCGCCTGGTCGGCGACAGCGGCTCAAACGCCCACGCCTTCGCCAACCCCAAAAGACGACGTCGTTCGTGTCTACACCGAGCTGGTCCAAACTGACGTGATGGTGTTCGACAAGCAGGGAAAGTTTATAAACAACCTGACTGCGAAAGATTTCGAGGTGCGTGTCGACGGCAAGCCACGCACGATCCAGGGTTTCGAACAGATCGCTGCCGGGAGTGACGAAGAGAGCCAACTCGCCGCCGCACGTGGCACTACTACGATCAATCTTAAACGTCCCATTCCACTCGATCGTGGTCGCATCGTCTTCTTCTACATCGACGACTTTCACATCGACCTGCAGGGTCTCAACGCCGCCAAGAAAGTCATCAATCACTTTCTCGACAAAGAGATGGGCCAGAACGATCAGGCCGCGATCGCGTCAGCTACCGGACAGATCGGCTTTCTACAACAACTCACCACCGATCGCATGATACTGCGCAAAGCGTTGGAACGACTCAGCCCGCGAAGCTACTCCGTCCGCGACGGCGATCGTCCGCCCATGACCGAGTACCAGGCTTATCTGATCGAACGAAACGATCGCGAGGTGCTCGAGTACTTCATTTCAGAAACGATCCGGCAAAATCCGGGCATGAATCGCGACACGGCAGCGAGTCTCGTGCGTGGCCGCGCCGGAGCGTCACAAGCGCAAGCGGCCCGCTTCAACCAAAACACGTTCGCTGGTCTCGAGAGTCTCATCAAGTCAGCCAAAAACCTTCCCGGTCGCAAGGTCCTGTTCTTTCTTTCAGGCGGTTTTCTGGTCGAGAACCGGCGCGGCGATTCTTTGGACAAACTGCGCGACATCACGAATGCCGCAGCCAAGAGCGGCGTTGTGATCTATTCGATGGATACACGTGGTCTGGTGGCGACGCTCGATGACATTTCTATCGAGAAACCTTTTGATCCTCAGGGCCAACTGAGCCTTTCGAATCATCAGGAGCTCGTCGCAACTCAGGATGGTCTAAACGCGCTCGCAGTCGATACCGGCGGTAAGGCGATCTTCAACACAAACGATCTGAAAAAAGGACTCGCTCCGGCAATCAAAGAAACGTCAACTTATTATCTGCTGGCGTGGAAGCCTGATGCCGACTCAGAAAAGAAAAGCCGTTTTAGAAATCTCGAGGTGAAGTTGCTCAATCACCCTGATCTGATTGTGCGTGTGCGGAAAGGATATTTTGATCTCGATCCCGCTCCGGCGCCATTGGTCGCGAAAGAGCAACCGGCGCCGGTTAAAACCGCGCCTGCAAAACTCCGCGAAGCGATCGCTTCGGCATATCCCGAGCGCGGCTTGCCGATACTGCTCAGCGCGGATTATTACGACGTTCCGAACAAAGGTCCGGCGCTTTCGACCGCGATTCACGTTCCCGGTGAGTTTCTCATGTTTGGTCAACAACCGGATGGGAAGATCCAGGCCGTCATCGATTTGTCTGCGGTCTATTTTGACGAGAAAGGCGTTGTCAAAGACAGTTTTATGGAGCGGATCGTAACCACCGCGCCCACTCTCGAAAAAGCTCAGAACTATCGCAACGATCTCATGTTCACTTATCCCGCGAAGTTAGCGCCGGGCCTCTACCAGGTGCGAGTCGCGGCACGTGACGACAAGAGCGGTAAAGTCGGAAGCGCGCACGCATGGGTCGAGATACCGGATCTCGCGAACAAGAAGCTGGCGATGAGTAGCTTGCTTTTAGGAGAGCGCACGCAGGCGATGTTGACTAATGTTTCGAATGGCGGTGTTGATCCCGTCGCGCTCAGCGCGAGTCATCGTTTTCATCGTGAATCGCTGCTGCGTTTTTTGATCTTCGCCTACAACAGCGCGCTCTCTCCTGCGGATCAGAAGCCCGACGTCGCAGTGCAGGTTCAGATTGTTCGCGACGATCAGCCTGTGCTGACGACCGCTTTGCGAAAACTGACCACCGACGGCGTAACGGATCTGGCGCGAATACCATACGCGGCGGAAATTCCACTGGATGAATTGTTGCCGGGTCGCTATTTGCTGAATGTCACACTTATCGATCGCGTGTCAAAACAGAGTACCTCACGACAAACACATTTCGACGTCTACTGACCTTTCGTGACCAAGCCCTGGAAACCGACAAAAGAACAACTGCTCGCAGCGACCGAAAAGACGGTTCGCGACGTGATCGCACCCGACCTGTGCGTTCTTTTTTGCGGGATTAATCCGGGTCTCTACACTGCTGCGGTGGGCCATCACTTCGCGCGTCCGGGCAATCGCTTCTGGCCCGCGCTGTATGCCGGTGGGTTCACATCACGGGTTTTGTCGCCGTTCGATGAACGTGAGCTATTAAAGAGCGGATATGGAATCACGAACGTCGTGCAGCGTACAACGGCAACGGCTGACATGTTGACGAAAGAGGAGATTGTTGCCGGCGGAGAGAAATTACGAGCGAAGGTGGTCCGTTATCGCCCACGCATTCTCGCCGTGTTGGGAGTCGGCGCCTATCGCACCGCATTCAATCGACCGAAAGCGGCCGTCGGCCGGCAGGAAGATTGGGTTGGTGGCACACTTCTTTGGGTGCTTCCCAACCCGAGCGGCCTGAACGCCAACTACCAGCCCGCCGACCTTGCACGCCTGTTCCGAGAATTGAGAGATAGTTTAGAGTTCAAGCTTTAGCTTGCTCCGAAGACAACCTAAAGGTTGACTGGCTTTGCCCGAAAAGTCTGATTTCTCTGTGCAACCTCTGCGTTCTCTGTGTCTCTGTGGTTGTTTTTTCCTAAGCAATCTTCAACCACAGAGACACAGAGAAC
>DATFDT010000266.1:0-50980 GCA_035251975.1 Pyrinomonadaceae bacterium | reverse complement strand
TTACCGCTCGCGATAGACTTCAGCCTGACGTTTTTCGGCTTCTGGGAAAACACGCACACGTCACGTTTGCTCACTGGGGCGCTGCTCGGAAGCGTGTCAGTGTTCTATGTAATGCCCGGAATAGTGGACTTGAGCCTGCACTCGCTCACAAAGCGAACACACCAGCCCCGGCCCGTGACTTTCACGCTCACCTCGCCGGAGCGCATCGCAGCCGCTCCCAGCGACTACAGCGCCCCCGACCGCCGAATTTGAAGCGCTGGGATTGTTAGGTTAGAATCTTGCGCTTTTGGACGTACTGTAATTCATGATTTTTCAGTCACCAGCACCGACACCGTGGCCCAGCCCAAAGGGTCCAACGCCGCAAGCCCTTTTCGAGCAGTACTTCCACGATCTCGTCAACAAAACCTGGGGAAATATCAGTCCGCTTTACCAGCTCGACACATTCGACTGGATCATCCTGCTCCTTTATTTCGCAATCCTCGGCACGCTTGCGGTCTACGGGGCGTACCGCATCAAGCAGGTCATCGACTTCTGGCGATACAAGAATTTTGTACCCACGCCCAGCGGGCATTTCGCCGAAGCTGAGTTGCCTACGATTACCGTCCAGCTTCCGCTTTTCAACGAACTCTACGTCGTCGATCGACTGCTGAAAGCCGTCACCGAAATCGACTACCCACGCGAGAAACTCGAGATCCAGGTGCTCGACGACTCGACTGACGAGACAGTGCGCGTCGCTGAAGCGGTGGTCGCGAAATATGCCGCGCAGGGATTCGATATTCACTACATCCATCGCTCCGATCGCACGGGCTTTAAAGCCGGCGCGCTGGAGAACGGAAACAGGTTTGCCAAGGGCGAGCTACTCGCGATCTTCGATGCTGACTTCGTTCCGAAGCCTGATTGCCTGCGCAAGCTGGTCGACTTCTTTACCGATCCGATGGTTGGCTGCGCGCAGATGCGCTGGTCGCACATCAACGGCGACTACAACCTTTTGACGCGCCTGCAGACGATCATGCTCGACGGCCATTTCGTCGTCGAACAGACCACACGCAATCGCACCGGTGGCTTTTTTAATTTCAACGGCACGGCCGGCATCTGGCGGCGAAAAGCGATCGAGTTGAGCGGCGGCTGGCAGCACGACACGCTGACTGAGGACACTGACCTGAGTTTTCGCGCGCAGCTAATGGGCTGGAAATTTGTTTACCTGCTCGACGAGGAAGCGCCGGCGGAGATTCCGGTCGAGATCAATGCGTTCAAAGCGCAGCAGCGACGTTGGGCCAAGGGCGTGATGCAGGTTGGGATCAAGCTTTACCCGCGCATCTGGCTGGCTCCGCTGCCGTTTCGCGTGAAGCTGGAAATGTTCTTTCGTTTGACGGGCAACATCAGTTATCCGCTGATGATCGTCGCGAGCTTTTTGCAGTTTCCCCTCCTGTTGGTGCGTTATAACCAGCCGTTTTATCACTTGATGGTGCTTGACCTGCCATTGTTGTTCTTCTCGTCGATCTCGGTGGTGTTGTTTTATGGTTCAGCGGTTTGGTATCTGGACCAGAAACGCGCGCCGCGACTGTTGCACTTGCCGCTCGTGATGGGGCTCGGCATTGGTCTCGCGTTTTCGAATGCGCGCGCGGTGCTGGAAGCGTTGTTGGGTGTGAAGTCGGAATTCGTGCGGACGCCGAAGTATCGTGTTGAAGAGACTACAGACGCAACCTGGAAACGGAAAAAGTACAAACGTAAACGTGGTCTGCTGCCGCTGCTGGAGTTGAGTTTTGCGGTTTACTTTTTACTCGCGATCGCGTACTCCGCACGACTGCACATGTGGGGAACGATACCGTTTCTGCTGCTGTTCTTTTTCGGATTTGGGTACATGGGCCTGATGAGCTTGCTGCAAACCGCGAGTGGCAAGCGTTTAGCTGCTCTCTGGCGCCCGTTGAAGACATAATTTTAGCCGCGGCTAAACTCTTTCCAGGGAAGCGCGATCCCATTTCGCTAAATCCGCCCCAGCCTCATACGTACTCTGCATAAACTCCATCAACGCCGTTTCAGGCTGCGCCGCTGTTCGCACATCGTCGTACATCAATAAAAACTCACCCATATCCTTGCTATAGAACGCCTGCTCCGGTCGCACGGTGGCTTCACTCAAACCGTCGGGCGCGGGCGCGGTGTAGGAATAGTAAGCAGGTTTGCCGAGCGGTCCCTGCCCGGGCCACCAACCATGACTGATCACCTCGTGCGAATACGCTTCACGCGTGATCACATCCGCATCGGGCTTCACCGGCGCCGGCCTTCCCGAAAACCTCGTCACCGCGAGATCGAAGCTGCCCCAAAAGAAATGCACCGGACTCGACTTGCCGATAAATCTCGATCGAAATTCCTGCATGGCTCGGTCAGACACACGCAATATCTGCCAGAATCTCTCGACGTATTCGCGATCGTACGACTTGTGCTGCTCATCCTGATCGAACGGAATCGGATCCGCGATCTCGACCGGCATCTTCCAGATCTTCACTTCAATGTCGAGCTTCTTCAGCGCGTCCATCGTTTCGCGGTAGAACGTCGCGACAGACTTCGGCTCGAGCGGCACGAGCGCGGTCGTCCCATCGCTGCACTTCGTCACGAGGTTGTGATCGATGAAGTCAAACTCCATCTCGAAAAAGCGTTCCTCGTAAGGCATTGCGGTGGTCGTCAGTCCACGCGCTGAAACGTAAAGCGGCACGTTCCACCAGTGATTAACGAGCGGCGTTTGCGCCAGACGAATCTTGCCGACGATTTGCGACCACATGTGGACGGTCGCGCACGTATCTTTCCATTCTTCGAGCGGTAATGATGGCCAGTCAGACATGTGCCACAGATTAACGCGGGAGGCACAGATCAGCAAAAGGAGCGGCGGCTTGACACTGCATTAGCGCGGGCCTATAGTCTCCGCATCATGATGAAGGCCTGCGCATGTTGTCGCTATTGTCAGTGGTGCTACTGCACCGCGACCGAGCGGCCGCGCAGCAGGTTGGATAGCAGATGAGCTAACCACCAGCAATTTTGACGGCGAAACGGTCGCACTTCTTGGATTAGAAGTTGCGACCGTTTTCTTTTGGACGAGTTATGCATCTCGAAGTCTTAGAAACCCCAACCGCGACCATCGAGCCCGGCAGGATCGAAGCACACATCGGTCACACGCCATTGTTACGGCTGCGCTTATTTGAAAAAGAACTGAACCCGGGCGTTCAGGTCCTTGCGAAGGCCGAACATCTGAATCCGGGCGGCTCGGTGAAGGACAGGGCTGCCCTTTCGATGATTCTCGAAGGCGAGCGCAGCGGCAAACTCAAACCCGGAATGACGATCCTCGATGCAACCAGCGGCAACACGGGGATCGCCTACGCGATGATCGGAGCGTCGCGCGGTTACGCGGTGAAGGTTTGTCTACCGAAGAATGCCAGCCCGGCGCGCAAACGAATTCTGAGAAGTTACGGCGTCGAGATCGTCGAGACCGATCCGATGCTTTCGACCGACGGCGCGCAACTCATCGCGCGCGAGATCTTCGTCCAGAATCCTGCGAAATATTTTTATCCCGATCAGTACAACAACGACGCGAACTGGCTGGCGCATTACGAAACTACTGCAAACGAGATCTGGGAACAGACCGAGGGTCGCGTCACGCATTTCGTAACGGGACTGGGAACGTCGGGCACTTTTGTTGGGGTGACGAGGCGTTTGCGAGAATTGAGCCCGCGGCTGAGAGCTATTTCAGTGCAGCCCGAATCACCATTGCACGGGCTTGAAGGTCTGAAACACATGGCGACAGCCATCACGCCGGGAATCTTTGACGAGAAACTGGTTACGGAGACGCTGGAAGTTGCTACCGAAGATGCGTTATTAATGACGAGTAAATTAGCACGTCAGGAAGGATTACTGGTCGGGCCGAGCTCCGGAGCCAATGTGTTTGCCGCGTGGCGCGTGGGGGCTGCGCTTCGTGAGCCGGCAGTTGTCGTGACGGTGTTGTGCGACGGTGGCGAACGATACTTGAATGACTAAGCGCGATATCACAACCAAACTTGTGCACGCAGGCGAGCGACGCCCGCTACCGGACGCGGTGCCTGTCTCTACACCGATCTACGCATCGGCTACGTTCACCTACGAGACGATGCAGGAGATCGATCAGGTCTTCGCTGGTGAGAAGCAGGGATTCATTTACACGCGTTACGGCAATCCAACGACGGCCGCACTCGAAGAAGCTGTGCGCGAAATCGAGGAAGGTGCCTTTGCCTGCGCTTACGCGACAGGGATGGCGGCGGTCCATGCAGCGCTCATCGCGTGTGATTTGAAGGCTGGCTCGACTGTTCTTGCTTCACGAGATGTTTACGGCGCAACGACAGGTTTACTTAACAACGTGCTCGCTAACTTTGGCGTGAAGACAGTTCAAGTCGATTTCAGTGAACTCGAGAAAGTACGCGAAACAGCGCGTGAGCTTAAACCACAGGTGCTGATTGCCGAAACGATCTCTAACCCGTTGCTGAAAGTCTGCGACATCGAGGCGTGCGCTGAGATCGCTCACGAAAGCGGTTCTCGTTTGATTATCGACAACACCTTCGCGACGCCTTATCTGCGCCAGCCTCTGAAACTCGGCGCGGATATCGTTGTGCACAGCGCGACTAAATATCTGGGCGGCCACGCGGACACGATGGGCGGCATCGTTGTGTCGCGCGATGAGATGGACAGTGTCGCGCTTGTCAGCGTGATGAAGCTCGTTGGCGGTGTGCTCGGAGTTTTTGATGCGCACGAGATTTTAAGAGGGTTGAAAACGTTGGCGGTGCGGATGGACCGGCAGTGTGAAAATGCACGCGCGCTCGCGGCTTACTTAAAAGAACATGATCGTATTGGCCGTGTTCATTATCCCGGACTCGGCGCGCTCGTCTCGATTGAGCTGCGCGACAACACAACAGAAGCGGCGTTTCGTTTTATGGACGGGTTGAAGCTGGCGCTTCGCTCTACGAGCCTTGGAGACGTGTTTACGAGCGTGCTGCATCCCGCGACCGCCTCGCATCGAGACCTCCTGCCTGCGAAACGAGAGGAGTGGGGCATTGTCGATGGACTCGTGCGTATCTCGGTCGGGATCGAAAAGATCGACGACATCATCGCCGATATCGAGCAGGCGTTAGCCGGATGATTACGATTTCCGAAGGTTTACTTCAAGAAATCCGCGCGCATGGCGTGAAGGATTATCCGTACGAGTGTTGCGGGCTATTGCTTGGACGTTATAGCGATGAAGGTAAGGTTGTTACAGAAACGTATCCGATCTCGAATGCGCGTGAGGAGAGTGCGAAGCGCAATCGGTTTTTGATCGAGCCGGTGGAACTGATGCGTGGTGAGCGTTACGCGCGCGAGCACGATTTCGAGGTGGTTGGGTTTTATCATTCGCATCCCGATTCGCCGGCCGTGCCGTCGCAATACGATCTCGAGCACGCATGGCCCACTTACTCGTACATCATCGTGAAGACGCTTGCCGATGCAGCAACCGATCTCTTTTCATGGGAACAGGAACCGGACCGCTCACGATTCAATCAGGAAGAAATAAAAAAAATATAGGGCCATAGGACAAATAGGACCTATTTCTTTCAAGAGGTTAATATGCCAATCACAATCACGATTCCGGCGCCGCTACGGCAGTTCGCAGGGGGACAGTCGCAGATCACCGTCGAAGCCGCAACTGCCGGCGAGGCGCTCGACCAGCTCGCCTCAACACACACCGGCCTGCGACGCCATCTCTTCAACGATCAAAACGTCCTGCGCAACTTCGTCAACGTGTATCTCAACGACGAAGACATCCGCCACGCGTCTGGTCCAAACACGCCCGTGAAAGACGGCGACACGATCATGATCGTTCCCTCAATTGCCGGCGGCGCGGTGATCGAGTCGGAAGTGGGCCAATCGTTGCCCGAGCTTTCGAACGAAGAGATCCTGCGCTACAGCCGTCACCTGATCATGCCGGAAGTCGGCATGCAGGGGCAGCGAAAGCTGAAAGCTGCAAGCGTGTTGATGATCGGTACGGGCGGGCTGGGCGCGCCTGTCGGCATGTACCTCGCCGCAGCGGGCGTTGGTCGCATCGGCATCGTTGATTTCGACGTGGTTGAAGAATCAAATCTGCAGCGACAGATCATCCACGGCACGAAAGATCTCGGGCGGCAAAAGATCGAATCCGCGCGCGATCGTTTACGCGATATCAATCCGCACATCGAGATCGAAACGCACGAGGCGCGCCTCACGAGTCACAACGCGATGCGGCTCTTCCGCAACTACGACATCATCGTCGACGGCACTGACAACTTCCCCACGCGCTATCTCGTGAACGATGCGTGTGTATTGAGTGGTAAGCCAAACGTCTATGGCTCGATCTTCCGTTTTGAAGGACAGGCGAGCGTCTTTTGGGCCGAGAAGGGCGCGTGTTATCGCTGTTTGTATCCGGAGCCACCGCCGCCCGGACTCGTGCCGTCGTGTGCTGAAGGTGGAGTGCTCGGCGTGTTGCCGGGTATCGTCGGCGCGATTCAGGCAAACGAAACGATCAAGATCATTCTCGGCGCGGAGGATCTGCTGATCAATCGTCTGCTGTTGTTTGACGCCTGGCCCATGAAGTTTCGTGAGTTCAAACTGCGAAAGGATCCGAAGTGTCCTGTTTGCGGCGAGCAGCCGACGATCAGGGAACTCATTGACTATGAAGAGTTTTGCGGAGTGGCGGCGCACCAGTTACCGCAGACTGAGTCGAAGCTCGAAGAGATCTCTGCGACTGAATTGAACGCGCGTCGCTTGCGTGGCGACAAGATTCAGATCATCGACGTGCGCGAGCCGCACGAGTTTGAGATCGCGCGCATACCGGGGACGAAGTTGATCCCGCTGGGCCACGTCGTGAGCCGGATGAACGAGATCGATCAGGAGGTTGAGACGATTGTTCATTGCAAAGGCGGCGTGCGCAGCGCGAAGGCGATTGAGGCGTTGAAGCGCGCGGGATTTCAGGGACGATTGATCAATCTCAAGGGCGGGATCTCGGCCTGGTCAGACGACGTCGATCCGCGGGTCGCGAAGTATTAAGCCACAGTTCGTCACACGTGGACGGCGGTCTACGTCTTTCTTTGCCACAAAAGGCACAAAAAGCACAAAATGAAGATTATACCTTTTGTGCTTTTTGTGCTTTTTTGTGGCTAATTGATTATGCGAATGAAGTGGCTGGCCGTCGTTGCTGTCTGGGCATTATTGGGCGTCATCTATGCTGCGCCGATCTATGTCGAGGTTCGGGCTGAACAGCATGGGCATATGGCGTGGCGCATTTTCACGTGGGGTATTCTCACGTGGGTCGCGTGGGCTCCGCTCACGCCTGCGATGGTCTGGCTCGCACAGAAATATTCGCTCGTAGGCGAAGCGTGGAAGCACAATCTCATCGTTCACGTGCCCGCGTTCCTGGTGCTGTCAACTCTTCACAGCGCGGCGGGCACTGCGGTCACGTTATGGATTCAGCCGTTCGACAACATGGGAGACAGTCCCAAAACGTTTTGGCCTCGCTTCGTTTCACGTGTACCCGGATCGTTTGGATCTGACCTGCTGGTGTATGGCGCTGTGATCGGTGTCTTCTACGCAATCGACTACTACCGCAAATATCGCGAGCGCGAGGTTCTCGCCTCGCGACTCGAAACGCAGCTCGCTCAGGCGCAGCTCGACTCGCTGCGAATGCAGTTGCACCCGCACTTTCTCTTCAACACACTGAACAGCATCGTCGGCCTCGTTCGCGATAACAAGAACACTGCGGCTGTGAACATGCTCGTCGGGCTGAGCGATCTACTGCGTCACACGCTCGAACATTCCTCGCGACACGAAGTCGAATTGAGGGAAGAGATCAATTTCATTAAGCTGTATTTGAGCATTCAGGAGATGAGGTTTTCCGATCGACTGCGGATCGATCTCGACATCGATCCGAATACGACGAAGGCGCTCGTTCCCAATCTAATCCTGCAACCACTCACGGAAAACGCACTGCGTCACGGCATCGGCCGCACCGCTGATTCAGGCCTGATCGGGATCCGCTCCGCTGCTCAGGATGGTCGCCTACATTTGACTGTTTACGACGAGGGCGCCGGCTTACCCGACGACTGGCAACTGAAAGGCAGCGCCGGGATCGGTTTGGCCAACACTATTGCGCGGCTGCAACAACTCTACGATGACGATCACGAGTTTGATATTCGCAATCGAGATGCCGGTGGCGTTGAAGTCGTGATCGTGATGCCTTTGAGGACTGCGTCGTAAATGGCCGGGAAGATCAAGACACTCATCGTCGACGACGAGCCGCTCGCCCGTCGCAACCTGCGTGTGCTGCTCGAAAGAGATCCGCAGATCGAGATTCTCGATGAGTGTCGCAACGGCCGCGAAGCAGTTAAAGCCATCAACACGCTTTCGCCGGATCTGATCTTTCTCGACATCCAGATGCCCGAGATGGATGGCTTCGACGTGCTGGCGCGTGTTGGACCAGAGCACATCCAGGCGATCATCTTTGTTACTGCGTTCGATCAATATGCGTTGAAGGCATTCGACGTTCATGCGCTCGATTACTTGTTGAAGCCTTTCGACGACGAGCGATTCACGCGCGCACTGGAACGTGCGAAAGCGCAGATTGCGGCGCGAGAGATCAACCAGTTGAGCGAGCGGCTGCTGGCGTTGCTGGAAGAGCGCGAGACGGAGCGCAAGGGATCGAAACCCGAAGAGCGTTATCTGACGCGGTTGATGATCAAGGCGTCAAGCCGGATGATGCTTTTGAAGGTTGATGAGATCGACTTTATCGAAGCGGATGGTAATTACGCGAAGCTGCATGCCGGGCGTAAGACACATCTGCTGCGCGAGAAGATGAACGATCTCGAAGGACGATTGGATCCGGCAAAGTTTGTGCGTATACATCGATCGATCATCGTGAATCTCGAACGGATCAAGGAGATGCATCCGCACTTCAATGGGGATTATGTCGTTGTGTTGGACGACGGGCGACAACTAAGACTTAGCCGGACCCGACGAGAACAACTTGAGGCCAGGTTAAGAATTAGCCGGGGATGAGGCTTTCTCTGTGCAACCTCTGTGTTCTCTGTGTCTCTGTGGTTAACTAATCTGTCGCATAACTCACCACAGAGACACAGAGAACACAGAGGTTGCACAGAGAAGAACGATTTCGGATTTATTGTTTGTCTTCTGAGGTGCCGTACTTCTCCTTTTCTTTCTCACGTTGCAGGTAAGGAATACCTTTTTCCATCCACTCAGGAGCGGGGGCGCCCTTCAGGAAATGATCGAAGAATTCCTGTAGGCGTCGCGTGTAGTCCTTCTGATTGATCCGCTTCCGCAGTCCGTGCTTCTCGCCGTTGTAAGTGAACATGTAGGCTTCTTTGCCGAGCCGGCGTAGCGCGAGGAAGTACTCGATGCCCTGGTACCACGGCACCGCATCGTCCTCGTCGTTATGAATCATCAACAGCGGCGTCTCCACTCGATCCGCGCGGAAGATCGGCGAGTTGTCGAGAAAGCGCAGCGGATATTCCCAAAGACTGCCACCGATACGCGACTGTGTGCGCTCGTACTGAAACTGTCTCGGCAACCCTGTGGCCCAGCGAATGCCGCTGTACGCGCTCGTCATGTTTGCGACGAGGGCGCCCGGCGCCGCCGCTTTGAATCGATTTGTTTGTGTCACCATATAGGCGATTTGATAGCCGCCCCAACTGTGTCCCTGGATGCCGATCGCGTTCTCGTTCACGTAACCTTTATCAACCACAGCCTGAATTCCCGGCAACACACATTTCAAAGCGCTCGGTCCGGGATATCCGATCGTGTAGACGATGTCAGGCATGAAGACGAGATAACCGTTGCTGACGTAGTACGTCGGATTAATCGACGTGCCCGGCGCGGGATTGCGGAACTGGTGCAAACCCTGCGTGAGTCTCTCGTAGATGTAAACGAGCATCGGATACTTCTTCTTCGGATCGAAGTTATCCGGTTTCAGAAGCAGGCCCTTCAACGGCACGCCGTCAGTGTTTTTGAAGCTCACAAGCTCGCCGGCGCCCCACGTATATGCTGCCCGTTGCGCGTCGCCGTTGCTGACGCGCTTCAACTCTCGGAACGAGCTGTTCGTCACCCAGACATCCGGAAACTGATCGAAGCGCGAGGCAGTCATGATCAGCACATCGGCGTCTTTGGCTTTTGTCGGACTGTTGAAATCCTTCGCGGTCATCAGGAGTTTTTGCGGGAGCGCGGTGCCGCTGACTTTGTCGCGATAGAAACCGGAGTCGCGTGTTTCCTGGTTTTCAGCCGAGAGCAGCATCGGTTTGTCGGGATCGATCGAGCGTTCGCGCGCATCGAGTCGAACGTAACGAAGTGCTGTCGATTCTTTACGGCCGACGCCGTCCGTGAGGTTTGCGGCGGCGCTGCCGTCGGGCGAGACGCGCCAGATGTCGTATTTATCGTAGATCAGAACGTCGGCGTCGTCTTTGGTCCAACCGGCGATGCCGTAAGAGCCTGGCGTTGATGGTGTGTCGTTCTGTTCGTTGTAGAAGTTAACTTTGATGTCCCTGGTGAGGTTGACTGTCGAGCCGCCGTTGACTGAATACGAGTACCAGTCTTTGCCGTCGAAATAGATCGCATATTTCGCCCCAGGAGAAAGCGAAACGTTGCCGCGCTGTTTGGTTAAGAGTGGCTTGCGTGAGCCGTCGGAAGTGTTGACGAGATAGTAATCAGTGAAGCCCGGATCGTAGTCGTTTGTGACTCGATATTTGCGATTGTCGGAGCCGATGGCGTAGCTGCCGTTGTTCGAGGGCGTGATGTTTTCCATCGTGTCGTCGGCGAGCTGGACGAATTTCTTCTCGTTTAGATCGTAGACGGCGCGATACGAGCGATTGCGATCCTGTTCGGCGCGGACTCTCTGAATCGGTTGCACGTAATCGTCTTTCCAGTGCCATAGATCGACGAGCACTTTTTCATCAGCGGGAATCTCTTCGTCAGGATTCTTTTCGGGTTCGGGCGGAGGCGCGGTGCCGAGGAACAGGTGACTGCCGTCGACCGAGAAGCTGAGGTTTGCGCGCTCGCTGACGACGAACTCTTTGCGGAAGCCGGGCGAAGTGGTGGAGACCATCTCGGTCGCTTGCGGATCTTTGCGGTTCCAATGGTAGACACGAAACTTCGATGGTTTCGCGTCGGCGTCTTCTTTATCGCTGGTGAAGGCGAGTTGTGTGTTGTCTTCGTCCCAGGTCAGGCGTTGGTATTTGCCTTTGCCGCTGAGGAGAGTCGTAGGTGCCGCGTCGCTGTCGGTGATGACGGCGTAGACTCCGTTTGTGTCTTCCTTGCGTGACGAGACGGTGTAGACGAGTGTTTTTGCGTCTTTGCTGATCGTGAAGTCGAGGACGTCGGAGAACTTGCGATCGGTGGAGGTTGTGGTGTTACGGAGGATGAGATCAGTGCCGTATTCTTTCTTGTTTCGGGAGCGACGAGCTGTTGATGTAGGGGTCGCGCTCGGCTCTTCGTTACCCGGCGCTACCGCGCTCGGTTCTGTGCGCGGCGAGGCGCTCGGGTCAGGGGATGGGCGCGGTGCGGGTGGTGTGGCTTCGAGCGAGTAGGCGATGAAGCCGGAGCCGTCTTCGGGGACGCGGAAGGCTTTTACTCGCTCGATTCGTGTGACGGTGCCGTTTGAGAGGTCCATGATCGAGAGGCCGTTCTTCGGCATGTCCTCGGGCTTCTTCTTTTCTTTCTTTGCTTTGTTTACTTCGGCTTTGGTGGGCTCAGTGCCGAACACAAGAAAACGTGAGTCTGCGGTGAACACAGGTCGCAGCAAACGCGCCTGCTCGGCCTGAAACTCGGCCATGTTCGTGCCCGGATCGTCTGGTGGTGGCAGTGGCGGACGATAACCTCGCGACGCGCGCCAGTCGACTCCAGTCGCAATATTGCGCGCGACGATCTCGCCGTCGCCATCCTGCGGCACGTATGCATAAGCTACAAACTTCCCGTCGCGCGAAACCTGTTGCGCCAGAATGGATCGCCATGAATCGTAATCCTGATGTGTGAGCGGACGTTTAGCAGCGGGAGTGGCACTCTGTTGCGCGAGAACCATGGTCGCGAGCAGGGCAAACGTGCAAACCAAAGCGACAGTTCGTTGAAGCTTCATGGGGCACCTCATAAGTTGTGGGACTAAGACAAAAACGCGGGTGACGCAGATCAGAGCAGATCCGTGTCACCCGCGTCAATATGTCTTAACGACTTTAGAAGAACAGCGAGTACAACAGCCGGTTTGGTGAACCACTACCAGCGTTTGTCACAACGTTTGTCGTCGCGCCGTTGACGATGGCGTTACGAACAGTGGTTGACGAAGCTGACGGGTTAACCTGCTTGTAAAGCGCTGCTACGCCGGCAACGTGTGGTGAAGCCATCGAGGTTCCACTCAACGTTGCGGTGGCCGTGTCAGAACTAAACCATGCCGACAAAATTCCCGAACCCGGCGCGAAGAGGTCCAAACACGTGCCGAAGTTTGAGAATGACGAGCGTGCGTCCGTCGTCGTTGTCGAGCCGACGGTTATCGCATTCGCTGCGCGAGCCGGTGATGAATTGCAGGCGTTGGCGTTGCTGTTACCCGCTGCAACTGCAATCGCCACACCCGAATTCGAAAGATTGTTCACAGCAGTATCGAGGGCACTCGACGCTCCGCCGCCGAGACTCATATTCGCGACAGCCGGGTTCGAGTGATTGGTTCTCACAAAATCGACACCGGCGATCACGCCTGAATTTGTACCGGAACCGCTGCAATTAAGGACGCGTACGCCGCGCAGGTTAACGCTCTTCGCCACGCCGTAAGTCGAACCGCCGATCGTGCCTGAGACGTGAGTGCCGTGACCGTTACAATCCTGCCCGTTGCCACCGAAAGCATCAAACACATTCGCTGCACGTCCGCCAAACTGCGTATGCGTGGTGCGAATGCCGGTATCGATGACATACGCGAAGACGCCTGCACCGGTATGGTTGAAGATGTAGGTTCCATTCGTTGGCCGACTGCGCTGGTCAATGCGATCCAGACCCCACGGTGGATTGCTTTGCGTTGCGTCGGCCGTAACGGTGCCATCCTCTTCAACATATGCGACTCTGAAGTCCATGCTCAGCCGCTCCGCATCTTCGGGTGTCATTTCTACCGCAAACCCGTTGATGGCGTTCTGGTAGATATGTTTGAGTTTCCCTCTATGCGTATTGCTCAGCTCATCGGCGATGTACGGTGCGATTGAGAATCTTCCCATCTCACCGACGACGTCGTTATTGAGCACGACGATGTAACTGTTCTCAACCCTGTTTGCGTTTTTGCGAAGCTTGTCATTCTTGGCCTTGCCGGCTGGTGGTGACGAAAGTAACGCAGCGATGCAAAGGCCGGTAAATACAACTAACGCGAGAACTTTCTTCATGCTTTTTTCCTCCAGATAGAGTTAGGTTGGTGGGGGTGTTTGAGCCGCCCGCAACGGCGAGACAACGAGCGGGATAGACAACATCGGCTATTGAATAAATCCGACACATATAGATAAGTCGAACCTGGGAGGAAAACCTGGAGTGTTATTAACTAACTATTATTTGGGACGTGTGTTCTGGGACGGGAGGCGCGCAGTATGCCATCAATTTTTTCGTAGCGCAAGTATTTCAAAGCGTATATCTTCCATCGCGTGAATCCTGCGAATCCTGTCAAAACTTTGTTGTGGGCGACTACATTGTTGGTATTTTCACTCGACGTTGTCGCTCAAAATGTTGGTCATAATGCGGACGCTCTTCGCAACTGGATCGCACTCGATGCGCCGCCGGGTTGGGAGCACCTCGCCACCGATCAGATCATGCGCGCGATGCCCGGGTGGAAGCGTGATGTGCTCGGCAATCTTGTTTTGCGGAAGGGTAGTGGCAGTCCGAAGCGTGTGGTTGCGTGTGGTTTGGATCGTCCCGGGTTTGCCGTTACTGAGATTACTGATGACGGTTATCTGCGGTTGCGCGAGGCTGGTGCTGGACGACAGCATTCGCTGTGGGTCCAGTTTCATGAAGGACAGCGGATCAGAGTTTTGACGCGTGCCGGTTTTGTGCCCGGTGTGGTGATTGTTAAGAGCACGCACTTGCAAGGTGGGCGTGTTGTGAATGCGCCGGTTGCGACGCTCAACGATCTTTGGGTGGATGTTGGGGTGGCTTCTAAAGCGGAGGTGCAGCGGCTTGGGATCGAGATGTTGAATCCGGTGGTGCGTGATGTTGCTGCGTGGTCGTATGGTGAGTTTGTCGTGGGGCCTTTGGCTGGTTTGCGTGTTGGTTGTGCGGCGGTTGCGAGTGCGGCGCAGGGAGAAGTGAAGAGTGGCGAGACGATCTTTCTGATCACGACGTTGCGTAGTTTTGGTTTCGATGGGTTTGAAGCGGCGCTGAGAGCGTTAGGGCGTGTTGATGGAGTGACGCTCGTTGATGCGGGTGATTCGGTTGGTGAGGCGTTTAGTCAGAGGCTGGTGGAGAAGCCTGCGTACTTGCCCGAATCTACCGGTCTAACAACTGTCACCGTATTGTCACCGCGCGTTCGCTTTGCCGGGACACTCGTCGAGAGCGTTAATGTTTCCGACGCGGAGAAGTTGTTGGCCGTGCTTGCCAAGGCCGCCGGAGTGGATAAGGAACCTCAATGGACAACTGTAGGGGCGGCCCTCCGTGGCCGCCCGTCCGATAACCAACACGACGGGTGGCCACAGAGGGCCACCCCTACAGTTGTTTCCGACTTGGCGGGTGTGCTCAAAACGTTGGCTGATGTTCCGGCGGTCTCGGGTCACGAGCACCCGGTTCGCGAGGCCATCATCGCTGCGCTGCCCGCGTGGGCGCGTCCATTAATCCGCACGGACAACGAAGGTAACCTCATCCTCGAAGTTGGACCAGATCGCGATCCTTTGATGTTCATCGCGCACCAGGATGAAGTCGGTTTTGAAGTGACGAACATCGCTGCTGACGGCATCGTTTCGCTGCGCACGCGTGGTGGACTATTCCAATCGCTGTGGGAAGGTCAACCGGCATTGCTCCACTTCGATCGCGCGGGTGCAGCGCCGTTGCGCGGTGTGTTTGTGCCGAGAGAAACCGCCGTTAACAAACAACCGGAAGCATTGACGGCATGGTTTGGCGTTGACGGCAACACTTTGAAACAGCTCGGCGTTACCACTGGGCTATCTCTCACCGCTGATAAACATGCCACGCGTCTCGGCAACAATCGCTTCACAGCGCGCGCACTCGACGATCGCGCCGGATCGACAGCGCTCATACTCGCCGCACAAAAAATCCAACCGGCCACTCTCAAACGCAAGGTGATCTTCGCCTGGTCCGTGCGTGAGGAGACCGGTCTCGAAGGAGCAAGAGAGCTCGCGCGACAATATGCTTCGAAAGTGAAGCGAGTCTACAGTGTTGATACGTTTGTCTCATCTGACTCACCTGCTGAGACGACGCGATTCGCGTACGCCCCGCTCGGTCAGGGCGCAGTCATTCGCGGCCTCGACAACTCCGCCGTCGCGCCACCCGCTGAGCTCGATCGAATTCTCAACATCGCGCGAATGCAGTCGATACCGATTCAGGTTGGGGCGACTAATGGCGGCACTGATGGATCCGACTTCGTGCGCTATGGTGTGTTGCACGTGAGTTTGTCGTGGCCCGGACGCTACAGTCACTCGCCGGTCGAAGTGCTCGATCTTAGAGACTTGCAAGCGCTAGAGCGACTCGTCTACGCGATCGCGACCCAGCCATGAGGACAGGATTTACAAGATTTTCCATGATTAACATGCAAATCTTGAAACATCTTGTAAATCTTGTTCTACTGCTGTTTCTGCTCTCAGTGCCCGCTGCGGCACAACGCGATCTCACTCGCTACGTCAATCCATTCATCGGCACGGGCGGGCATGGTCACACGTTCCCGGGCGCGATCGTGCCGTACGGCATGGTCCAGCTCAGCCCTGACACGCGGCTCACAGGCTGGGACGGCTGCTCGGGTTATCACTACTCCGATTCGAAGATCTACGGCTTCAGCCACACTCATCTCAGCGGCACTGGCATTTCCGATTACGGCGACATCCTCTTGATACCGTCGGTTGGCCGCAATTACTCCGGACGCTTCCAACATCGAAACGAAACAGCAACGCCAGGTTACTATTCAGTGAAGCTCGACGACGACAACATTCTTGTCCAGCTCACTGCCACCGCGCGCGTCGGCATGCATCGCTACACTTTCCCGGCAACTGACGACGCAAACATCACCATCGACCTCGCACACCGCGACAAAGTGCTCGACTCCGGATTTCGCACGCTGGGTGTGAACATGGTCGTGGGCTGGAGAAGATCTGCGGCGTGGGCCAAGGATCAGATTGTCTATTTTGCCGTTGAATTTTCGCAGCCCTTTACGGCGCACGGCTCGATTGACACGGACCGGAAGACTTATTTCCGCTTCGACACGCGAACGGGTGCACCGATTCTCGTGAAGGTTGGTATTTCGGCTGTTGATATCGACGGCGCCTTAAAAAACCTGAGAGCCGAGGTCAGTCACTGGGATTTTGACAAGGTTAGGTCCGATGCGAAAGCAGCTTGGAACGCTGAGCTCAACAAGATCACAGTCAAGGGCGGCACGGATTCACAGTTAACTAACTTTTACACGTCGCTCTATCACGTGATGACCGTGCCGAATCTCTTCACGGACGTTGATAGGCGCTATCGTGGTCGAGATTTCAAAACACACTACGCTGAAGATTATTGGCACTACACTGTCTTCTCGCTCTGGGACACGTTTCGCGCGGCGCACCCCCTTTACACGATCATCGATCAACAACGTACGCGCGACTTCATCAAGACTTTCCTCGCGCAGTATGAACAGGGCGGACGCCTGCCAGTTTGGGAACTTGCCGCAAACGAGACGGACACGATGATTGGTTATCACGCTGTTTCAGTGATTGCGGATGCGGCGGTGAAGGGTATCGATGGTTTTGATCTAAACAAGGCGTTTGCAGCGATGAAGCACAGCGCGGAATTTCGGCAGCATCGTGGCTTGGCTGCGTACATCGATCATGGATATATCTCAACAGAGGACGAGCGCGAGTCAGTCTCGAAAGTGCTGGAGTACGCGTACGACGATTGGTGTATCGCACAAGTCGCGCGGATGCTTGGCTATAAAGAAGACTACGAGCGTTACAGCGCACGCGCACAGTCGTACAAAAATGTTTTCGATCACGCGACCGGTTTTATGCGCCCGCGCACAAACGCTGCGTGGGTTGAGCCGTTCGATCCGCGCGAGGTTACGTTTGCGTTTACTGAAGCGAACTCCTGGCAGTACACGTTCTTCGCTCCACACGATATCAGCGGGCTGATCACGCTGATGGGTGGCGGCCCACAGTTCGCGCGAAAGCTCGATCAGTTGTTCATAGCGGAAAGCCGGACGACTGGTCGCGAACAGGTAGACATCACGGGCCTGATCGGGCAGTACGCGCATGGCAACGAGCCGAGTCATCACATGGCCTATCTTTACAATTACGTGGGCCAGCCGTGGAAGACGCAGTCGCGCGTGCGCGAAATCATGGACCAGTTTTACAAACCTGAGCCCGATGGCTTGATCGGAAACGAAGATTGCGGGCAGATGTCGGCGTGGTATGTGTTGAGCGCCGCAGGATTTTATCCGGTGACGCCGGGTTCAAATGTTTATGCGATCGGATCGCCGTTGTTTCCGGAAGTGCGGTTCAATTTGGAGAATTCGATGTCGTTTGTGGTCCGCGCTGTGAACGGTTCGGATCGAAATGTCTACATTCAATCATCGACGTTGAATGGAAAGGCTTACAACAAGTCGTTCCTGTTGCATCAGGATTTGATGAAAGGTGGCGAGCTCGTTTTCAGGATGGGCCCGCGACCTAATGTCAGGTGGGGAACCGGGAAAGGAAACGAGCCGGTTTCGCGCATTGATGGTACTGAGATCGTTCCGGTGCCGGTGATCAAAGCTGCAGGGCAGACGTTTCGAGGACGTTTGGAGATTGCGTTAGCTGGAGTCGGAGATCTCTATTACACGATTGACGGATCAGCACCGACGATTAAGTCACAAAAATTCGTGAAGCCATTCTTCACCGAAGCTGACACGACTGTGAAAGCGTTGGCGATTGCTACTGACGGCAGACGCAGCCAGGTTGCGACGGCGAAGTATCACCGCATTCCGCATGATTGGAAGCTATCACTGGAGTCACGCTACAGCTCGCAATACACGGGTGGCGGCGACTTCGCTCTGATTGACGGCATTCGGGGCACGACGAATTGGAGTGGTGGTGGCTGGCAGGGATATCAGGGCAAAGATTTCGTCGCTGTGTTGGATCTGGGAAGCGTGCAGGACGTTTCGAGCGTGGGTGCGGGTTTCCTGCAGGACATGGGTTCGTGGATCTGGATGCCTGCGCGTGTTGAGTTTGCGCTCTCGCTGGATGGCAATAGCTTCGAGCCTGCCATTACGATCGAGAATGACGTTTCCGAGAAACAGGAAGGCGTCGTGACCAAAGACTTTGTTAAATCGATCCCGCCGAAGCAGGCGCGTTATGTGAGGATTCGCGCCGTGAACTTCGGGAAGATTCCCTCGTGGCATCCCGGCAGTGGCGGAGATGCGTGGATCTTCATCGACGAGATCGTCATTCGATAAAACTTACCACTCGAGCGTAAACGCGTATTCCGAAGCGCCGCCTCTTGTATCCCTGATCCGCACGATTGTCGTGAAATCGTTTTCGCGAGTTGGTTGTTGCTCGATGAAGATCTCGCCGCGACCGCGCTTTTCAGTCAATCTAACAGTGACGCGTCGATTCGGGAGCGAGTTAACGAAGTTTGGCTGCCCATCGTAGTAAGGCGTGCCGCCAATCGTCTCGACGTCAGCCGAGCCACCGCGAATTCTGATTCGCACATCATCGTCAACACGGCCACGCCACGTCATGCGCCCGCTGCGGCCAGTGTCTGGATAGTCGCCACCGCCACCACCGCCGTAACTCAGCTCGCGCGAGATGTCGTTCAGCAGGCGTTGAATGTTGTTCCAGTTAGCTCGCTGGATATTACGGGCGTCAACGGAACGCGCAAGGTTCTGAAGCAGGTCAAACGAGTCGCGCAGATCCTGGACGCGGCGACGGTCGACCACCATGCGATAGAAAATCCGCGAGGCTCCCGCAAACTGGTGCGCCAGCATCACCGCTTCGATATCGTTGCGGAACGCGCGCGGATTGTTGGTGAAATTGCTGTAGCTGGAGTCTGCAAAGTCTTGCGCGTCTCGCGACAACCGATCGGCGAGATCGGTTAGTCGGTTTTGTGGAGCAAACTGGCTCAATGCCGGACTTGCGAGAAACAACACTGCAACCACGACCAAAAGGCTTCTAGTGATCATAGATTTCCTCCAATTTTTAGCGGCAAAAAGGTGCAACGGTCGGGAATCATATCATTGCCGCGCGCATCTAATGCATGCGGTTTTGTTATACTTGGAACCGTTAAAAACAGCCGGAAGAGGCCGGCAAGGAGATATTAAATGAGTTGGAATCAAGCTTCGTATGTTCCGGCGGATGTTCGCGATGTGCGAGTCACCGCGTTTTTGAGCAAAGTTTATGGCTGGATGTTTCTGGGATTGCTGCTGACGGCGGGCACTGCTGTCACTGTCGCGTCGTCGCCGCTGTTGATAAAGACGCTGATTCTCAATCGAGGTCTGCTATTCATCATGATTCTCGCGCAGCTTGGACTGGTGTTGTACCTGTCGGTCCGAGTGGAAAAAATGGCGCCGGCAACGGCTTCGATATTGTTCCTGCTTTACTCGGTCCTTGTAGGGGTCACGACGTCAACCATCTTTCTGGTCTACACAGGCGCTTCGATCATGTCGGCGTTTGTGGTTGCAGGTGGAATGTTTGGCGCGATGGCTGTGTTTGGCAGTTTGACGAAGCGCAGTCTGGCCGGCGTGGGTCAGTTCATGTTCATGGGGTTGATTGGTCTGATCATCGCCTCAGTCGTGAACATCTTCCTGTTTAGCAACATGCTTAACTTTGTGATTTCAGTGGTGGGCGTGCTCGTGTTTACCGGGCTTACGGCGTGGGATGCGCAGCGGCTGAAACACATGGCTGTCGCGCTGCCTGATGGGCGTGTCGGAGCTTACGCAGTTGTCGGCGCGCTCTCGCTCTACCTCGACTTTATCAACCTCTTTTTCTTCATCCTGCGGCTGATGGGTGGTCGCCGCAATTAACACCTAAAGCAGCGGGGGCAAGCCCCTCTTCCTGACTTGTTCTTGCCTAAGAACCTTGGAAAAATTGGCAAGTTAGAATGGAACAAGTCAGGAAGAGGGGCTTGCCCCCGCTGCTCTTTGCTTTGCCACTAGCTCTTTGTGGCGAAACCTCGCTTTTTCATCAACGCATCGACTTTGGGATCGCGACCGCGGAAGGCGCGATATGCTTCAGCAGGATCGACGGTGTTACCAACTGAGAAGACGTACTTGCGGAGCCGCTCCGCTACCGCGCGGTCGTACGGTCCTTTGCCTTCCACAAACGCGCCGAAAGCGTCCGCTGTAATCACGTCAGACCAGAGATAGCTGTAATAACCAGCAGAATAACCATCGCTCGAGAAGACGTGCAGGAACTGCGGCGTGCGATGGCGCATCACGATCTCTTTCGGCATGCCGAGCTGTGCGAGAGTCTCGCGCTCAAATGCGTCGGGATCGATCTTCTTATCACCCGCCAGGTGCAACTTCATGTCGATCAGCGCCGCTGACAAGTATTCCACTGTCGCAAAACCCTGATTGAACGTTGCCGATTTCTTGATCTTATCGACAAGCTCCTGCGGGATCGGTTTGCCGGTCTGGTAGTGAAGCGCGAACTTCTGCAGCACTTCCGGAGTCGAAAGCCAGTGTTCGAGAAGCTGTGACGGAAACTCGACATAGTCGCGCGGAACGGCGGTTCCGGACAGTGATGGATACGTGACGTTTGAATTCAAACCGTGCAATGCGTGTCCAAACTCATGGAACATCGTCGTTGCATCGTCCCACGAGATCAGCACCGGCTCGCCTGGTTTTCCTTTAACGAAATTGGCGTTGTTCGAGACGATGGTGGTGACCTCGCCGTTGACTCGCTCCTGCGTGCGATACGCATTCATCCATGCGCCCGAGCGCTTGCCGGCGCGCGCGTACGGATCGAAATACCAGAGTCCGATGTGTTTCTTCGTCGTCTTGTCAGTGACTTCCCAGACGCGGATGTCCGGATGCGCGACCGGAACATTTGTCACGGGAGTGAAGTTGAAATTGAACAACTCGCCAGCGACCCAGAAGATACCTTCGCGCAGCTTTTCGAGCTGGAGATAAGGCTTGATTTCGTTCTGATCCAGATCAAATTTCGCCTTGCGGACCTTCTCCATGTAGTACCGATAGTCCCACGGCTCGATCTTAAGCTTCGCGCCTTCTTTGTCGGCGAGCGCCTGCATGTCTGCAACTTCCTCATGCACGCGCGCGATGGCGGGCTTCCAAACGGCTTCCATCAACTCCATCGCTCTTTCGGGCGTCTTGGCCATCGAGTTTTCGAGACGCCAGTGTGCGTGTGTCGGATAGCCGAGGAGTTTCGCGCGTTCGGCGCGTAACTGGAGAATCTCGGTGATGATCGCGTTGTTGTCGTGCTCGCCTCCGTTGTCGCCGCGGTTGACAAACATGCGCCATGCTTTTTCGCGCAGGTCGCGACGATCCGAGTAAGTCAAAAACGGATCGATCGACGAGCGCGTGTTCATGATCACCCATGTGCCGGGTTGTTGTTTTTTCGATTCAGCAGCAGCGGCGGCTGCATCGCGCAGGGACTGCGGCAGTCCGGCGAGCTCGTCTTCGCTCTTCAGAACTATGAATTGATCCGTTTCTTCCGCGAGTACGTTTTGGCTGAACTTTGTGTAGAGCCCCGCGAGCTGCTGGTTGATCTCCGAAAGACGTTTCTTCGCTTCCTGATTGAGACGCGCGCCGGCGCGAACAAAGTTTGTGTAGTAGAGCCATGTGAGGCGCTGCTGTTCCGGAGTCAGCTTCGCTTTTGCTGGTGAGTTGTAAACAGCTTCGATCCGTTTGAAGAGCGGTTCGTTCTGCGTGATCTGATCGTTGAAGGCGGCAAGTTTTGGCGCCATCTCGCGCTGCACCGCCTGGTACTCCGGACTCGCCATGGTCGCGCCCCAAACTCCGTAGAGCGTGCCGACGCGGTCAAGCACCTGACCGGTACGTTCCATCGCAACGATCGTGTTTTCGAAGTTGGGTGGCGCGGGGTCGTTCGCAATGCGCTGGATCTCCGCGAGATTTTCGGCCATTGCGGTTTCGAGCGCCGGTTTGAAAAGCGGGATCTGGACGCGATCGAACGGTGGAGTACCGCCGTACGGGCCTCCCCAATTTGCAAGCAGTGGGTTGTCTTCAGTCACTGCATGAGATGTGTTGGTGTTAACAAGCATAGTGGCAGCAAGAAGCAGCACGATACTTCCCAGAATCAAGTCGCGCATAACTTGGCATATTCCAATCTGAATAAATTTGGGAGAAATACGCAGAATGGTGATTTTAGCCACAAAAAGGCACAAAACACAAAAAGGAAGAACACCTGGTCTGGTAATTCTTCCTTTTGTGCTTTTTGTGCTTTTTTGTGGCTACGGCTCGCCGTCGCCCTTCTTACCTTTTTTCTTAGCGGGCTCGGCCTCGCGTGGTCGAGTTGTTGCGGGCGGAGGTGCTTCGATCTTGGGTGCAGCAGTTTCTGGCTTCGCTGGCGCCTTTGGTTGATCGTCGGTTTCAGCCTTCGGTGGTGGCGGCAGTGTTACCTGTTCCAGCTTTGGCTCAGTCGTGCCAGCGGGCAATTCAGTGTCCTCATCAGTTTTGGCTTGGGCGGCCAGTTCGGCACGCTCGGCCGCAAGTTCACGCTGGCGCTGACGGAAAAGCTCGCGCATGTCTTCCGGCATCTCCGGAGCTTTCGGAAACTCTTCCTTCTCTTTGTCTTTCAAAAACGTTTTCATGAACTCGACAAACATCGGCAGCGCGCCCTTGCCGCCGGTCATGTCGTTGCCGAGTGGTTTCTTCTTGCCGGGATAACCCATCCAAACGCCGGTCACGTAAGTCGGCGTGTAGCCGATGAACCAAACATCCGTGTGATCGTTGACGGTGCCGGTCTTGCCCGCGACTGGATGCGGCAGCACATTTGCCGCTGTTGCGGTTCCGCCGGTGACGACACCGCGCATCATCCCGACCATCGTCAACGCGACGTACTGGTTCATTACCTTGTACGTCGTGCGTTCCCATTCTTCGAGAGTCGCGCCGTCGCGATCGAGAACTTTGCGAATCAAGTGCGGCTCAACACGTATTCCTTTGTTTGGGAACGCCGAATACGCCGAGACCATTTGATCGAGCGGAACTTCAGTCGCGCCCAGTGCTGACGGAAGATACGGCGACATCGGAACTTTGATACCGAAACGACGAACCATCTGCGCGCCGGTTTGAATACCGACAGTTTGCAGCAGGTGCACGGCGGGAATATTCATCGACTTCGCTAGCGCCGTCTTCAAAGGCATGTCACCGCTACCAAGCGAGCCGTCGTAGTTGTGTGGTTGCCAGTCGCCGATGCTTATCGGTGCGCCGCTCACGGTCGTGTCAGGAGTCATGCCCCACTCGACTGCCGCCGTGTAGACGAACGGCTTGAAGCACGAGCCTGTCTGTCGATACGCCTGCGTCGCGTTGTTGAATTTGTTGGTGTAGAAATCGTAACCACCAATCATCGTGACAATCTCGCCGGTCTTCGCGTTGAGCGTCATCATCGCGCCCTGCACGGCGGGAACCTGCGACAACTCGACTTTCAAACGCCGGTCCTTCTCATCAACTTCCTTGATCTCAAACTCCGCGAGGTGACCATTCTTGAACTCGCTGCCAGGCTGCCGTTTACCCCAGCCCATATCAGCGACAGTCAGCGTGGCGGTGAAGTTGCCGAAGCGCACCGTTGCTTCGTTACGTGCGCGATCGACTTTCATGATCAGGCCCATCAGGTGGCGGCCAATTTCGTAGTCGTTGCCGTACCAGTCGGGATGCTTGTAGTTACTGAGCTCCTGCGCGGTCGCTGGTCCTTCGCCGTTGTTAACGGTTGTCGGGATCATTGTGTAGTTCGAGCGCCACGAGGTGTGACTGCGGTCGTAGGTTCTCAAACCGGCGCGCAGTGTTTCGTAAGCTTTCTTCTGCGCTTCGATGTTGATGGTCGTGTAGACGGCAAGACCACCCTGCGCGACGCGAGTCGTGTACTTGTCTTCAAGCTCCTGGCGAATGTACTCAACCGGGTAATCGAATGGAGACGATTTGCGTTGTGACTGGTAGTAAGCGGTGTCGGCTAGTTGAATGGGTTTCGCTTTCGCGGCGTCGACTTCTGACTGGCTGGCGAATCCGTTCTTCGCCATCAGATCGAGCACGAGATCACGACGTTCTTTTGCCTTCGCGGGATTTGATGTAGGCGAATAGTCGCTCGGAGCTTTCGGAATGCCGGCGAGCAGTGCCGCTTCGCCGAGCGTCAGATCTTTTGCCTGTTTACCGAAGTAGGTTTCTGCTCCAGCCTCCATGCCGTAAGCGTTCGCGCCGAGAAACATGTGATTCGTGTAAAGCTCCATGATCTGGTTCTTGGTGTAGTACCGTTCGATCTGGAGCGCGAGGATCCACTCGTTGACTTTGCGCGTGTACGTTTGTTCTTTGGAGAGAAAAAGATTTTTCGTGAGCTGTTGCGTTAAGGTCGAGCCGCCTTCGACTCTGTCGGTCGTGAGGTTTTTCCATGCGGCGCCCATGATGCGAATCGGGTCGATGCCGATGTGATCGTAGAAGCGAACGTCTTCGACCGCGAGTATCGCGTTCTTGAGTACCAACGGAATCTCTTCGTATTTGAGTGGGATTCTTTTCTCGAGTGCAAACTCGCCGATGACTGTTTGGCCGTCGTCAGCGTAAACGCGTGTTACGACGCTGGGACGATAGGTCGCGAGGGCTGCGACTTCGTTTGCGGCGCGCGAGTAGTTCAACTCGTAAGCGGCGATGATGCCGGTCAGTCCGCCTGCGGCAAGAGCCAGGAGCAGGACGGTCGGCAGCCAGAGCCGTGCGAGCAGGTGCTTGCGTTGTTCAGGAGGCGTATTAATGATCGCTGTTGGCGAGTATTTCTTATGATTTATAGCCATGAATTCATGATCTCCGAGGACAAACTTGCCCTGATGCGGGGAGCGCGGGCAACGTGGCTAGCCACAGAAGTGTGAATTATGCCGCAAAAAGGCACAAAAGGCACAAACGGATTTGAGATAGAACAAGTCAGGAGATAGAACAAGTCAGGAAGGGGGGCTTGCCCCCGCTGCTGCTTGGATTCTTCAACGAGCGGGGGCAAGCCCCTCTTCCTGACTTGTTCTATTCTGAAGAGTTCTATTCTGGGGAGCTTTTTGTCCTTTGTTATGGCGCGGTTATAATGCTCAGGCTCGCAAATGGGGGCGACAGGCTTCGACAGGAACCTGAACGGTCGTCGCGATGCATGCCGGGCTACCTTATGCAGCTCGTTAAAACGCGTAGGGAAACACAACTGCCAATAACGAATTGGCTCTCGCTGCCTAATTAAGCACCGAGCGTCTCGCCGCAAGTTGCTCATGCGCGCGGAGTGAGATGTCACTTATATGAGCTGGCTCGCACTTTCGGTCCGTGAGTGTGGGCGAGACTAAAGCCGGGCTAGCTCGTGTCGACGTCTTGTCGCTTCACTTAGTCGACATTGAGCGAATTTTTGTCGGGTTCGCCTGACAAGAAAGAGAAGCGACTAAGCATGTAGATTCCTTCGGCGTTGGTTTTTGGATCCGAGTTCAATTCTCGGCGCCTCCACCATATAAAATTGCGGGAGCCCTCACTCCCGAATGGCCCAGAGACAAAGATATGAGCACAACAACTCAAACTCACTTAATGACTGCGGAAGAGTTAGCGAACTTACCCGACAGTCCATATCGTCAAGAACTTATAAAAGGAGAACTCCTCACAATGCCTCCTGTAAAACGTTTACACGGACTGGCTGCCGCCAAACTCACGATAATGTTGGGGCAATATGTAATGGCCAAGCATCTTGGCGACGTTTTAGTGGAATCCGGGTACCACATTGAAAGAGACCCCGATACGGTTTTAGGCCCGGACGTTTCATTCATTGCAGCGCATCATTACTCTGATCTTCCTGATGGGTATACCCCGGGTCCACCCGATCTTGCGATTGAGGTGTTATCTCCCGGGGACAGAAAAGGCTACGTTCAGCGCAAACTCGCATTGTGGTTAGAGACAGGCACACGATCTGTCTGGCTGGTCGATCCTCGGCGTCGAACGGTTGAAGTAGTCGCATCACTCAACGATCGAAGAACGTTTCACGAAGACGACGAGCTAGTCGACGACGTGGTCCCCGGCTTTCGCGTAAAAGTCTCAGAGATCTTCAAATAGGCCAACGCTCACTTGGACCGCAATTCACCCATCGGCATCTTTGACAGCGGCGTTGGCGGACTCACGGTCTACAAGGCTCTGCACGAACGTCTGCCTAACGAACGCTTCGTCTATCTCGGCGACACCGCGCGCGTTCCATATGGCACAAAATCACTCGCAACCGTCGAACGTTACGCCGTCGAGAATTCGAAATTTCTCGAAGCACACGGAATCAAACTACTTGTCGTCGCCTGTAACACGGCTTCAGCACTCGCTCTTCCCGCGATTCGCAAAGCGATTAAAGTTCCAGTCATCGGCGTGATCGAGCCCGGCTCGCGCGCCGCTGTCGAAATCGCCCAGGACAAAACCATCGGCGTCATCGCTACTGAAGCGACAGTGCAGAGTCACGCGTACGCGAAAGCAATCGCGGCGATGGGTGCGAAAGGCGAGGTAATCGAGCGTGCCTGCCCGCTCTTTGTTCCGTTAGCCGAGGAAGGATGGGCCGGAAGTGACGTAGCACGCAATGTCGCCCGAGATTATTTGCAGGACTTCACCGAAGCGCCTCCAACAGCACTCGTTCTCGGATGCACTCACTACCCGATCCTCCGCGACATAATCAGCGACACTGTCGGCAGGGAAGTCAAACTCATCGATTCCGGCGCAGCAACCGCTCGCGACGTCGAATCACTGCTCGAAAGCTCAGATATGACACACGAAGACGCGCTCGATCTTTACCAGGAACGCCAACTCTGTGATGATTTAGACCACTTTTATGTGACCGATGCTGCCGAAAGATTTGCTAAAGTAGCCGAGAGATTCTTAGGATCTGCTCCATCCATTCTAGAAGCCGTAGAGATTTGGGGACACGATGAGCTTCGAACGCACTGACGGACGCGCTCCCGACGAGCTGCGTCCGGCACGGATCACGCCGGGCTTTTTGCCATACGCGGAAGGTTCCGTGCTGATCGAAATGGGAAACACACGCGTGGTTTGTTCCGCGTCTCTTGAAGACCGCGTCCCGCCATTTCTGAGAAACACCGGCCAGGGATGGTTAACTGCCGAGTACGCGATGTTGCCGCGCGCAACACAGACGCGCACCGGGCGAGAGATCGGTCGTGGTGGACCATCGGGCCGCACCCACGAGATACAGCGACTGATTGGACGTAGTTTGCGCGCAATTGCGGATATGAAGGCGCTCAGCGAGCGCACGCTCACGATCGACTGCGACGTTTTGCAAGCCGATGGCGGCACGCGCACCGCTGCGATCACGGGCGCTTACGTCGCGTTCGCGCTTGCCAGTCGTCATCTACTCAAGATAGGCAAAATCACACGCTCGTTAACGACCCATCACGTTGCGGCAGTCAGCGTCGGCATCGTCGGTAGCACACCGCTTCTCGATCTCAAGTATGACGAAGATTCGCGCGCCGAAGTTGACATGAACATCGTGTGTACCGACGACGGCAGGTTTATCGAGCTGCAGGGAACGGCCGAGCGCGAGCCGTTCAGCCGCACGCAAATGGACGAGATGGTGGTGCTCGGAGTGCGTGGGATCGAAGCGCTGATCGCGATGCAGAAAGCCGTGATTGCGGAGATGGAATAAGTCCATAGGACTGATACGACTTATTTTGAGCAACGACCATACTCGCCGAGGGCATCTGACAAGCTTTGGAGGAAAAATGCGACGACGAGTTTTAGCTTTTGTTCTGGCTCTGTTTGCCTTGACGGCGCCGGTCGCGCTCGCTCAACAGCTATACACAAACGACAAGGTTGAATATAGCTTCGAGCTTCCCTCGGCCACATGGCGATCCATCGTCGACCCCGACGCCGCTCACGAACACCCGGAATTCGTCTACGGCGATCGACTGGACGGCTATCTAACCATTCGCAAGGAAATGGTCGACGCCAACACAACCATTGCTCAACTCGCCGAGCAGGATCAGGTCAAACTAAGATTCCTGCCCGGCTTCGTCGAAGGAAAACAGGAAACTTTCAACGGACGCCTCGACGGTATCACCGTCTCCTATGAGTTTGTAAGAACAGGCAAGCCGATGCTCGGCCGCACTTATTACCTGCGCGCCGATAATCGCACCATTTATTCGCTGCGTTTTACTGGTCTGCGCGATAAGATCAGTCGCATACGTAATCAAACGGATTTGATCGCCCGCACTTTCAAGCTTAAATGAAGCTGGCCCATGGACTAGCCATCAAACCCTCTGCGATCCACGGCAGAGGCTGCTTCGCCACCGTACCTTTCAAACGACGACACAAGATCGCGGAATACACCGGCGAGAAGATCACGAACGCAGAAGCTCGCCGGCGTGCGCACCGGAAGATGCTGCGTATCTGCGAAGTGAATAGTCGCTGGAGTCTCGATGGGAGCCGCGGCGGCAACGGCACTCACTACATCAACCACTCGTGCGTGCCCAACGCGTTCATGCAGATTCTTTACGATCACATTCTCTTCATCGCCCTGCGAGACATCGAGCCAGGTGAAGAGATCACGATCGACTACGAACAAACCTTACATTCCGATGATAAGCGTTGTATCTGCGGCGCGATCACCTGTCGTGGCACAATCAACAAGTAATCGGTCATGGCTTGGATCGGGTCAGTACAGGGATCGGTAGCGACCTGGTCAACGATGGGAGTTCACAATCTCGGCAGTGTGAAGCTAAACTTCGAGCCACGTCCTTCTTCCGAATCGAGATCGACTCGTCCGCCGTGTTGCTCGACCACTTCCCGCACAAACGAGAGGCCCAAACCTGTCGATTCTTCGTCCTTCTCCTGTCCTTCACGAACCACGCGATAGAACTTGTCCCACACGCGCTCCTTCGACTCAGCGGGAATTCCGAAACCACGATCTTCAACACACACGCGCACGCTTTCAGCTTCGAGCGCCGTTGAAACTGTGACTGTCGTTCGCTCCGGACTGTACTTGATCGCGTTGTTCACGAGGTTCTTCACCGCCTGCGTGATCAAACTCTTGTCGGCTGCAACTGGCGGAATGCGATGCGCCGGTTGCTCGATCAGGCGAATGCGTTTCTTCTTCGCGACCGGCTGTAGTGAATTGATCGTTTCTCGCACCACTTCATCGAGGCGAAGCGGAATCTTCAAGACTTCCTGCTTGTCCTTGCGCTGCAACTGAGTAACGGAAAGAAATGTATTGATCATGCGCGACATGCGCTGCGACTCGTTCGCGATGATCGAGACAAACTCACGAGCCTGCGCGGGAATATGCTCGTCAGCGGTCAACAACTCAGCGAAGCCGTTGATACTCGTGAGCGGCGTCCGCAGCTCGTGCGACATCAGCGAGATCATGTCGCTTTTCAACTTTTCATATTCTTTCGTCGCCGTCAGATCTTTGACGTACAACGCAATGCCAATCGGTTCACCTGCATGCTCACGAAGCAATGAAATGCGAAGGTTGAGGATTTGGCTCTTCGCTTCGAAGTTGAGCTCGCCTTCGTATTCGTCGCCGCTTTGCAACACACGTCGCACAGCGATCTCCGGTTCGTCGAAGACGTCTGTGCGGAACTTGTTCAGCAAGTCGAAGAGATCGATGTTTGAGACTTGCTCTTTTGTGAGTCCTGCGAAAGTCATGAGCGTGGGATTGACGAGTGCGAGCGTGCCGTCGAGATACGCGATCGCGACGCCGTCGTCGATGTGCGCCAGTGTGCTTGCTTCACAACGCTGCTCGACGGTGACGGCTTTCAATACGTTGAGTGCATCAAGCTTTCTCTTGCTGCCGCTCTGTGAGAAGAAACTGAACGCCTCGGTTCGCACGGCATTGTTAGTGAAGCTTTCACGCTCGAGATTGCGTGCGAACTGCGAACCGACGGCGAGCAGCAAAGGCGTGTCGTCAATCGAGAATTCGGAAGCGAGTCGAATCAGCAACACGCCGGCCGTTTCGCTTTCGTGGAGCAAAGGAACGGCGACGGTGGTTGTTTGACTCACGATCTTGCCGGTTTTTGCGGCTCGCTGGCAGAGTTTGATTCCTTCGCGCCAGACTGCATTCCGGCGCGGATCCTGTGGATTGGGTGCAGGGCTTTTGTAACGAACGACAGTCTCGAGAACTTTTGAGCCATCGCAACGGAATACGACAGCCTCATTCAGCGGCAGGACCGTGTTCAGCAGTTTGAGACCACTCCCCAGCCGGCCATTCGCGTCAACGATTGAGGCGCAGTTGGCTGTTGAGGAGTTGATGAGTGATCGCACTAACTTGCGATCGATAGACCAGAGCCGGTACACATGGATGAGGAGCAAACACAGAATGCCGCTGACCACAACGAGACAGCCGCTGGTGAGAGCATCAAGATTCAGCAGAACGTAGCCCATCACCCCGGCAAGGATGCCGATGGCAGAGGCGAATACATAAGTTAGGGTTTTTCTTCTATTCAAGGCGTGAGTGCGGCTGGAAGGGTATTCAAAAACGCCGCGGGGATTATACCGTGTTTAACTGCGGATTACACGGATTATTAGTAATTGCGGCTAAGGCGGTGCGAATCGTGGGGAGTTGGTCGTCGAAGACGGTGCGTAAATCCAGAAGGACTTTTCCTTCGGAGATGCGAGCGATGATCGGTGGTGAGTAATCCCGAAGCTCGTGCTCGATGTCCTGCGCAGACTTCTTCGGATGGGTGACGGCGATGAGTGTTGTTGGAAATGTCGAGGTTGGTCCGGCGCCGCCGCCCAGTGCCGACTCGCCTGCTAACAATTCGACATCGAGACCTTCAGCCACATTTCGCGCGCGCTGTTCGAGTTCCGCCGCAGTCGCCGACAACATCTGGTTTACCGGCACCTCTGCAGCGTCTCGTTGATGCGAAAGGAGCGTCGCCTCTAGTGCTGCAAGTCTCAGTTTATCGCTGCGTAACGCGCGATAGAGCGGATGCTTTCGGAGACGCGAAACGATCGATTGTTTCCCCACGATTAATCCAGCCTGAGCGGAGCCGAGTAGCTTGTCGCCACTAAACGAAACCACGTCAACATCGCTCTCGACGATCTCGCGCACGACGGGTTCATCCACAACGCCATACTGCCGTAGATCAGCGAGTTGCCCCGAGCCGCCGTCTTCATAAATCGGCAATCCGGCCTCGTGTGCCAGGGCTGCCAGCTCCGCACGTTCTGGCGAACTCGCGAAACCCACGATGCGATAGTTCGACGGGTGAACGCGCATGATCAGCCGTGTGGTTGTGTTGATAGCGCCCCTGTAGTCGTGCAGGTGAGTTCGATTTGTCGTTCCCACTTCAACCATGCGCGTGCCTGAGCTGGCCATGACGTCGGGCACACGAAAGTCGCCGCCGATCTCGACGAGTTCTCCACGCGAGACGATCGTCTCGCCATCGCCTGCCAGCACTTTTAAGATCAGCAGCGCGGCGGCGGCGCAGTTGTTCACGACCAGAGCGTCTTCAGCGCCTGTAAGATCTTTCAAGAGTGATTCGACCCGCGTTCCACGTCCGCCACGCGCGCCACTCTCGAGGTCATATTCGAGTGAACAGTAACGCGCGGCCTCGTCGATCGCGTCGCACGCCGCCTGTGAAAGCGGCGCACGGCCCAGGTTTGTGTGAAGGAGAACCCCGGTCGCATTAATTACGGCTCTAATCCCCGACTGACTCTCGCGCTCCGCTGTTGCTTCCATGCGCCGGACTGCCTCTGCGAGAAGACCATTCGCTTCTGCCCTGCCCTCTCGGATCAAAGCGCGGATCTCGGCAATCGCCGAGCGTGCGATGTTCGTCGCTCTTCGCGTTCCGACACGATCGCGCAGTTCACGGGCCGCGTCAGTGCGTAGAAGTTGGTCCACTGACGGTACGTGACGCAGGTTATCGTTC
Organism: Pyrinomonadaceae bacterium; assembly: GCA_035251975.1. Taxonomy (GTDB): domain Bacteria; phylum Acidobacteriota; class Blastocatellia; order Pyrinomonadales; family Pyrinomonadaceae; genus PSRF01. Next base: position 18,718 of record DATFDT010000266.1, on the reverse strand, counting down.
AAATTCGACATAGAGTTTCCTATCCACAGATTACACCGATACCTTTCTTATTGACACATCGCTTTTGCAGCACCTAGACTGAATTTGCGTCTGCACCAGCGACGCCCCGCCACATTTCCTCGCTCAGGAGATCATTAGTGGGACTACGCGATAACAAACTGCTCAGATCAAAACTGCAGGTTCAGGCCAAAAACAAATTCGGCGCGGGGGAGAACCCGCCGAGCACTGACCAGGAGCTGACGCGACTGGAAGACGACATCCGTCGTTTGCGGGTCGAGTTTGACATCTTCTTCAACGGCGGTTCGAAGCGGCCGCCGTACGACACCAAAGGACGCGTCGAGACCCTGCTCAAACGGCTCGCTGACGATCGCACGATAAATTTTGCCCAGCGTTATCGCTACAACTCGCTGGCCGCACGTTATAACGCGTTTCGAGATCTCTGGCGCCGCACGATGCAGGGACGTGAAGAAGGTCGCGATGCGGCCTCCGCCGCTCGGGCCAGTGCGAAGAAGGAAGTGATAGACCATAAAGTCGAGCCCCTTTCGGTTGTTTGTCTGGACGCGCATCACGAAGTCGAGCTCGTGAAGAATCTCTACGATTCGCTAATCGAAGCGAAACGACACTGCGGCGAGCCGACGGAAGATCTTTCGTTTCCGAAGTTTCATCGATTGATTGCGTCGAAGACTGATGGAATCAAGCAGCAGAAGGGCTGTGAGCGTGTACGATTTTCAGTTGTGGTTGAGGATGGCCATGTGAGTTTCAAGGCGCGTGCGGAGTGAAGAAGGACCACAGGAGTTAGAAAAGAAAAGGGCGACCCGCACTGGTCGCCTTTTCTTTTTGTGAGCTTACCGGACCCGTGACCGGAAGCAAGTCAGTGGCTTTGCTAAAGGCAAGCCGGGGAGACACTACATCTTCGTGACTTTTTCAGCCTGAGGTCCCTTTGGGCCTTGCGTAACCTCAAACTCGACTTCCTGGCCCTCTTCGAGAGTCTTGAAGCCGTCGCCCTGGATGGCGCTATAGTGAACGAAGATGTCCGAAGAGCCTGGTTGCTCGATAAAACCGTAACCCTTCGAATTGTTAAACCACTTGACCTTACCGGTTATTCTAGACATAACAACGAATCCTCCTAACGATTCGGTAAAACGGACACGAAGCCATGGGAGCATCGTACCAAGGTTAATGCTTGTGAGCCGGGTCGCACCTTGAAATGGCGCTAGACGGAAACACACAACCAACAAAAAAATGCATGATGAAAAGCGCGGGGAGCGCTATTTCAGCATGCACAGACTACGGGGGCAGAACTAAAACTCATTTCTTACAGCTTGTGGATCGGGATGCTGGGCTCGGAAATGCCGTCCCTGCATTGAACGACGGCGCATATTAGGCGAAGTTCAAAATCCTGTCAAGCAAGAAAAGTTTTTTGTATATCGCCTAAGTTAAAGCGTTACCTCAGGTTAGCCCGCCTACCCACATTGTTTTATCTCAATTCACGGCCCCTTTGGTACTCAACAGCAGATAGGGCAGTGGATCAACAGCCTGATCATTTATGCGCACTTCGTAGTGAAGGTGTGGTCCAGTCGAGCGCCCGGTTGACCCTACTTTCCCCAGTAATTGGGCCCTCGAGACGGTCTGATTGAACTCGACGTCGATGTGCGACAAGTGACCGTAGCGGGTGGTTAGGCCACCACCATGATCGACGATCACGATCTGCCCGTACCCATTCTGCCAGCCGACAAAAGAGACTTTACCGCTGGCCCCTGCATAGACCGGTGCGCCCCACGGCGCCTCGATGTCCTGACCGGTATGAAACTCATAACCCGCGCCGCCGAATGGATTCCGGCGTCCGCCGAAGCCGCCTTCCAGCGTTCCTTCGACCGGCCACACGGTCGGAGTGTAGCCGCGTTGGCGCAGAATCGCCTCGTAAGCGCGTAGATCTTCCTCAAGCCTGCCCATCTTCGCGGTGAGCGTGGCGAGGCCCATTTCGTCCAAAGGCAGCGCCGGGCCGCCGGTTCCGGGCGGTATGGGCTGCTCGACGACACCGGACTTCTCAGCCAACTTCCGCGAGGTGTCTTCAACCTTCTCGACGCGGTTGTTCAGTTTTTCCAGTTCCTGCCGCTGGCGCTCGTTTTCGGCGCGCAGGCGTTGATTTTCAAACTCGATACGCAGGTGGTTTGCGTGTTGAGTTAAGCCGTAAAGTCCGTAAAAAAGTCCGACTCCCAGCACCAGGAGGACGGCGCATAGGACAGTCACCAATCTTTTTTCTACGCGGATTCGTTGGACTCGGGCTCGGGAACGGGACGTGTGGGCAATAATAAAGGCATAAAATCGGTCTTCTTTGGCCATTCTGTGAACTCCTGTTGCCGCGCAGTAAAACCGGGGCGCGACAACCGAAAGCACAAACTCGCCAAAAGCGATTTGCGCGATACGGGGAAAGTTGTCTTTTATGAAACCTACTTGAAGATTTGCAGCGGGTGGATTAGAAACCTCAAGGTCCCTCCGAGGTGAAATCCATCCGGCCGGTCCTGCAAGGCCCTGACCCTATCACAGGCCAGCAAATTGTTGCAACTTTGGCAAGGAAAAAAGAAGAAAGGAATAGGTCCTATAAAACATATAGGACCTATCACTCCTGAATGGAATTCAGACTCCGGCGTCGCGTCGCCTGCAGCGGTCACGCCAGATCGCGAGCGCGATCATTACCAGCACGGCAACGAACACGACAATGATCGCGACCTTCAGCGCCGTAAGCAGGAATCCAACGAGCAGAATCAGTTGTTTCAGAAGAGCGACCACCACGAGGATCAAAGCGACGATTGCTCCGAGTCCGCCAAAACCTTTAAGAAGACCACAACACATAAATTTTCAACCTCGTAACGGAGTATAAATCAGGATCTGCGTTCGAAGGGTAACGGAGTTACGTCTCGCCGCGCGAACTGTGTAGTTTCACCTGTCCGAAAGTTGGTGGCGTCTACCGGACGGGAATTCGGAACCACCGACGGTGGTGGACGTCGCGAATCAAATCTGACGATCCGATCAGACCCTTTGCCGCGACGAATGTAGTCAAACAACATGTAAGCACCGAGGGCGACGAGCGCTACCGGCAGCAACTCCTTGATCGGAAGAGTAACTCCCAGCAACGTGTGCAGCAGGAAGAGCGTGCCGATAATGATCAGCGTCGTTCCCCACGCGAAAGGATTTCCGTAAAGCCGGCGAGCAATCACATCATCTTCAGAATCCGGACTCAGCCCAGCCCGCAGCAACTGCGCCGTCCGGCACGCATCGACTGCCGCAAACAGCCACGTGCCGATCACGCCCAGGATAAAGAAGTGCATTCCCTGCGTCACGACAGCCATTTGGAAGAAGCTGGCGAAGATCGCGAAGTGAACAATCGCCTTCGAAGTTTGCCCGTTATAAGCGGCACCTAAACCGGGAACAAACGAAAGCAGCGTAGCGACAAATGGCGAGCTCTTTCGTTTCAGGATGTTAGTTGGGTGCGAGCTTGAATGGTGCCGCAGCAGCTCAACTCCCTGCACGATGCAGTCCTGGCAGAAAGGAAATCCGCGCACGCGATGATCGCAGGCAGGACACAACCAGCGTGCACACTGATTGCACTGAACCACCGCCGGATTCTTAGCATGGTAGCCACAGTACATCATTTCGGTAAAACCTATCTCCCTACTGATTGTGCGCCTGTTCGCTCTGCGAGTTGCAGGCCGGCAGCATAAACGCCACTGATCGAACCGTCAGTGGAAACTGTACTGGTTAACACAAGAATCGCCACGAGTAGCATCGTGGCGACTGTGACGAGTTGTGGGGAGATGAGCGGGTCTAACCACAACCGGAATCGTGAAGCGGCGCGCGCTGTCCACGGAGCTTTGATCTCTTGCGCAGTTGCGGTTCCGAGTGTTGCCTGGAGGATTCTTTCGTTCAGACCTTCGGGCAATGGTCGCTCTTCGGAAATGTATGTGTAACAAGCGCCGATAGATCTAACAACCTCGCCGGGAAGCTCGGTGCAGCGATCGCACATTGCTGCGTGGCGTTCCCAGCGGTGATAGAGATGCGCGGGGAGGAAGCCGTCGAGATAGTCAGTCAGACACTCTTCAAACTCCTCACAACCCATCGCTGTATCAGGCACTGTTTTTTGCAGAATACGAGCTTCCAGTTCTATTGAGGGCGGGGGCACGGTTGCCGTACGGCAAGTCTCGATCGTGCCGCGTACCGCTAACAGAGTTTCATGGCACACGGGGCACTTCATCGCGTGCTCGCCCATGAGCCGATTGGTTTCAGGACCTACTACGCCCTCAATGTAGTCGGTCAAAAGGTTTTCGAAATCCACACAAAGCATCGTTTTTTCACTTCCCGCCGCTTTTCTTTCTATGCCTCACTCATCGCAACCACTTTCATCCTTCGCAGGATCTTCGCCAGCTCGATACGCCCGCGATTGATTCGCGACTTAACCGTTCCTTCAGGAATCTTCAGGAGGTCAACAATTTCCTGATAACTGAGCTCTTCGATATCTCTCAATATCACACACGTCCGCAGATCGGGTGACAGTTTGTCGATGCCCGCCTGCACCTGAGCTCCAAGCTCGCGGCGCTCCATTTCTTTCTGAACTGAGTTTGTCCGCGTGTGGAGGTGATAACTGTGATCGGCGAGATCGTCAGCGAGGTTATCGTGCGGAGTGCGTTGGCGCTTGCGGTAATCATCGATAATCAGGTTACGCGCAAGACGCATCAGCCAGTTCTGTAAATCACCCTGCTTGGGGTCGTATTGATCCAAAGAACGGTAAACCCTAACGAAAACTTCCTGCGTAAGATCTTCTGCCGTATCGGAGCGGGAGGTGAAGCGGTAAGCGAGGTTATAAATGCGGCGGGAATAGCTCTGCACAATCTCTTCCCACGCCGCGCCGTCGCCTGCGCGACACCTGCGAACCAGTTCGGCTCCTTCACTAACGGCCAACGCCTTAACAGCTCCCACTGTATCCTCTCCAGGTACCTGTAGGTCGAATCGTTTACGACCGGCACCAAATTAAAGTTCAGGTTAAGTTTGCCACAAAGATGCACAAAAGGCATAAAGAATAGAACAAGTAAAAAGGCAAAGAATGGAACAAGTCGGAAGAGGGGGCTTACGTCCGCTCATCCAATCCAGGCAACGGCGGGGGCAAGCGCCTCTTCCTGACTTGTTCTATTCGACGTTGCTCTGTTCACCAGTCATGTAGTAGGCTTTGCGACCGGCCCAACATGTTGTGGTTTGAGCTGACCTGACTAATGTCGAGCGCCCAGAGCTATCGCAAATACATTGAATTCGTTGTTCTCTGTTTACTCGCTGCGGCGCTTCTGTGGTGGTTCGGCCGTAATCTCGAATGGGCAGAGGTCGGCCACGCGGTTCGTAACTCAGACCCAATGCTTCTGGCCGCTGCCGTCCTGGTCATCAGCACCGTCTATTTTTTACGGGCTCTTCGCTGGGGCGCTTTACTGAAACCACTGAGCGCAGCACGCTTCGCTGACTTATTTGCAGCCACGACCATCGGTTTTAGCGCGGTATTTCTAATTGGACGGGCGGGGGAGTTTGTGCGACCCGTGGTGTTGTCGATGCGCGATCCGCGCGTAAGGCCGACCGCTTCGCTCGTCACGATTGCCGTTGAACGTATTTACGACATGAGCGCCGTTGCGCTTATGTTCGCCATCAACCTGCTTTGGTTCAAACCATCTTCGTCGCTCGATGTTTCCTTTGAAAGAGTTCGTACCGCAGGTTGGGTGCTTTTAGGCGCAACGATACTCGGCATAGTCTTTCTCATCTGGTTCCGCGCGCAGTCGTCACTAGTGATCGGGTTTATCGCGCGACTCTTGAGCTGGCGTTTGATCCCAGGAAAGCTAGCCAAGATCGTCTTGAGTTTATTTGAACAACTCGCGCAGGCGTTGCGCGTGCTCGTGAACCTGACCGAGCTATTCGAGACCATTGGCTGGACTGTCCTTGTGTGGTTTGCAATCGCCTCCGCGAATCTTCTGGTAATGCGAGCCTTCCATCTGCCGGTCGGCTTCGGCGAAACGATCTTCGTGCTCGGCTGGTCGTTGGTCGGATCGCTCGTACCGACACCGGGCGGAGCGGCGGGCGCCTTTCACGCGGCAACGGCGGCAGGTCTTTTGTTTCTCGGCGTCCACAAGGAAATTGCGGCAGCGTTGTCGATTGTTATGCACCTTGTAGATTTTGGTCCCGCACTCTTATTTGGAGTTTTCTATTTGATCCGGGGGGATTTGAGCATATCGAAACTGCGCACGATGATTTCACCCGAACCATCGTAGGGCGACACTGCCGTCGCCTCACGAGTTCCCGGAAAGGGGTCCAACTTATATGAAATGTCCATTCTGCGCGTATCTCGAAGATAAGGTTGTTGACTCGCGTGAGTCTCGCGAAGGCGATGCGATTCGTCGCCGGCGCGAATGTCTCAGGTGCGAGCGACGATTCACCTCCTACGAGCGCATCGACGAGATACCCTACATGGTCGTCAAGAAAGACGGGCGCCGCGAAACCTTCGATCGCAACAAGGTCATGGCCGGTTTGTTGCGCGCCTGCGAAAAACGACCTGTGCCTTCGAGTAAACTTGATAGTATCGTCAACGCCATTGAGAAGTACGTGCAGGAATCCCCCGAACGCGAACGCCCGACGAGCAAGATCGGCGAGATGATCATGCGACGCTTGAAAGAACTGGACAAAGTCGCATATGTTCGTTTTGCTTCTGTGTATCTCGAGTTTGAAGACGTCTCGGAATTTATGACCGAGCTCAAACACCTCGTGCGCACACGACAAACAGGACCCACAAGCAAGAAGTAGTATTAACGAGCGTAGTTTTAACGAACCAGGGGATTTGCAATGATCAAACCCATTCGCGCGACCGGATTAGAACGGCTTGAAGTTCAGCGACTGCGTGATCGCGTGGGACGGCTCTATGCGGCTTTGCAGGAAGCGACTGAAGCCGAGAACCCGCTTGCGTCTGGCGAATGGGCGCCGCCAGTCGACCTGTGCGAAACGGAATCGATAATTTCGATCCGCGTCGAGCTGCCGGGCGTGACTGCCGACCAGATCAAGATCGGATTAACCAACACCAAACTCCGGATCTGGGGCGAAAAGAAACGAAGACCAAGCCGGCGACGAATCATTTCCTACCATTGCTCAGAACGCAGTTTCGGTAAGTTTAGCCGGATCGTACCGCTGCGCTGGACAGTTTGCATTCGAAACGCAACCGCCGAGTTGAAAAGCGGCGTGCTGCACATTCATCTCCCGAAGATCGAAGATCGACGGGGAGAGGAAGTAATCGTGGAAGTTAAGGACGCTGTGATTGAGTAAGTAGTTCTCTGTGCAATCCCTGTGTCCTCTGTGTCTCTGTGGTGATGTTTCTCCTGATTTAACCACAGAGACACAGAGGACACAGAGATTGCACAGAGAAGTAAACTCAAACGTAGCGGTCGAGAATCACATCATGGCAATTGTGAAAGAACCAGAGTTTACCGAAGCAATCGAAGCTGCTGACACCGATCAGCAACTCCAGATTCCGAACGAGCTGCCGGTGCTGCCTTTGCGCGACATCGTGATCTACCCGTTCATGATCGTCCCGCTGTTTGTTTCGCGTGAGAAGTCGATCAGGGCAGTAGACGAAGCGCTCGCCGAGAACCGCATGATCCTGCTCGCGTCGCAGAAGGATCTCGATAAAGAGGAACCGGTGGCGGATGATCTGTACGCCGTCGGAACGGCCGCGGTAATCATGCGCATGCTCAAGTTGCCTGACGGTCGCATACGCATTCTGGTCCAGGGACTCGCGCGCGCCCACGTCGAATCGGTTGATACTACGGGCGAATACCTGCGCTCGAAGGTGAGCGTGATGCAGGAAGTGCTGCCGCCGGAACGTTCGCTCGAAGTTGAAGCACTTGTGCGCAATGTTCGTGCGTCGATGGAGAAAGCCATCAATCTCGGTAAAAACATTTCTCCTGAAGTGATGGCGATCATTGCGAATCTCGATGACGCGGGACGCCTCGCAGATTTATCTGCTTCAAACCTCGAATTAAAAGTTGAAGACGCACAGTCAGTGCTCGACATCGCGGACACGACTGCACGGCTTCGTCGCGTCAACGATCTTCTAAACAAAGAGATAGAAGTTCTCACGGTCCAACAGGAAATCAACACGCAGGCACGCGCCGACATCGATCGCTCGCAGAGAGAGTTTTACCTGCGCCAGCAACTGAAAGCGATTCAGAGTGAGCTGGGCGAGGGAAATGAGCTTGCGGAAGAGACAGCGCAGTTCCGCGAAAAGATCGAAGTCGCGAAGATGCCGAAACCGGCTGAAGAAGAAGCACTGCGCCAGCTCAAAAAACTCGAGCGCATGCATCCTGACGCCGCTGAAACAGCGACGCTCAGAAACTGGATGGAGATCATGACCGATCTGCCGTGGTCCAGATCTTCAGTCGACAATCTCGATCTGAAAAAGGCCGAAACTGTACTCAACGAAGATCACTACGGTCTCGAGAAGGTTAAAGATCGAATCATCGAAGCGCTCGCGGTACGCAAGCTGAAAGAAAAACCGAAAGGTCCGATCCTTTGTCTCGTTGGACCACCGGGAGTTGGCAAGACCTCGCTCGGACGTTCAATCGCGCGTGCTCTCGATCGGAAGTTTGTGCGTCTCTCGCTGGGTGGTGTTCACGATGAAGCTGAGATTCGCGGTCATCGTAGAACTTACGTCGGCGCGATGCCGGGCCGGATTATTCAGGCTGTACAACAGGCGGGCACAAACAATCCGCTCATCATGCTCGACGAGATCGATAAAGTCGGCGCTGATTTCCGTGGTGATCCGTCGTCAGCATTGCTCGAAGTGCTCGATCCCGAGCAGAACAATTCGTTCCGCGACAACTATCTCGGGGTCACTTTCGATCTTTCGAACGTGATCTTCATGACGACCGCAAACGTGCTCGACACGATCCAACCAGCATTGCGCGATCGCATGGAAGTGATTCGTCTCGCTGGTTACACGGAAGAAGAAAAGCGCGAGATCGCCATTCGCCACCTGATCCCGAAGCAGATGGAAGAGAACGGCATCACGGCCAAGGATCTGCACGTTTCAAAAACCGCGCTGACCGTGATCATCCAGCAATACACACAGGAAGCCGGACTGCGCCAGCTTGAGCGCGAGATCGGCAAGATCTGCCGGAAGGTTGCGCGCAAGATTGCTGAAGGTCACAAAGGCGGTGTCAGGGTTTCGTTGAAGAGCGTGCACGAGTTTCTCGGCCCGCCGAAGATCATTCCTGAAGAAGTGTTGAAGAAAGATCAGATCGGAGTCGCAACTGGTTTGGCGTGGACCGCAGTCGGCGGCGATGTGCTATTCATTGAAGCGCTGCGCATGAAAGGCAAGGGAAATCTTGTTTTGACTGGCCAGCTTGGCGATGTGATGCGCGAGTCAGCGCAGGCTGCTTATTCCTACGCTAAATCGCGGGCAAAAGAGCTGGACATCGCCGAAGAAGATTTCAGTACCTACGACCTGCACATTCACATTCCCGAAGGTGCGATTCCCAAAGACGGCCCGTCAGCGGGAATAACCCTTGCTACCGCGATGGTCTCAGCATTGTCGAGTCGACCGGTGCGCAAGGACGTAGCAATGACGGGCGAGATCACTTTGCGGGGCAACGTGCTGCCGATTGGCGGCGTGAAGGAAAAAGTACTTGCAGCTAGACGCGCGCGGGTGACAACGATTATCCTTCCGCAGCAGAACCGTCGGGATCTCGACGAAGTTCCGAAAGAGCCATTCAAAGATATTCGTTTCGTGTTTGTTGACAACATGCGCCAGGTGTTTCGTGAAGCACTGGGTGAGAAGGTGCTGCCTCCGGCCAGTCCGGCCCCGAGGCCACAGAGGATTCCGCAGGCCGCAAACGCGCGTCCTGCGTGAATTTAATACGGTCATGATAGTTGAACAACCAACGAGTAGTGCGGTGAATCTCAGTCCGCGGTTAGGTTCCGCGGCTCGGCAAGTCGCAATACCCATTTCAAGGAGTTTTCCAGTGATTTCTTCCAAGCGCAGCTATCTATCTGTCTTCTTCGGCGTAATCGCATTGGTTTTAGTCTCTCAAGTCTCAGCCTTCAGTCAGGAAGTCGAAAAAGCGGAAACCAGTAATGTAAAGATCAAAAACTTTGGGCAAATGGATGACCGGTTTTTCCGCGGCGGTCAGCCGAAGGAAAATGACTACAGCCAGTTAGCCGCGCTCGGGATCAAGACCGTGATCGATTTGCAGATCGACACGAAGGACTATGAAAAGCGGCAAGTCGAAGCGCTCGGAATGAAGTATGTGAACATTCCGATGAGCGATAAGGATTATCCGGAGACTTCGAAGATCGATGAGTTTTTGAAGCTCGTTAACAATCCTGAAACCGGCAAGTTTTACGTGCACTGCGCCGGCGGACGTCATCGCACAGGCGTGATGGGCGCTGTTTACCGCTTCAATCTATACAACTGGAACTACGATCAGGTTTATGCGGAGATGAAGAAGTTTGACTTCTACACGCGCTGGGGACACGGCGACATGAAGAAGTTCGTACAGGACTATGCCGCGAACTGGCTAACCAAACAAGCCAGCGCCACCGTTACCACCTCGACCGCTAATCAAAAGTAAATTCGTTTTCCAATCCGTGTAATCCGTGGCTGCTTTAACCACAGATTACACGGATTTTTTATTGATACAGATACGAGTAGCTCTTTTTCTGATCCCACTCGATTCCGCGCACGTTCGGTCCGTCAATCGCCAGAATATCAGCACTGATCTCGTCAGTACTTATCATCGGGCTCACGTCAACCGCGTAAACGATACTTCCCGGTGAATCCTCGGTCGCCTCGCGGTCGATCGCTCGCAATTCCTTATCGAAACCATGCTGCTTGAACACCTGTCGCAGCGCTCTCTGCGTCGAGACGACATTCACCGTCGTCACCTTCAATTCCATCGAGCGAAACACCTGCTCCGGCTCGCGCCACTCCAGTATCCAAAGCACAAGCAACGCGAAGAACGCGAGCACCAGCGCGAGGTCCCAGCGACCAACGCCGCACGCGAGCCCCAGCGCCATGCTGATCAAAAGCACCGTGATTTCTTTCGGATCACGAATGTTCGTCCGAAATCGCACGAGCGAGACTGCGGCGAAGATACCAAACGCCCGCGCCGCGTTGTCGCCCACAATGATCATCAACGCAGCGGCGACGATGGCGAGCAAGATCTGCGTTTGCGAAACGTAAGGATTGCGTTTGAGTACGAGTATGCGTCTGCGAGGACGGTAAGCGAGTGCCGCACCGAGCAGCGCCGCGAGCAGCAGGCGGAGAAAGAGTCGTCCCAACGTCTCCGCCCACGTTGTGCCGTTCGCATAAGTTTCGTAGTTGTGCGTGCCGAATAATCGATCGATGACGTTGTCGCCGCCCGATTGTGATTGAGGAGCAGGTGACGGACCAAGGACGGCATCAGGCGTTGGACTTTGTCGAACTATTTCCGGAGTTACGCGCCTGCCACCACCAAGAAAGTAGACGACGGCAAGCGCGCTCAGCAGAACCACGCCCGTGAAGACGACTACAAGCGTTAATGACTCTCTTCGCTTTTTATTAGCGACCACCTAGTTCCTGCCGATCTGCACGGCGGGACGCAGGCTCAGGAGCTCGTTTGTGCGCTCGCGGACTTCGCCCGCCAGTAAATTGATCTGGCCCGGCGTGTAGTTCGCCGCACGAAACGCGTCACGAAGCTGCGCGTCGCTGAGCTGGGAAAGCAGACTCGCGATCCACTGCGCATCCTGAACCGTGATGTTTTTCATCAGCCCGCTGTTCTTTCCACCGAAGTGCAGCACCACGCGATTGCCTTTAACTTTCTCGAAGAAATTTGACTTCGCGTAGTTCGACGGGTTGTTCCGACTTCTCGTGAAACGCCAGAAGAGCGGCGTTGTGCTCGCATGTCCAAACGTCGCGCCCAGATCGCTGATCGCGTAATGAAGCTCGTCGCCGTCCTTCAGGATCACGTTGTTCGAGTCTTTCAAGTCCCAGTTGTTAATCATCGCCATCATGATCTTGAGACCCTGCAACTCCGGCGTGCCGACAAACGGATTCTTTTTCCACTTCCACTCGCCCGCACGTTTCAGGTTTTCAGGTCGCGCTTCGAACCGAACATTGCTGAACGTTCCTTTGCCGGGAATCGTGACGCGCGGAACGAGATAGTTGATCTCGGTTAAATAACCGAGACCGTAGAGCAGTCTGACGGCCGAAGTCTCCGATTGTGCTTCTTTACCAATCTTCACGACCCACACACGGCCAGCACCATCGCGTACTCGATACTTCTTCGAGTAGCCACCTTTCTCTTCTTTGATGAATGTGATGCGACGCAGATCAGGACGCATCGCTGCGCCACCTGGCCCAAGAAAGAGATCGCGTGACGCGATGTCATTGGGACGCTGCCACAGGATCGGCGTTCCCGTGAGAGCTTCTTTCTTTTTCTTCTTGGCCGCGAAACCGGTTTCTATTGAAGTGACACTTAACAGCAGCGCAAAGACAATCAGTGTTACAAGGTTCCTCTTATGCTTCATCATGGTCCATCCTGTAAATCCTGCAATCCTGTAAAGCAGATCATTCACTCGTCGGCCAGCCAATAAAATATTCCTGGCTATTGAACGGCTCCGCGCCGCGACCTACGGCCATGTACCTGCCATCAGGCTGCAATTCACGCGCTTTCGTGTTGTCACGCAGGTAAGCGTCAAGCAGCACGTCGCGCAAATAGCGTTTCGATTGGGGATCAGTTACAGGGGCTACAACCTCAATGCGGTGTTTCAGGTTTCGGGACATCCAGTCAGCGCTGCCGATGTAGATCTCATCGTCACCACCATTTTGGAACCAGAAGACGCGGCTATGCTCGAGAAAACGACCGACGACGCCTCGCACCGTGATGTTTTCCGACAGACCCGGAATTCCCGGACGCAACATACAAATGCCGCGCACGATCAGATCGATCTTCACGCCGGCTCGCGAGGCCTCGTAAAGCTTCTCGATCACCTGAAGATCTGCAAGACGATTGAACTTCGCGATGATGTGTGCCGGTCTGCCCGCCCGTTGATGCTCGATCTCGCGATCGAACAGTGCGTTCAACTTGTCGCGTAGATCGATCGGCGCGACCATCAGTGTGCGATAGTCTGTCTGTTGCGAGAAGCCGGTGAGATAGTTGAACAACTCAGTCGCGTCGCGGCCGATGGTATCGTCGACCGTAAACATGCCGAGGTCGGTGTACGTGCACGAAGTCGTCGGGTTGTAGTTACCCGAAGCAACGTGGACGTAACGGCGCAGAGTTTCACCTTCGCGCCTGACTACGAGCGTCAACTTGCCGTGTGTTTTGAGACCCATTATGCCGTAGACGACGTGAACCCCTGCGTAGTCGAGTTTGCGGGCCCATTCGATGTTGTGTTCCTCGTCGAACCGAGCTTTCAGCTCGATCAGCGCCGTCACCTGTTTGCCCTGTTCGCTTGCGCGGATCAGTGCCGGCGGAATCGGTGAATCAGGACCAGTGCGATAGAGACAGATCTTGATGGCAACTACGTCAGGATCTTCAACCGCTTGATTGATGAAGCCGGTGACGCAGTCGTACGAGTCGTACGGGTGATGCAATAATCGATCGCGTTCACGGATCGCCTCGAAGACGTTTTCATACTCGGTGTACCACGCAGGCACCGACGCCGTGAATGGCTCATCTTTCAAGTCAGGACGATCGATATCGAAGAGCTCCATCAAGTCCTGAACGTGTAGTGGCCCATCAAACACGTAAACGTCGTCTGGCTTGAGGTCGAGAGACTCGGACAGATATTCGATCATCTCAGCAGGCATGCTCGGCGATATTTCGAGTCGCACTGGCGCGCCAAACCTCCGGCGTCGCAACTCTTCCTGAATCAAGCCCAATAAGTCTTCCGCTTCTTCGTCGCGGATCTCGATATCAGCATCGCGTGTGACGCGGAACAGATGACATGGACCAGGATTCATGCCGGGAAACAGCACCTGGATGTTTGCTTCGATAATCTCTTCGAGCATTACGAAACGAACTCCGGAAGCACCGACCGGCACGAGGCGCGGCACGAGTGACGGAACCTTGATCCGGACAAACCGCGACGCTTCTCGTTTCTTACGGCCAATGAGTTTTTCTTCTTCCGGCGCATGGACCATCAGCCCGATATTCACGCTCAGTGGCGAGATGTAAGGAAACGGGTGACTCGGATCGACAGCCAGCGGCGTCAGGATCGGATAGATCTTTTCCATGAAGTAGTCTTTGAGACTTTCTTTTTCATGGCGCGACAGAGACTCGTACGGAATCAGCGAAATGCCTGCTGCTTTGAGTTGCGGAAGGATCTCTTCGCGTAAACAACGAGCCTGCTGGTCGACCAGCACGAGAATGCGTTCGCGCGTTTTTCGCAACTGCTCCGCCGGCGTCAGGCCATCTGGTGAAACGACGTTTGTATCTTCCAACTCCTCTTTCAAACCCGACACGCGAATCTGGAAGAACTCGTCGAGATTTGCAGAGAAGATGGACGAAAATTTCAGCCGCTCGAGGAGCGGGTTGTTGTTGTCGAGTGCCTCTTCCAGCACTCGTGCATGAAATTCCAGGAGGCTCAGCTCGCGGTTAAAGAAGAATTGTGAACGCGAGGGCGCCATGCCGATCTCGGCGGGCCTGGGGAATTCGTGAACTTTGGTTTTGACGACTGTAGACATAGCTTTCTCTGTTAATCGGTTCTCAAAACTTTGATCTGACACACAGGGAGAACATGCCCTGATCGGGGCAAGTGGCAAGCATCGTTCCGTCCGAAGGTTACGAGGTTATTAGCAGGCTAAGAGTTGCTCTGTTAAAGGTTTAGCTATTTTGTTACGAAACAGGCTCGAATTTTCTATGTATGGATTTAAACCACAGATTTCACGGATGAGCACCGGATTTATTAAATCCGTATTCGATCCGTGGCATCCGTGGTTAAGTCTTTTGCAACCAATGCAGGTCTAAAGCGTGGAAAATTTTACTGTTTGAGAGTCTGTTTCAACTGTGGTGTTTAGTTTGACACCCCAAAAAACCGTGTGGTAACCTCCGAAGTGATTTTGGCTCCTGTTTCAGCGAGTCCTGCAGTGCAATTCAAAGGGAGCCATTAGATACCGCACAAACTGAGGAGTAAGACGATTTTGATTTCAACGAGCTTTCCTCGTCTGAAAGCCTGTGTGGCTTTACTAATGGCGCTCGTCGCTTCGGCGGCAACTGCTATCGCTCAGATCCCTGTTGCTTCATCGGCACGAACAATCCCTTCAGAAGTTGAGCAGTCCGAAGGTCGCATTTCGCAGATCGTGACGCGTGCGGAAGATCACTTCCGCAGGGGCAAACTCAACCTCGAAGACAACAAGCGCGAACAAGCTCGCGAAGAGTTTGATAAAGCGATCGATTCGATTCTCGAATCGGGCTTTGATGTGCGTGCGAGTCAAAAACTGCAAACGTACTATCTCGAGCTCGTCGAGCGTATCTATCGCGAGGAAGTCCCGACTCAGCAGCCAAATGCCGCGGTCAACGCGCAACTCGTCGCGCAAAACACACAGACGCAGGATCCGAAACCAGTGCCTGCTCCGCAGATCGGATTTCGCGATCAGAAGTTTGAGCCTTCGCCACTCGATGATTTGAGCAAACTGGTTCTTACCGAGGATGAGAAGCAAGTCTCGAATGCAGACATTGCCGCGTTGGGAGAAGCTCAGAAGAACGTCAATTTCACGTTCACTCTTAATCCGTTAATTCAGCAATACATCAATTACTACCAGTCGCGTGGCCGCTCCACGATGGAAAATGGACTGCGCCGCTCAGGCCAGTACATGAGGCTCGCGCGAAAGATCTTCGCTGAGGAAGGTGTGCCGCTGGACGTGACCTGGCTGGGTCAGGTTGAAAGCGCGTGGAAACCGAAAGCAGTTTCGTGGGCGGCAGCGTCGGGCTTGTGGCAGTTCATTCCGAGCACAGGTCGCATGTATGGCTTGCGTCAAAACGCTTACATCGACGAGCGGAACAGTTACGAACAGGCGACACGCGCGTCGGCTCGTCACCTGAAAGATCTCGCCAGGCGCTACAACGGCAACTGGGAACTGGCGATGGCCGCCTACAACACGGGTGCCGGAAATGTCGACCGCGCCATTTCGCGCGCCGGCACTGCCAACTTCTGGATGATCTATCCATACATCGCGCAGGAAACACGCAACTACGTTCCCAATATTCTCGCGGTGATTTTGATTGCCAAGAATCCAGAGAAGTATGGGTTCAAGGGAATCAAGTCCGACGCGCCGATGTCATACGACGTGGTACAGGTTCCGACAGCGACCAGCTTGCAGCTCGTTGCCGACGCGACCGATTCCAACGTTGATTACATCCGCAGCCTGAATCCGGAGTTGAAGCGCGACATCACACCGCGTGGTGATGCGTACAACGTGCGCATTCCGGCGGGACGTGCGAAACAGTTCGCATCTCTGATTCAGAGAATCACGCCCGATAAGCGTGAGACGGCGCGATTGATTTCAGTGGCGCCTGGTGAAGACTGGCAGGCAGTTGCGAACCGAACCGGTTTCAACGCGGCTCAGCTTCAGTCGTGGAATAGCGGAGTTGAGTTGAAAGGCGCAACGAAGATTGTGGCTCCGAGCGGCAGCGTCAAGCTCACCAAGTGGGTGAGATCGACGGCGGCTGCAACGAACGCGGGTGAGAAACAAGGTCCCGGCATCAATAAAGTTCGTGCTCGCAAGGGCGAGACGATCGCGAGTATCGCTGCGGCGCGCAGCCTGGATGCCAACGACGTTGCCCGGTTGAACGGAATCCCGGTGAACTCTGAATTGAAAGCCGGACAGGAAATTAAAATCCCATCGACAGCGACTGCACCCTCTCCGCGTCGCTAATTTTTCGAAAGTTTTTGTCCACCGATTACGCAGATGTCTAATGACATCTGTGTAATCTGTGTAATCTGTGGTAAAGGGGCCGCCTCACATGCTCTTCAGAACACTCTCCGCAGCCGTCTACGGTATCGACGCTGATCTCGTCGACATTGAAGTCAACTTAACTCCGGTTCGGAGTGACAACGACAAGGAGCCGCCGGTCACGATCGTCGGTCTTCCTGATCCCGCTGTTCGCGAGTCGCGCGAGCGCATTCGCGCGGCTATTCAAAACTGCGGTCACTTCTTTCCATTTAAAAAGACCACCATAAATCTCGCTCCCGCAGATGTTCGCAAGGAAGGAGCGAGTTTCGATCTGCCGATCGCGTTGGGAATACTCGGCGCCAATGGCGAGCTCGCAGAACGCGAGAACCTGATTCACGTCCTCTGTGTCGGCGAGCTTTCGCTCGATGGCCGCGTGCGAGCGATCAAAGGCGCGCTGCCGATCGCGGTGCTGGCGCGTGAGAGCTCGATTCGTCATTTAATTCTGCCGGAAGAGAATGCGACGGAAGCTGCGGTGGTGTCGGGCGTGAATGTTTACCCTGTCGCCGATCTGCGCAGCGCGGTGGGTTTGGTCGAACAGTTGCGATCGCCGCTGCCGCCGAAGCCGATGAAGGTCGACGTTGAAGGTATACTCCGGCGCACAGGTCAATACAGTGTCGATTTCAAAGAAGCTCGCGGCCAGATGTCTGCGAAGAGAGCGTTGGAGATCGCGATCGCCGGCGCACATAACATTCTGCTGATTGGACCACCGGGTTCCGGCAAGACGATGCTTGCGAAACGTTTGCCGACGATCATGCCGCCGCTCGAGTTCGAGGCTGCGCTCGAGTTGACCAAGATTCATTCTGTTGCGGGTTTGACTGGGCGTGCCGGACTCGTTACCGAACGTCCTTTTCGTTCACCTCATCATACGATCAGTGATGCTGGATTGATTGGTGGCGGAACGCTACCGAGACCAGGCGAAGTCTCGCTCGCGCATCACGGCGTGCTGTTTCTCGACGAGCTGCCGGAGTTTGATCGCAGTGTTTTGGAAGTATTGCGCCAGCCGCTCGAAGATCAACAAGTCACGATCAGTCGTGCTTCGATGTCGTTAACTTTCCCCGCTTCGTTCGTGTTAGCCGCTGCGATGAATCCCTGCCCTTGTGGTTTCTGGAATGATCCCACGCGCGAGTGTCGCTGCTCTCTGACTCAGATTCAGCGCTACGTTGGTCGCATCTCCGGACCACTCCTCGATCGTATCGATATCCACATCGATGTACCCGCCGTGAAGTTTCGCGAGCTGCGTGGCGAGACTGCTCCAGAAACAGATAGCTCTGCGGTGATCCGACAACGCGTCATTGCAGCGCGCGAGCGACAACATCGTCGCTTTGCGAGCGAGAAGATCTTTTCGAATGCCGCCATGACCCCGCGCATGATTCGCGCGTACTGCCAGATCGATTCCCACAGCGAGAAGACCCTCGAGAATGCGATGCGCCACCTCGGCTTATCAGCGCGCGCTTACGATCGCATTCTCAAAGTGAGCCGAACCATTGCAGATCTCGAAGGTTGCGACGCGATCAATGCCAATCACGTCTCAGAAGCCGTTGGTTATCGTTCGCTCGATCGCACCTATTGGACGTGAGAGCGTCCGTGAGCGCCGTAGAAAGAACAAGTCAGGAAGAGGGGCTTGCCCCCGCTCGTCGATTCCAAGCAGCGGCGGGGGCAAGCCCCTCTTCCCGACTTGTTCTTTCCCCTAGCAGGCTGCTGAAAAAC
>DATFDT010000265.1:0-13189 GCA_035251975.1 Pyrinomonadaceae bacterium | reverse complement strand
AGGCAGTGTTTGCAAGTTACCCGTGGAGCAGGATTCAGCTAATGGGGGCGGTGCTGTCGACTGCGCGCAGGGACGAGACCGGACGCGTTGCGTGCATGCGGCAGTCACTCGAGATGCAACAGCAGGCACAGGCGTCAGACGAAGATGCAGACGGATTTGTTAACTATCCGCTGACGGTGGGCGAGGTCGAAGCTGTCGCGATGCTCAAAGAGAGTGAGCCGGGAGTTTATCGCACGAGCTTGAGATCTAAAGGCGATGTCAACGTCGCGAAGGTGGCGGAGAAGTTTGGTGGCGGCGGTCATCGAAACGCAGCCGGCTGCACGCTCAAGGGAAGCTGGGAAGAAGCCGAGACGACGATCGTTGCGCTGCTGCAGGACGCAGTGAAGCGTGCGAACGGCGCCCGCGACATCACCGAAGACGCATTGAAAGAAACTGAATCAGTTATCTAGCCAACGCACAGAACCGAGCGCGGTAGCGCCGGGTCAATCTCATTGAAGCGCGTCCGTTTGGAAGTTTGACCCGGCGCTACCGCGCTCGGTTCTGTTTTAAACCGAATTTTTGTATATACAAGTTATAAATCCGCGCTTTGCGGTGTTCACGAACAGAAAGGACCTGGAATGAAGACGTTCTTTTTCGCGGCTGCGTTAGGACTAATTACACTGTTTGCACCGCAGGGCGGCGACCCAAATATCACTGCCAAGTACGCGATTGGCGAGGTTAAAAGCATCGACGCCACCGCCAAACAACTAATCATCAAGACCGATGCGGGCTCCACCGTCACGGTTTCGCTTGGGGATAAAACGATTTACAAAAAGCTTGCTCCGGGTGAGACGTCGCTCACCAACGCCACTGACGTGACTTTTGCCGACCTCGCGGAAGGCGACCGCATCATGGCAAGTGGCAATGTGGCAACAGATCTCAAGTCAGTGCCCGCCGTTAAGGTTTATGTGATGACCAGGGGCGACCTGGCGAAGAAGGCGGACGCAGAACGGGCCGAGTGGCGACGTCGTGGCATCCTTGGCGTGATTACCGCGCTCAAGCCTGATACGAAAGAGATCACAATCACTCATCGTACGATGGCAGGTAACCAGTTAATCGTGATTCCGATTAGTGATAAGACTGAAATGCGACGTTATGCGCCTGACTCGATCAAGTTTGGTGATGCGAAGCCGAGTCAGTTCAGCGAGTTGAAAGTCGGCGATCAGTTACGCGCACTCGGCGATCGCACGGAAGATCCGCTTCGTTTCAACCCGCAGAAAGTCGTGACCGGAAGTTTTCGAACAATCGGCGGAGTTGTGACTGCGATCGACTCCGCCACACACGAGATCAAAATTAACGAGTTGGAGAAGAAGACGCCGCTCACGATCGTGATCAAGCAGGACGCAGTGTTGAGACGATTTCCCGCTGAGTTTGGGATGGGTTTCGGTCCCAGGCCAGGCGGCGGTGGACCTGGTGCGGCTCAAACTCCCGCAGGTGGAGGTCAGCAGGCGCAGGGCAATGCGCAACAGCGTCCGCAGGGTGGCCCGGGCGGGCAAGGTGGTCCCGGCGGCCGTGCCGGCTTCAACATCAACGATATGCTCGAGAGATTGCCAACTATTTCGATCGCGGATGTTAAGGTTGGCGACACTATCATCGTTTCCAGTACGCAGGGTGTGGATCCGACCCGGTTGACAGCCATTTCGCTCGTTGCTGGCGCTGATACCCTCCTCGCAATGCTTGCTCCGCGCCCACAGGCCGGGCAGGCGCCTAACCCCGCTGCAGGTCTTGGTAGCAGCGGCATTTCATTCGGCATCGGCTTGCCATAAATGCTGATTCTGTGAGCCGCGGATTTATCCGCGGCCCTCGATCCTATCGGAGTTAAAAATGAATTTCCCCCGAAGTCTCCCAGGAAAGATCTGCAGTCTTGGTCTGTTCATCTTACTGACTGCTGCAATCGCCGCCGCTCAACAAGCACGTGGAACACTGCGAGGCCTGATCACTGACGAACTCGGCGCCGCCATCGTCGGCGCTAACGTCACACTCACTGACGCCGCCGGAGCCCAGAAGAAAACAACCACTAACGGCGAGGGCGTCTACAACTTCGCCGGTCTCCCGCCCGGCAAGTACACGTTGCACGCAAACGCAACCGGCTTCGCTCCCTCGGAGAGTAAAGAAGTTGACATCACCACCGCCCGGCAAACTCTCGATCTCACTTTGCGTGTCACGATCGAAGAGAAGGTGACTGTCGCCGAAACTCCCATCAGCACCGAAGCCACTGAAAACGCAAACCAGACAGTCATCGGAGGAAAAGATCTCGACGCCCTGCCTGACGATCCTGACGAGCTCGCCGCTGCGCTTCAGGCGCTCGCCGGTCCCTCAGTTGGACCAAACGGCGGACAGATCTTTATCGACGGCTTCACCGGCGGCAGTCTCCCGTCGAAAGATTCGATTCGAGAAATTCGCATCAACCAGAATCCATTCGCTGCAGAGAACGATCAACCTTCCGCGCGTATCGACATCCTGACGCGTCCCGGCAGCGACAAATTACGTGGCGGCGCGTCGTTAAATTTCAACGACGAGAGTCTCAACTCGCGCAACCCGTTTGCCGTCACGTCCAGCAAGCGCACGCCGTTTCAGATTCGCCAGTACGACATGAACCTGAGTGGACCAGTCGTCGCGAAAAAAGCGTCGTTCTTTTTCAACTTCGGACGCATTGAAACTGACGATAACGATCTCGTCCGCGCTACCGTGCTCGATAGTAATCTGAATGCAGTGGATTTTGGTCAGGCGTTCGTCGTGCCGCGGCGCAACATGTTTTTCAGCCCGCGGTTTGACTACGCCATCAACGCCCGCAACACGCTAATCGTTCGTTACAACTACAACCGTACCCGTGTTGAGAACCAGGGCATCGGCGGCTTTACCCTCCCCGAGCGCGCCTACGACACGCTCTCGACAAATCAGAACATTCAGTTGACTGAGACTGCGATTCTCAACCCGACAACAGTCAACGAGACGCGCTTCCAATACTCTGTCAACCACTTCGAGCAGGACGGCAGCAACGAGATTCCCGGACTGGAAGTGAGCGGTGCGTTCAACTCGGGTAGCTCGCAGGTTGGCGAGTCGTTCAATGAGCGCAAGAGTTGGGAATTGAACAATTTCACCGCGAAGCAGATGGGCAAGCATGCGATCAAGTTTGGCGGCCGCATACGTCACGTCAACGTCGACGACACGAATGAAGGAAACTTCGGTGGCACCTGGACCTTCACCGGTGGTTTTGGTCTAACGAGTATCGAACGTTATCAACTAACGCTGCGTTTGCTCGATCAGGGATTGACACCTGCTGAGGTGCGTGCGGCCGGTGGTGGCGCAACGGCATTTCGTATCAACACCGGCGATCCTTTCGCTGATGTCAGTCAAACGGATTACGGCGTGTTTGTTCAGGATGATTGGCGCATCAGACCGAACCTGACGCTCAGTTATGGTCTGCGCTATGAGACGCAAACCAACGCGCACAGCAAGTTTGACTTTGGACCACGACTGGCAGTCGCTTGGTCCCCTGGCGCCGCAAACAGCGCGCGACCGCCGAAGATGGTGATTCGTTTCGGCACCGGCTTCTTTTACAACCGCTTCAACGAGAGCAACACGTTACAGGCGAACCGGCTCAACGGCGTCAGCTACATTCAGACTCAGGTCAATGAGCCTTTTGATCGAAGGGAAGCGCCGAGTGTCATCGAGCAAAGTTTGCCGAACGTAGCTGCGATTTATTCTTTACTGAACCAGTGGAGCCCGACCGCTGTTCCTTCGCTTGCGGGCCTGCCGCCGACTCAACAGACGATCTGGCAAGTCGATCCGAATCTCCAGGCTCCGACTGTGTACCTTCTCGGCACGCAGATCGAACGCCAACTGCCGCGCAACATCACGATGTTCCTCGGGTTCTACAACATTCACATCACTCACGTGATTCGCGCCCGCGACGTCAACGCGCCGCTGCCGTTCACGATCACAGAGCTGACGCCGAATGGTATTCGACCCGATCCCACGAAGGGTGAGGTCAATCGTTACGAGGCGAGCGGAGTATTCAACCAGCGACAGTTTTTCATCGGCTTCAACAGCAGGTTGAGTCGAATGTTTCAGCTCAGCGGAAACTACTCGTTGAGCAAGTCAAGTAACGACACCGATGGCCAGGGTAGCGCGTTGTTTCCGGTGAATTCGTACGACACTTCGGGCGAGTATGGCCGTAGCTCATTTGATATCCGGCACCGGTTTACAATCTTCGGAACCGTCAATCTGCCGTGGTGGAAGGTGGTAGTGAATCCATTTATCGTTGCGAACACCGGCCCGGTATTCAATATCACTACAGGCCAGGATCGAAATCTCGATCGGCAGTTCAATGAGCGGCCCAGCTTTGCTGGTCCAAACGCTGACTGCTCAGCAGAGAACATCAGGTGCACACGCTTTGGAAACTTCAATCTGACGCCGTTGCCCGGTGAGGCGATCATTCCGCGCAACTTCGGCAACGCGCCGGGTGCGTTTGTAGTTAATCTTCGGATTAGCCGCGCGTTTGCTTTTGGAAACATCAATCGCGGTAACGCTGCGGCTGCGCGTCCTGCGGGTGGCCCAGGTGGACCGGGTGGAAGCTCGGCAGTCGCGGCTGCTGGACCACAGGGCGGTGGCGGCGCCCCGGCGGGCGAGAAGAGATACAACCTGAACGTCTCTATCAACTTCCAAAATCTGCTGAATCATGTAAATCTTGGCTTGCCGGTTGGGAACCTCGCGTCGCCGAGTTTTGGTGAGTCGTTGGGTTTGGGAGGAGCGTTTGGCGGATTTGGTGGTCCAGGCGGTGGCAGCACCGGCGCCGGTAATCGACGAATCTACGCACAAGTTCGATTGAACTTCTAATCGAAAGGGTTTGGAAATGAAGCGTTTGTTTTTGAAATCCCTCGCGCTATCAGTTTGCCTAGTCGGTTTCGGTGTGGCTTCTGCTCAGGAGCATCCATCCGGGAAGACGTCAACGCCTGCGACGACAACGGCTGCTGCTTTTCCGGCTGTTGTGATTAGGCCGGAAAGCACGCCGATCGAGCTCGCGAAGGCGGCGTTTACGGCGCAGGGTGGCGAGAAGTTTCGCAATGTGCAGAACATGATGTTGCGCGGTTCTGTTTCTCTTTACCCACCGAACAGCCCGCAGTCGATCCCGGGCGCGTTCTCGATCGTGACTGCTAACGACAAGATGACAATGGAGATCGACGCGCGTCCGATCATCGTCTTCAAACAGATTTACGATGGGCAGCAGTCTTACAGCTCGATGCCGAATGTTGAAGTGCCGCCGTTGTCGAAGTTTGGGCTCCCAGTGCTGAGCAAGTTTGACCAGCCGGGTTACAAAGTTTCTGCGATTGCGAACAAGAAGAAGCTGCGAGGTTTTCGTATTGCGGATCCCGAAGGGTACACGACTGATTTCTACATCGATCCGGTTAACGGTCGTGTGATGGAGTTTTTCCTGACGTACGGTGGGTTAACGTTTGGTACTGCGAACAACAAATTCAAGGAAGTTGAAGGCGTGTTGATTCCCTTCAGCTTCTCGCAACGCTTCGAGATGCCGCAGGGACCATTTTTCGCGGAGTACAGCGTCAAGGAAGTGAAGCTCAATCAAACTCTTGGCGAGGACGCTTTCGTAATCCCGAGATAGTCGTTTAGTTGCCACAAAAAGGCACAAAGGCACAAAAGAAAAAGTTTGGAATTCAGCCGCTTAGGCTCTGAACTTTTTCTTTTGTGCCTTTTTGTGGCAACTAAACGCTCAGGATCTCTTGCTCTTTGCTCTTCGCCAGCTCGTCGATCTTGCCGATGTGGCTGTCGGTGAGTTTCTGGATTTCGGCGAGGGCGTCGCGCTCGGCGTCTTCGGAGATCTGTTTGTCTTTCAACATACGCTTCAGACGATCGTTGGAGTCGCGACGGACGTTGCGAACGGCGGTGCGATGATCTTCGGCGACGTCGTGGATCTGCTTGGCGAGTTGTTTGCGACGCTCTTCGGTAAGTGGAGGAATCGGAACGCGTACGAGCTTCCCGTCATTCGATGGATTCAGACCAAGATCGGCAGCGCGGATCGCTTTCTCGACCGCGCCAATCTGAGTTTGATCCCATGGCTGCACGGTGAGCATTTGCGGCTCGGGCGCGTGAACTGAAGCCATCTGGTTGAGCGGCGTCGGCGTGCCGTAGTAATCAACCATCACAGTGTCGAGAATACTTATAGCCGCTCGACCCGTGCGAATCGTCGCCAGCTTACGCTTGAAGTCATCGACGGCGCCTTCCATTCGTGGCCGCGTTTCCTTGATTACGTCCTTTTCACTCATGTTCTTAACTCCGCTGAAAAGAATTTAACCAACCTTCGTTCCGACGCCGCGCTCGCCCGTAACCACGCGTCTGATGTTTCCGGGCTCGCGCATGTTGAAGACAATGATAGGCAGGTTGTTGTCCATGCACAAAGAGATCGCAGACGCATCCATCACTTTCAACTGTCGCTCGAGCACCTGCCGGTAAGTGATCTCGTTGAAGAGCTCGGCGGTCGCGTCGAGCATCGGATCAGCCGTATAAACGCCCTCGACTTTCGTGGCCTTCAGGATTATGTCGGCCTTGATCTCGAGGGCGCGCAACGCAGCGGCCGAGTCGGTAGTGAAGTAGGGATTACCGGTGCCGGCAGCAAAGATGACGACGCGTCCTTTTTCGAGATGTCGCACAGCGCGACGCCGGATGAACGACTCAGCTAGTTGCGGAATATCGATCGCCGAGAGCACGCGTGTGTGGACGTCGAGCTTTTCAAGCGCGTCCTGCAGAACGACAGCGTTCATCACCGTGGCCAGCATCCCGATGTAGTCGGCTGACGAGCGATCCATATTGCCCGCGCTCTTCGAGACGCCGCGAAAGATGTTGCCGCCACCGACGACGACCGCCACCTGCACGCCTAGCTCGTTGATTGCTTTGAGCTCTTCGGCAACACTGCGCGCGACGTTGACGTCAATGCCGTAGTTCTGCTCGCCCATCAGGGCTTCACCGGATATTTTCAGTAGAACCCGGCGATAAGCGAGGCTGGATGTATTGCTATTCATCGAAATTTTAATAACTTAACCGAGCATCGACGCGACTTCGCCGCCGAAATCCTCATTGCGGCGTTCGAGGCCTTCACCCATCTTGTAGCGCGTGAACCTGCGGACGGCGATGCGCTCCCCCGTCTTGGAAACCCTCTCAGTTACCAATTCGCCGACAGTCTTCTCGGGTGCTTTCACAAACGGTTGATCGACAAGCACTGTCTCTTCGTAGAACTTATTCAGGCGTCCTTCGACGATCTTCTCGATCACCTGTTCGGGTTTGTTTGCGTTTTTCGGATCGTTCATCGCCTGCGCGCGCGCGATCTCGCGCTCTTTGTCGAGCACCTCCGCGGGGATCTCTTCGCGCGAAACATAACGCGGCTCGGCAGCGGCAACGTGCATCGCAATATCTTTCACGAGCTGCTGAAACTCCTCGCCACGCGCGACGAAGTCAGTTTCACAGTTCAACTCAACCAACACGCCGACCTTTCCACCCATGTGGATATACGAGCCGACAATGCCCTCTGAGGCGATGCGACCTTCACGCTTCTTCGCAGACGCGAGGCCACGCTCGCGCAGAATGTTGATGGCTTTCTCTTCGTTTCCATCTGCTTCGGTAAGCGCTTTCTTGCACTCCATCATTCCGGCTCCGGTCTTCTCCCGAAGCTGCTTCACTGCTGCTGCTGTAATTTCAGCCATGATTACAAAATTCTCCGAATACGTAATTAATGTGTAATGAAAAACGCAGCCCGGCGGGTCGTCCGCTTGAAGGCTGCGCTCTTCGATGAGTAAGGATTATCGCTTAGCTCGCCGCCACGACAGATTCAGTGCTTTCATCGGGCGCGCTTTCAGTCGCCTCGTTCTCTGCGCTCTGTGGTGTCATGGATGCGGATTGCGTCTCCCCGTTACTGACGCCACTGACGCCGCCGTTATCGACTTCAGATCCGAGTTCGGCCGCTAATGCTCCGCCGGCGGCGCCTTCACCGGTAGCGGCTTCACCTTCGCCTTCAGCCGGTTCGGCCGCAACAACGCCGCCCTCGGTTGCGATCTGATTACCCTCGACGATCGAGTCGGCGATTCTAGAGGCGAACAGGCGAACGGCGCGCAGCGCGTCGTCGTTTCCTGGGATGACGTAATCGATTCCTTCGGGCGAACAATTTGTATCGACCACGGCGACGATCGGAATTCCGAGCCGGTTCGCTTCAGCGACCGCAATCTCTTCCTTCTTCACGTCGATGATGAAGACTGCATCGGGCAGACGATTCATCGACTTGATGCCGGAGAGGTTCTTGTTCAGACTCTCACGCTCGCGATCAAGCTTGATGCGCTCTTTCTTGGTCATCTTCTCGTAGCGACCATCAGTCTGCATGCTTTCGAGGTCCTTGAGACGTTTGATCGACTTCTGGACCGTCTGAAAGTTAGTCAGCAGACCACCGAGCCATCGTTGATTGACGTAATACTGTCCGCACTTCTCGGCTTCCTCGCGAATGGCGTCCTGCGCCTGTCGCTTGGTGCCGACGAAGAGAACTGTTTTGCCTTTGTCCTCAGCGATGAGATTCGTGACGAACGCGATCGCCTCGCGGAACATTCGCTGAGTTTTTTGCAGATCGATGATGTAAATGCCGTTGCGCTCGCCGAAGATATATTCCTTCATCTTCGGATTCCAGCGCCTTACCTGGTGGCCGAAGTGAACACCGGCCTCCAGCAGCTCTTTCATGGTAACCGAAACCAAACTAAAGTCTCCTTCTCGTTAATTGGTTTAATGTACTCACCGTAGCTTTAGACTTGTTAAGCAACCAATCGAGCCACGGCAATGGATTGATTGAACTATCGCTTCGAAAACTGGAACCGTTTGCGCGCGCCCTTTTGCCCGTACTTCTTGCGCTCCTTGATTCTCGGATCGCGCGTCACCAGACCTGCATGTTTGAGGGCTGGACGAAGGTCGGCATTGAATTCGAGCAGCGCTCGCGTGATGCCGTGCCGGATCGCGCCCGCCTGGCCCGCAGGACCACCACCAGAAACGTTGATGACGAGGTCGAATTTGTTTGTGGTTTCAGTCAGTTGCAAAGGCTGACGAATGATCATCCGCAACGTTTCGTTGGGGAAGTAGCGATCGAAAGGTTTGTGGTTGACCTTGACTTCGCCGCCGCCGGGTCGCAGGTAAACTCGGGCCGTTGCCGATTTGCGCCGCCCCGTTCCGTAATACTGAATTTCAGCCACAGTAATTTCCTCTATCTTTTACTAAAACTATTTAGGAGTTGGTGTTGTGAGTTAGGTCGTAGGCTTGCGGGCGCTGGGCTGAATGCGGGTGCTCGGCATCGGCGTAAATCTTGAGCTTTTTCGCCATCGCCCTGCCGAGTTTGGTCTTCGGCAGCATGCCCTTAATGGCGAGCTCGATAACTCGCTCGGGGCGCTTGGCAATCATCTCTTTCGCGGTGGTCGTTCTCAGACCTCCCGGATAGCGAGTGTGATGACGATAAAGCTTCTGCTCAACCTTGTTTCCCTTCAGGACCGCTTTCGAGGCATTGATCACAACGACGTGATCGCCCATGTCCATAAACGGGGTCCACTCCGGGCTACGCTTGCCAGACAGAATTGAAGCAACCTCAGAGGCCAGATGCCCGACGGTTTGACCGCTCGCATCCACCACGTACCATTTTCGTCTTCCAGCGAGTTCCTTTCCGCTGGGGAAGTAAGTCGACATAGTTAACTATCTCTGTTTTAAGCGAATAAAACGCGAACGGTAAGAATACCGAACGGCCCAAAATATTGTCAACCCGAGACGTGGGGTTCGCGGGTGTGAACTCTGCGTCCTCTGCGCCTCGGCGGTTTACTCGTTCTTTCACCGCAGAGACGCAGAGCACGCAGAGTTCATGCAGAGACATGAAAAGGCCCTCCGGGTTGCCGAAGGGCCTGAGTCATTAAATTACCACAAACGGTTACGGCTTGTCGGGAGTTTTTGTGGTGCTCGAGTCTTTCTTAAGCTTCGGCGGCGCCTCTTTTTGCTGCTGCTCGCCGTCCGGCGTCGTGCCCGTTTCATCCGGTGTCGGTTGGCGACGCTTCAGAGTCGGACGTCCGGGTGCGCCACTATCGTCACCGGCTGCGATCGCTCCAGCCGTCGATGCACGCGCGTTTGAAAGTCTCAATAGCCGTCCCTTCACTCGTTGAAACTCGGAACTGCTGATCACATATTCCTCATGTTCCGGGAATCGAGCTGCCAACGCGAGCGCCGAGGCTCTACGATCCGGCGGGGCCGGGTGCGTCGAGAAGGCGCGTGCGACGAATCCGGGCTTCTTCTTGTTCTTGGCTTCGAGCTTCTCAAACATCGTCGCCATCGCGCCCGGGTCGTAACCGGCGGCGTACATGTACTGAACGCCCAGCTTGTCTGCTTCCTCTTCGGCGCTGCGACTGAACTTCATGAAGATTCCGAGAAGTCCGATACCGGCGGTGTTCTGGTAAATCATTCCGGGAATGCCGCCGAGGAAAATCGAGCCGCCGAGGGCTGCATACTCGAGCAGGCTGGCCTTGGTCTGGTTTTCAACCGCGTGCCGTGCGGCGACGTGTGCAATCTCGTGCGCCATCACGCCCGCGAGCTCGGCTTCATTATCAGCTGCCAGGATGAGTCCTTTGTTTACGTAGAAGAAACCACCGGGAAGTGCAAACGCATTGACTTCGTCAGAATCGATGACCTTGATCGTGAACGGAACCTTCGCATCCGAGTGCAGCACGATGTTTTGACCGACGCGGTTCACGTACTCCGTGATCAGCGGATCGTCAACAAACTTCGCCTGCCGATCGACTTCCGCTGCTGCCTCACGTCCCTGTCGCACTTCCTTCTCGGTCGAACCGCTCATCTTCGCGATGATGCCGGTGTTGATGTTTCGCTTGCCGATCATGTCAGGATTTTCGTTGGTCGAAAGCGGCTTGTTGCTCGTCTTAACAGCGACCGGCGCAGGTGTGGCTTTCTTCTCTTCGGCCTTCGCATTGGTCTGCTTTTGAGTCGCCGGAGCTTTCTGATCGGACTGCGTTTGTGTGGTTGTTTGAGTGTTGTCAGCCGGCTTGGTGGCCGTTGTTTGCGCGACCGCAGCCACGGAACTGAATAATAGCGATGCGGTTAAAACAAAAGCACTCGTGGCGCGGGAGAAGTTGTTCATCTCAAAAAACCTCCAAAAATTTCGAATGACCTTGAGGGCAGGGGTCGCTGACGTTCTTTCGCTAAATCCAGACGCGCAGTCTATGATGCTCAGGGTCGGCGACTTGGTTGTGTGGCCGATCATAACTTCCTGGCCAGGAGGATTAGATTTCTTCGCGCCTTTAACACCCTCAATATACCTATGCCTGATGCGAAAAGGAAGCAAAAGTCGGAGGTCTCGATCATCGGTACCGGTCGACTCGGAACTACCCTCGCTGTGGCACTTGCGCGCCGGGGCTATGAGATCCGATCTCTCGTCGCACGGACCGCCAAAAGCGCCCGTAAGGCTGCGCGGCTTTTAGACGCTGACGTGCAGGTATTGGCTGCAAAAAACCTGCGCTCGCTGATTGACGCGGATCTTTTTCTGATTACTGTGCCCGATGATCAAATAGCCTGGGTGGCGGGTGAGTTGGGTGAGATTAACGCGGATCAGAAGAAGAGCACGGTGTTGCATACGAGTGGGGCGCTTTCGAGTGAGGTGCTGGAGCCGTTGCGGGAAAAGGGGTGGCATACAGGGTCTATTCATCCGTTGATGTCGGTTAGTGCGGTCCATGATGCTCAGTTGCAGGGAGCGTATTGGAGTGTCGAGGGGGATCGGAGTGCGCTGCGTTTGGGGAAAAAGATCGTGCGGGATCTCGGTGGAAAGAGTTTTTCGATCCGAACTGAGGACAAACCACTTTACCACGCTGCGGCGGTGATGGTTTCGGGTAACGTCGTGGCGCTGTTTGATGTGGCGCTGGAGATGTTGGGCGAGTGTGGGCTCGACCGGAAAACTGCGCGCGCGGTTCTGTTACCGCTGATTGCGAGCACCGTCCGAAGTCTGCAAACTAAATCGCCGGAAGAATCGCTGACGGGAACGTTTTCACGCGGCGATGTGGAAACTGTGAAACGACATCTCGCGGCGTTGAAGAGTAAAGAGCTGGCAGAGGCGCTTGATCTTTATCGTTTATTCGGCCAGCGGTCCTTAAAACTTACGAAAGAACATCCACAGATTACACAGATTCTTAAATCGGTGTAATCTGTGGATAGAGAGCACATGCAACCAACACCCAGCGCGAGTTACAGTTTGACCTTGCGCGTCAGGCTTTCTTCACGTGCCGGATCGCTTGGGGAATTGACCACCGCCATCGGTCGCGCCGGCGGCGACATCGGCGCCATCGATATCGTCGCCGTCGGCAACAACTACATCATCCGCGATATCACTGTCAGCTCAGTCTCGAGTACGCACGGCGAACAGATCGTCGAAGCTGTTAAAGATGTTGATGGCGTCGAGTTGCTCCAAGTCTCCGATCCGACGTTCCTGATGCACCTCGGCGGCAAGATCGAAGTGGTCCCGAAGGTGCCGTTGAAGACTCGCGCCGATCTCTCCATGGCCTACACTCCCGGCGTCGCTCGTATCTGCGACGCGATTGCCAAAGATCCGGAAAAAGTTTTCACACTTACGATCAAAAAAAACACAGTCGCAATCGTGACTGACGGAACAGCGGTGCTCGGACTCGGCGACATTGGACCAGCAGCAGCCTTGCCGGTGATGGAAGGGAAGGCGATGCTGTTCAAAGAATTCGCCGGTGTCGATGCGTTTCCGATCTGTCTCAACACGAAAGATCCGGACGAGATTGTGCGCACTGTAAAAGCGATCTCGACCGTGTTCGGTGGGATCAATCTCGAAGACATCTCGGCGCCGCGTTGTTTCCAGATCGAAGAGCGACTGAGAGAAGAACTCGACATCCCGGTTTTTCATGATGACCAGCACGGCACGGCCGTCGTCGTGCTCGCGGCGTTGATCAATGCTCTCAAACTCGTCGGTAAGCAGATGAGTGATGTCAAAGTGGTCGTGAACGGAGTCGGCGCGGCTGGTGTTGCGTGTACAAAGATCATCATGGCCGCGGGGGTGAAAAATATCGTCGGCTGCGACCAGACCGGAGCCCTCTATCGCGGGCGC
>DATFDT010000264.1:0-35274 GCA_035251975.1 Pyrinomonadaceae bacterium | reverse complement strand
GGCTTGTATTTATTTACCGACTGAATTGCGTTGAAAAGGCCTCCTGCTATTAAGGTCAATCCTTTCTCCGCATGCTTGATAGGTCGCATCGTCTCTCCGTCCGTTTCAAATTTAATGGCGTGCCCTGGAAGGTTATGACAGACCAAGGCCAGAAGGCTCTGGGCAATGAGCGTGCCGAGCCACGATCAGACGGGGTAAGTTCAACTATTTATGCAATTAGCTTCAATTTCGGGTGAGAGCGACGAACGCGCAATCTGTGTCTTCACGCTACACGCGCCTTAAATTCGGCCAGCTTGTGACATTTTGGCCGGGGCCAAATCTGGGTTCACAAAAAGCACAAAGAACAAAAGTACAAAAGGATAAAAGGACAAAAGGCACAAAAGTAAATCCTTGGCCTTTTTGTTCTTTGACCTTCTATTCTTTTGTGCCTTTTGTTCTTTTGTGCCCTTTGTGGACCTACTTGTCGCCCATGGCGGCTCGCATTGCGGCAATGATGGCGTCGGTTACTCTGCGCTTGAAGAGCTCGTCGAGTTTGGCGGGTGAGAGATCGAATTCCACCGGCGAGTCTTCGATGCGCTTGATTATGGTTCCTTCCGAGAATCCCGCTTCGACTAATTTAATGACGCCTTCATTTGTTAGAGTCGGTGTTTTCTCGAGTTTGGCTGACGCGCTTTCGCCGGCTTCGCTAGGCGGTTTGATGATGCGCACGGTCGCGGAGCCACTCGTGTTTCCTTCGTTCTGACCACCGACGGGCGCGCCGTTCGAACGCCCCGACGATTGCGAACTCGATCCTGAACCGAAGATGCCTTCACCGCTCTGCGCTTTCGAGTCACCTCTCTTCGAGTCTTTAAATAACGACTCGCTCGTCCATTCATCTTCATCAACAAGAACAACACCCATCTGTGACGACAGCATCGCGAGAATGATGTTCTCGTTGACGCCGCTGCGCTTCAGCTCGATGAGGTGTTCCGTGTCGAGTTTGAAATCGCCCGGACGGTTACCGATGATCGTGATGATCGTTTTCTCTTTAAACCCTGCTTTGACGAGCCGGACGATCGATGCATTCGTGAGCGGCCCATCAGACGGTTGTTGGCCCAACGCGCCGATCGCAAAGATCGAAACGCCTAAACACGCGGCTAAAATTAATCGATTCATAAACCTAAGCTGGTTTCTTTGTACGCGCGATGGTCCGTTTGTAGCGTTTGCTGATCTTCTTAACGTAGTTGCGAGTCTCTTGATACGGCGGCACCTTGTTTCCATACTTCGCCACGGCGCCTTCGCCCGCGTTGTAACTCGCAAGCACGAGATCGACACGGTTATTGAAGCGATTCAACAGCTCCCGCAGATAGCGCGTGCCACCGGAAATATTCTGTGCGGGATCGTGCGGCCGTCGCACACCGAAACGCGCCCCCGTGCCCGGCATCAACTGCATCAACCCACGCGCACCTTTCGGCGACACCGCATGCGTGTTGAAGTGCGATTCCTGCTCCATCACTAAAAAGATCAGGTACGGATCGACGTTGTACTTGAAACCATTCTGACGAATCAGCGAGTCGAGTCCGGCGCGTCCAGTGCTCCAGCCACTTGCTTTCTTTCCTACTTCCGCGACCGTTGCCGGATCTTCGATCTCGATTCGATCGACACGCGCAGCGTCAATGAAGATCGACATCGCTCCGCGCTTGTACCAGACACCCGCAGGTGATTGCGTCGCGCTGTCTGCCTCGACGCGCGCGCCACCTTTCAAATAGATCCAGGCCTGCTGCTCGTACACGCCGTTGTTCGACGGAGTGCGCGCGACGGCCATTTCCGGGACTTCAAAATGATCGTCATCGTCTTTGTTGTTGTTCGTCGTGGGCGATGGTGCCGCTGCAGGCTCGGGCGTGCTGCGCTCGATCTTTTTGACTTTCTCTTTTGGTAAGAGGTGGCTGAGCCCGCCGCGTCGATACCAAACTCCCTGCGGCGATTCCCACGCATCATCGACGGTCATGTACGAACCGTCAGCAAGTTTCAGTCTGATCTGCTCGGTCTGTGCGGAAACGTAACTCGCACAAACAACGAGACAAAGAATTGCTACCAAAAGCTTGTTGAGTGCCCTCATGATAGGTCCAATGGATCAGCTTGCGGTGGCCGGCTCGCTGCCGCTTTCTCCTGCTGCACGAACGAATGCGACGTTCCGAAATAATTGCACCACGCGATGTCGACGATTTGTGGCGTCAACTTCAAGCTGTGGTTCTCAAACTTACAGATGTCTGTCGCACGGTCGAGAATGTCGCGTGGCTCGCAGCCCTTCATCTGCCGGCGCTCCGTACGATACTTCGCCAGGATATGGTCCAAGACCGGTTGCTCGACGGTAATTCCACGCTTGCTCGCCTGGTATCTGAAGATCGAGGTGTAGGCCGCGGGTGTTGGTGGCTCGACGCGCGCGCGGTAGCCCATGCGTCGCAGAAACGCCTGATCCGCCAGGTCATTCTCGTCGAGGTTGGTTGAAAACACTACGAGCTGTTCGAACGGAACTTCAATCTTCTTTCCGGTGTGCAGCGCGAGATAATCAACGCGACGCTCGAGCGGCACGATCCAACGATTCAAGAGATCCTGCGGAGCGACTCGTTGACGTCCGAAGTCGTCGATCACGAGCGTGCCGCCGTTTGATTTCATCTGGAACGGCGCTTCGTAAAACTTAGCCGCCTCGCTCCACGTCAGGTCGGCGTTCTCGAGCGTCAACTCACCACCGACAACCACGAGTGGCCGGTGAATCAACACCCAACGTCGATCGAAATCTATGGGCGTCTCATCGGCGCCGAGTGGTTCGTGACAGTGACCGTCGAAAATCCGAATGATCTGACCGTCAATCTCAACTGCGTACGGAATCCAGATGCCGCCGTCCAGCGCGTTGTTAATACGCTCGGCGACAGCAGTCTTTCCCGTGCCCGGCAAACCCGTTAAAAACAGCGAACGACGCGAATTGATAACGCAACCCAGTGTCTGCAACAGCGAATCAGGCAAAATGAGATCGTGAAATGCCTGTTTGACAGTCTCAAGCGACGCTGTGTTGGACGGGATCGATTGCAACTTCATCATGTGGGTGTAGTCGCGGAGCGAAACCGGCGCCGGACCAACATAACCGCTTATCGACAACAGCCGCGTGAGACGGTCCCAACCGTGGTCCAACATCGCGTAGCGCGTGGAACCAATCGCCGACTGCATCTTTACTTCGATCAGCTTCTCGCGATACAGATTTTGCAGGAGATCCTCGGTCAGCGTACGCGGAAGATTGATGCGTTCGGCGACCGCGGTGGTCGTCGGCTCAGGCAGCATGGCGACGTGCTTCAACGCGAGATCGCAGAGGAATTGCTCGGAGATGCCGGTGTCGGCGATTTCCTCCGGAAGCGGTGGTCCCATGCTCTCGATTTCAGCGCGCGTCAGGATGGCGGTGTGCGACATGTGAGTTTCTCTCTCTTTGAATTTCTTCTCTGTGACGCCTCTGTGTTCTCTGTGTCTCTGTGGTTAAGTGTTGGTACGAAAAGACTCACCACAGAGACACAGAGAACACTGAGGGGTCACAGAGAAATGCTTCTATTTTCCAGTGTTGCCTGCAGCGTTGTTCTGGGCGAGCGCCAGCGCAGCACGAGCAGCGTCAGAGTCTGTCGCTCGGCCCACGCGCTGGTAGAGATCCGCAAGTCGTCGCAGCGCGAGCGAGTTCATCGAATCGATCTGTCGGGCCGCTTCGTAGTAACGGATCGCGTCGTCTTCACGACCAAACCGCTCCAGCATCTTCGCGGTGTTGAGATTGCCGGTTAACGGGCCCATGGCGCGTGAGAAAGCTTTATAAGCTTCATCGATCTTGCCGAGACGACAGTACGCCAGGCCGAGGTTGTTAAGAATGCGCTCATCCTGTGGCGCAAGCTTCGCAGCACGCTTCAAACGATCGACAGCAGCTCGGTAGTTGCCGTTCTGGTAAAGCGAGAAGCCGAGGTTGTTGAGCGTGTCAGCATCCTCTTCCATCTTCACTGCTCGCTCGAACGACTCGCGCGCGCGATCGTTAAAGCCCTTCTTGTCGTACGCGACACCCAAAAGGTTGTGCGCTTCGGTCAGCTTTGGATCGAGCGAAACAGCCGTCGAGAGCTCGGAAATCGCTTCGTTGTAATTACCCTGGAGCAGGAACTCGCGACCGGCTTCCAAATGCTCTTTCGCCGAAGACAGAGTAGCGTCGCGCTTAACCGGCTTGTTGTTGGCGTCTTCGATTCGAGTGACGCCGGCAGTCTCAAACCGCTCGGCATCTTTCTCGGTCATGCGATGAACTTTGTTGGTATCGTCACCGCCGCCGAACAGTCTTCCGAACATCTTGAACGGCGCGGCCAACACCTTGACGACTTTGTTTCCCTTCTTCTTCGGCTGCTCGACGTTGCCAGCCTCTGCCCCTGAATCCTCGAGTACGATTGCGTCGGGATCACCTTCGCGCTGGATCGTGGAAGCACTCCACATCGCAGTCGCCGCGACGGTCAAAACGAGAGCGATTAGAACTGCAAGAATTCTACGTTTGTTCATTGGTCCACTCCTTTACATGTTACCGAGCACATCCATGAGATTCAGGGCAGCGGGGCCAAGGATTGCGATGAAAAGTGTTGGGAACAGGAAACACGCGAGCGGGAACAACAGTTTCACCGCCGCTTTTTGCGCTTCCTGTTCGGCGCGCTGGCGTCGCTTTGTGCGCAGTGAGTCAGAAAACACGCGCAAGCCTTTCGCGATTGAAGTACCAAACTTGTCTGTCTGAATCAGCATCGCGACGAGACTGCGAAGATCGTCTACACCGGTTCGCTCTGCGAGATTGCGCAGTGCTTCATCACGATCGCGGCCCACACGGATCTCGAGATTCGCGAGCTCGAATTCAGAAGCGACCGCCATGTGAACATCTTTCAGCTCGCTGGAGACTTTCATCATCGCAGCATTCAGACCTAAACCGGCTTCGACTGACACGACCATCAGGTCGAGTGCGTCAGCAAGGCCCCAGCGCAGTTCTCTTTGACGCTTTGAAATAGTTTTCTTCAGAAAAAACGGAGGCAGGAAGAATCCCACGACGAACGCGATCATCATGCCGATGATGACTCTCGAAAAAGCCTGTCCGAAATAAGTAGTAACAGCTGCGGTGATAAGCGGAAACGCGGCCATCGAAGCCACATGAATACCGCGATAAATGATCGGAGCTTCATTCGAGCGATAGCCGGCCTGCATCAACAGCTTTTGTGTCCGTCGCGCTTCCGATGCGGAAGCCGGCAGCAGTTTGTTCAGCGGGTTTGCCAGGCGCTGAGCAAGCTCGGTGGCTGGATTGTCATCGGAAACGACAGCCGCCGCTTGCGTACCCGCCGTCGCCACGCCCGCTGATCCACCGAGCCGGCGCAATCTTTCAGTGGCAGCGCTCTGCGGTTTGTAGAGCAGCCAGTAAACACCCAGTAGTGCGAGCGAGATGCAAACGAAAGTGGAGATGGCGATTATGATTAGCATCAGCGTGATCCGTGACTAAATTTTGATCTTCAAGATCTTTCTGACAATGAGCATGCCCGTAATTTGCATCGTCAACGCGGCGGCGATCAGGTAATGACCACGCGGATCTTTCCAGAGCACACTCATGTATTCCGGATTCATCACGGTGACTGCGAGCGCCACAAAAATCGGCAATCCGCAAAGCAGCCACGCAGACATTCGCGAGCTCGTCGTCAGCGTCTTCAAATCGCCCATGATGCGGAAGCGCTCACGAATCGTGTAGGCGACTTTCTCGAGAATCTCCGCGAGGTTGCCGCCCGTCTCACGTTGAATCAGGATCGCCGTAACGCACATCTTGAGATCGAGTAACGGAATTCGCTGCGTCAGATTTTCGAGTGCGAGTTTTACTGAAAGACCGAGATTCTGTTCTTCGTAAGCCTTGCGAAACTCAGTCGCGATCGGCTCCGGCATTTCCATTGAAACCATGTGCAGCGCTTCAGAAAACGCGTGGCCCGCACTGAGTGCGCGACTGATCAAATCGAGTGCATCGGGAAGATGATAGAGAAACGCGTCGAAACGTTTCTTTCGTTTGTACCAAACGTGCAGGATCGGCAATGAAGCAGTGACGATCCCGGCCAGGACCATCAGCGGGACGAAGACTGTCAGCACTGACGCCGCGAGCGCGCCCAGCATTCCCGACATGAACGAAAACATCAGCAGGCGCGAAGGCGTGATGGCCAGGTCTGCCTGGTCCAACATCCGTTTCAACTGCAACGCCGCCTGAATATTGATCAGAGTGCGGTTGACCCAGGGGATCTCGCTCATCAACTCGTTGCGAGCGAGTACTACGTCAACGTCTTCCACGTTCGCCGAATGAAGCAGCGCCTCGGAAAGTCTTTTCTGCAAACGCGCACGCTTCTTGTCGGTGCCGTGCGTAGCAAGCAGGTAGGCGCCCAGCACCAGGAACAACGCAAACACGAATACGAGAAACGATATGATCATCGATTACATCTCCTCGAAGAAGACGCGCGGCAACTGCATACCGCTGGCTTTCAACCGTTCGGCGAATCGCGGTCGAATTCCGGTTGGGCGGAAGCGTCCGAGCACCATGCCCTGTGAATCGACGCCGGTTCTCTCGTATTGGAAAATCTCCTGCATGGTGATCGTCTCGCCTTCCATGCCGGTGATTTCGGAAATCGACGTGAGGCGACGCGTGCCATCAGACATGCGCGCCACCTGCACTACGAGGTTGATCGCTGACGCGACTTGCTGGCGCATCGCGCGATCCGAAAGACGCATGCCAGTCATCTGGATCATCGTCTCGAGTCGCGACAGCGCGTCGCGTGGTGTGTTTG
This sequence comes from Pyrinomonadaceae bacterium, assembly GCA_035251975.1. GTDB lineage: Bacteria > Acidobacteriota > Blastocatellia > Pyrinomonadales > Pyrinomonadaceae > PSRF01. Next base: position 28,441 of record DATFDT010000264.1, on the reverse strand, counting down.
CGTGAATCGTAGTCAAACTGCCGTCGTGACCGGTGTTCATGGCCTGAAGCATGTCGATCGCTTCACCACCGCGCACCTCGCCGATCACGATGCGATCGGGACGCATACGGAGTGCGTTGCGCACGAGATCTCGCTGTGTGACCTCGCCGCGACCTTCAATGTTCGGTGGTCGAGTTTCGAGTCTGACGGTGTGCGGCTGCTGTAACTGAAGTTCCGCCGAGTCTTCAATCGTAACGATGCGTTCGTTCTCCGGAATGAATGCCGACAGCGCGTTGAGCAAGGTCGTTTTACCGGCGCCGGTGCCCCCCGAAATCAAAACGTTCAGGCGCGCGTTAACAACCATTTGCAGCATGTCGGCGATATCTTTGGTGAGCGCTTTGTTTTCGACCAGCATCGCCATCTTCAGCGGATCGGCGCCAAAGCGGCGAATTGAAACTACTGGTCCATCGATCGCCAGCGGCGGAATGATCGCGTTAACACGCGAGCCATCCTGAAGTCGCGCATCTACCATTGGCGACGACTCGTCGATGCGACGACCGACTGACGAAACAATGCGCTCGATTACGCGCATGAGGTGTTCGTCGTCTTTGAAGGTAACGTTTGTGCGTTCGATTTTTCCGCGCCGTTCGATGTAGATCGTGTCGTGTCTGTTGACAAGGATGTCGGAGATGGTCGGGTCTTTGAGCAACGGCTCGAGTGGTCCGAGTCCGAAGAGCTCGTGCTGAACGTCGCTGACGAGTCGCTCGCGCTCTGACACGGAAAGCGGCATCGCTTCCTGGGCCAGAACTGCTTCGGCAAGGCGCGAAACCTCCGCGTGGACCTGTTCCGGAGTCAGCGTCTGCAGCTTGGTCAAATCCATCCGGTTGATTAACGTGCGGTGGAGACGCGACTTCATTTCCTGGAATGAATGCTGTCCAGTTCCGTCCGAAACTGGCCCGGGACCGCCGTTATTGTTTCCGATTAATCTTTCACGAAGTGCCATTGTTTTTGTTCATCTGCGGGGCTGCCGCTGTTAGACCTTTTCCATCGAGGTTTGAAGTTTTAAATTCGGTTGGGCCGCCTGCTTTTTGAGTAGGCCAGCCCAGAACGGACGGCGTTGTTTGTGCTCGTCGATCGGCGCTAGACCAAGCGATATCTGCTGCGCGATACGACGAATCTCGAGCGCGATCTTCGAAGTCGGCTCCGCTTGTATGAGCGGCGTGCCGAGATTGATCGATCCGACTGCGGTCTGGTAATCGCTGGGCACAAAGCCAATCACCGGCTCGCCGAGAAACTTTTCAACCTGTCTGAGATCGAGATCGATCTGTTTGCTCCAGCGATTCACGACGATGCGCACTTTCTTACGCGGGTAACCCAGGCGATCGAAGATCTCGAGCGCTCTTTGCGTGCTGCGAATCGCGGGAATATCGAGCGTCAATATAAGGACGATCTCGTCTGACTGATCGAGCGCGGCGAGCGTGATCGAGTCGAACGTATGCTGCGGATCGAGTACGACGTAATCGTAATGCTCGCGGAGTTTCTCCAGCACTTCGAAGATGTGCTGCGGTTCGATCTCGTCCGCGGAGTCGGCTTCGTGTGGCGCAGCGAGAAGCGACAAATGCTGCGAGTGTGGAGTCACGAGACTGGTGATCAGTGTTTCATCAAGACGCTGGCGTTTCTCGACCATGTCAGCGATCGAATACTTCGCTTCGAGTCCCAGAAACAGCGGGAGATCGCCGGCCTGAAGATTTAGATCGACGAGGATCGTTTTTGAATTCGTCGCTGCCGCCAAATTAGTAGCGATGAAAGAAGTGCCGCAGCCGCCCTTGCTTGAGAAGACGGCGACCATGCGGCCTTTTTTCTTCGGTGTCTCAACCTTTGTCGTACAAAACTCTGCGATACGATCGAGCACGGTGCGCAGCTCGTCTGTGCTGATCGGAATGCGCAGAAACTCACGCGCACCCGCGCGCAAGCTGCGCAGGATCAGATCGGGAGACGCATCCTGCGCGGCTGAAATGAGGGCGGTTTCCGGACATTCGGAGTTAAGCTTTTCAATAAATTTCACTGCCTGATCGGCATTGGCGCCGTGCAGCGCGATGATCGCGGCCGCCGGCTTAAGGCGAACGATCTCTTCGTAAAGCTGTTCTGTATCGTTACCGCCGGCGAGCAGTTTGACGCGGGGCTCAGCAGTCAGGGCTTTGCGGATGTCTTTGAAGTTTTCGAGTCCGGTACTGAGGACTACTACTGAAATTGGTTCGCTCATTTCTTCCTCGTGATTCGTTATTTTCGAATACCACTACCGGCGGCTGTCATGAAATGAACTGGTGACAGAGTGCCTGGGGGTTACGGTAGGTCCATCGCAATGTTGCAAGGCCGGGTCAACCGGAGCGATGTTCGAACGGCTGGCGAAATACTGGCGCCGTCCGGCAGTGGATTCGAAAGCTGAGACTGGCATGCTCGTGCAATCTTCTCTGTGCCCCCTCTGTGTTCTCTGTGTCTCCGTGGTGAACTAATTTTGCAAACCAGCCACCACAGAGACACAGAGAACACAGAGGTAGCACAGAGAAATCTGTTAGACGTTGGCCGGTAAGAAACCGGCGCTCTCGGCGCCAAGCGTCGTGGTGTAGCTCGGCATCGTAATGGTCCTGCCAAAGATGGGAATCACTAACTGGAATTGATAACCAGTTATGCTCACTGCAACTGTTCCATCGTTGAGACCAAAATTGTTGTAGGTGACGTTCACGTTTGCGGCGGTCAGGTCATTCAGCATTGGCTGACCTGTTCCTGCCTCATTACCGTAGACGACGATGTTCTTGACCTGATCGGCGCTGCCCCCGGAATGCAGCACTGCATAACGCGCGCCTCGTCTTGCGGCGTCAGACAACGCGTTGTGAACCCACAACGCTCGTCCGAATTCCAACACCGCAAACATCGCCGCCACAAACACCGTGACTCCAATTGCGAACTCAACCAGAGTTGAGCCTCTTTCGTTTTTCTTCATGCGAAGCATTGTTCTTTGCCTCTCAGAGTTAAGGCTGCGTTAACAGGTAACGCATCGTTACGCTTGGCTTGACGTCGACGTTGGTGGAGAGCGCTGTGTTCTTCAGCAGCGCGCCGAGATTGACGATCGACTGGTGCTGGTAATTGATGATGTTGATCGTAACTGTTTCAGGCACGCCCGACGTTTCGCCTGCGTACTGAACATCCACATTGCCGATCGTCATTCCAGGCAGAATTGGAGAACCAGTGCCGCCAATGTTGCCGTAAACGACAAGGTTCTGCGCCTGCAATTCGTAATTCGTGCCGCTATTCGCCTTCTTCGAGGCGAGAAAACGCGCACCCACACGCGCTGCCTTCGCTGCCGTCGTGTACTCATAAAAGTAACGACCAAACTCAGCGACCGCTCCAAACAACAGCAGCATGATGGGTACGACTAGCGCGACCTCGACCAACTGTACGCCGCGTTCATCACGGCGAAAGCGGCCCAGCCACAGCAATCTGCGCGAGCGTCGAGTGTTCCGAATTTTTCGTATGCGATGGTGCATCATGTCGGTCCCTCCTTATTTGTAAAGAACAGGAACCGCCATCAAGCCGTTAACGGGCGCTCCGTTCGGATTGAAACCACCCTGGCCAATCACGATATCGTCGATGTATTCAGCGACCAGATCGCCACCATTGCCGCTGCCGACTTTGGTTTGCAGGAAGAACGTTCCAAAGCGATCGAACGTGACGATGTTGCGCCCCTGGTCGTACTGGTCAGCCTTCACTATCGGAATCACAACGACCCTGCGTCCATCGATACCGGGATTTTTTGGCGCCTGGGTTGGACTGCCGTTCTTGTACTGGTCATACGTGATGTTTTCCAGGATATTCGTATCCGGCGGCATTTCGTCAGGATTTACCTGCGACGTCTGGTAGTCGTCGAAGCGTGTGTTCAATCCTTGTCTCACTGCACCAGCCGTGACACCGGTTTTGGTATCGACTTCATAAACCTCGCCGGGCGCCGCACACCTGTCGACACCAGCCGCAAGACCAACGCGCGCATCCTGACCACCTGAACCGGCAACCGCGAGAATCTGATAATTGCCCGGTGAAACCATGCCTCCTGCGCCGGCGCGAAACGTGTATGTGTTGCCAGGTGCGATCGGAGTGCCATAGTCGATCACCGACACGGGCAGGAAGTTGCAAAACATGTTCAGCGGCACTGAAAAACCTGCGGTTGCTGTCGCTGTTAATGTTTTGGTGCTACCGAGTATGGGCGCAGCAAATGAAACTCCGACATTTGAATTAGGCGTGGTTACTTGCACGAAGCGAATGTTCGCAGCCTGTGCCTGCGCTGCGCCTTCGCTCATGTATGGACCATCAAGGTTGACTGCGAACAAGACGTTGGTGCGGGGGAAAGTAACGTCCGTCTTGTTGAAGTCATATTTATTCATCGTTGCCACTGCGCGATCAGTTGCTTTCGTGATCCCGAGTGGCGCAGTGTTAAGAGCGGATACCGCGGCGAGGGCCGCGGCATCCGCTGCATTTTGCAGTTCCGTCTTTGCGAGATAGAACCTGCTTATATCTATTCCCAATCCGACTGCCAGCAGTATCGACAACATGCCGATTGCTGATGTCGCCAGGATTGAACCTCTTTCTCGTTTACTGTTTTTCATGTTCTTCCCCTCTACTGCGACCGAAGACGTTTGAGAAAAAGAGGGTTGCCAGTTACCACGGTCTAACTGTGTTCGGGTTGTAGTCGACCTTCACTGCTTTGGCGACTGGCAGGGCAGTATTGTTGGTGCGCACGCTGCTCACTGAGCCACTCGTGCTGCTGGATTGCGTTTCGACTTTCTTCTTCGGCTCTTCGACCTTAGCCGGCGCCGGCGCGGTTGCTGGTGGCTCTTCGGTCTGACCCGAGACCTTGTAACCGCTCTGGCCCTGGACGCCTTCGCCCTTCGGCTCGAGACCGAGTGGCGAGTTGCCCTTCAGACCGTCCATGCCACGCATGTTCGGCAGGTCGTCCGGAGAGACCGGCTTCACCATGTGCGCCGTCACGAAGAACATCAACTCTGTTTCTTTCTTTTCGAATGACTTCGATTTGAAGAGATTGCCAATGACGGGGATCTCACTGACGATCGGAACTCTCGACAGCGTCTTGGTTTCGTTGTTGTCGAGCAAACCGGCGAGTGCGAACGACTGACCATCACGCAGCTCGACGCCAGTCTTGGCGCGGCGAGTGCGCAGTGCGGGAATGACGAAACCGTTAAAACGAATGCCGTTGTTGAAGTCGATCGTGGAAACTTCTGGTTCGAGTTCCAGACGGATGTGATCTTCGTCGATGATCGTGGGTTTGAAGTTCAGACGAACGCCATATTCTTTCCAAACGATCGTGATGGCATTGCCAGCTACGTTCTGAAGAACCGGTACCGGGAACTCACCGCCAGCGAGGAAGCTCGCCTGTTGGCCGTTCATAGCAACCAGGTTTGGCTCTGCCAACTGTCGGAAAGCACCTTCCTGACGCAGCATTCGGAGGAATGCGCCGGTATTGATCGCGCGATTGAAGAGGAACAGATTGAGCGGCGATTGGACGAGCGTAACGAGCGATTCGCCAATCGGGTTGCTTGCTACACGGTCCAAAACGCTCGGCGCTCCGCCACTGTTGATGTAACCACCAGTTCCACCCTGCGGTAGAGCCGTGTACGACGTGGTGTAGTCGCGCAGCTTGTTGCGATTGACTTCCGCAACTCGAACTTCTAGTTGAATCTGCATCGCGTTCGACATCGGCGACGTCAGCATGTTCACAACTTTGAAATTCGCGGCTTCGACAACGCTCTGCACTTGCGCGGACGTTCTGTCATCCTTCACGCTGCCTGAGATCACAACCGATCCGTTGGCCTGGCTGAGGCGGATGTCGTCTTTCGGAAACAACGCGCGCACTTGCGAATCGATCAGCGAAAGATTCGCGCGCACGTAAACGTCAAACACTAAAAACTGACCGCCGGTCTGCTCCCATGCGATGAAGTTGACCTGACCGAAAGCTTTTCCGTTGACGAGTACCTGGTCCGGCGTGACGAGCACGGCTTCTGCAATCTCAGGATTCGAGACTGAAAAGCGTCCGACCGGGCGATCGAAGTTGATCACGCGCGACTGTCCCACCAGAACATTGACGGCAATCGCCTCTTTGTTCTGACTAAATGACGCCTTGTATGAGGTTTCCTGGGCGTGCGCGATGGAAGTGGCAAAGATGGTAATCAGTGACGCCAGTAATAAACTCACTCGGCGTGAAATTGGGGAACGGCTCTGCATGATCATATGCTCCTTTGTTTCAAGCGATCGTCGACGCGATCAACTAGTCTGGTTATGGAAACTCGACGTTGCGCTTCTTCGCGCCTTCGATCATTTCCACCTGGGTACGTGGAGTTGGTTGAGGAGCTGGGGCTGCTGTTTGAACTGGTTTCGGTGCTACGGATACTCTGCGAACTGGCCTCGCTTCACTCTTCGGCTGCTCACTCTTCAGTGAACCCGGCTCGGGAGCCTGCGTCGCCTTTTCGCCACTCAACAAACCGCGCTTGTTAACGCCAGGTGTCTGTTCGTCACCCTGATCGATCTGGCTGCGCATCACGAGTTGCAGTTTGCCTTCGCTCGAGGCTAGGGCGAGTTTCTCTGCCTGCTCCGGCGTAACCTGAAGCGTGACAGCCTTCACGCTGTTCGCTTCGCGCTCATCTTTCGGCTTGTCGATGTTTTGACCGTTGGCGAGGACCTTGATGTTCTGCAGAACGATCTTGGAGATCGGGTCCTGCATGCCGGAACCTTCGCGCGGATCGATCACGACCACTACGTCAACGAGAGCGCCCGGCATGATGAAACCGGAGATCCCCGCAGCGTCGTCGACCTTCACCGTCATCGCGCGATAGCCTTCGGGAATGATCGCGGACAGTCCGGCGGCGGTGCCTTCGGGCGCCAATCGCGATTCAGTGATCGGCTCGCGAGCGGCGATGTTCATCACCGCAACGCGGCCGGCCAGTTTTTCAGGACTCTCGAAAGCTCCGTCGGGAGTTGATTCCTTTGGAAACTGGACCACCATGATCTGCTCCGGAATGATCTTGCTCCCGATTGGGATCGGAACTTTGGCCACCGCGATCTTGTTCAGGTTCTTGGTGTAGGCCTGGGCGCTCGATAAATATCTGCTGACTGATACGGCAGCGAGCACTCCAAAAATCAGCGCCCCTACCAAAACTAGAAAGAAACGTTTGTTTCGCATGGGAATCAACTCTCCGTTCTCGCCAGGTCAGGGCCTGGTTAATTGCCGCTGTTAAGCGTGAAAGATCGCAGTTGCGATAATGGCGCCGATGGTGATAGCCACTCCGTACGGAATGGTGAGGCGACGATCAGCAGGGACGCTGAATTTCGGCATTTGCCAACCTGGTAACAAGCCGACGAGAATTTGCAGCACACGATGCATCGTGCTTGCGAAAACTCCCGAACGCAGAACAGAAACCAGGGCCAGCACACCGCCGGTTATAACGACCACCACAAAAGTCGGAAGCACGAGTTGAGCGCCGAGTACTGAACCGATAGCGGCGAACAGTTTGACGTCGCCTGCGCCCATCGCTCCGAAAACGTGCAACATGAACATCAAGATAAAGGCCAGCACGCACCCGCCGATGCTGTTTAGACCACCCTGCAAACCACCGACTATTAAGTTCAGAGTGAGTCCGCTGATGAGAGTTGCGAGTACGAATACATTAGGAATGCGGCGATACCGCACGTCGTGATAGATGATCAGCACGGCGAGCGGCACGAGAAAAATTTCAACGATAATTGCGGTAGGGCTCAGCATCTTGATCACACGCAGCTACGTTTTTGGTGGATTTGCAGAAAAGTGGCGGCGCACCTGTGTAGTCAAAACTTCACAAGGCGCGCCACCCGGCATGGCAATTCACTGGCTGACTTATTTGATCCAACCAGCCAGGGTATTGATGCGAGAACCGATGTTGGTTCCGAGTAGCTGGAACGCAGCCACAGTCGCAACTGCTACGAGAGCTGCGGCAACGGCATATTCCGAGAGCTCAAGCCCTGTTTCGTCTTTCAAAAATTTCTTGAACATGATCGATTCCTTTCTTCAAGGATTGAAGGCTTGAGCCTTCCCTTCCAGCCGGCAGCAAGTTGTTGCCGCTGCCGGGCGTCTCAAACTTATGACTACTGAATCTTGCCGGCGAGTTCGTTGATCTTGAGACCGATGTTTCCGCCCAAGAGTTGGAAAGCGGCGACGCAGGCTAACGCGATCAGCGCTGCGGCAACTGCGTATTCGGAGAGTTCCAAACCACTTTCATCTTTTAAGAATTTTCTGAACATTCGATCAATCCTCCTCCAGAATCCCGGAAGGCTCGCGCCTTCTCTTCACTCCGGCAGCACATCCTCTCTGCTGCCGGGTCAATGAGTTCGTTAAAAACTACTTAATCTTGCCGGCGAGATCGTTGATCTTGATGCCGATGTTGGTGCCCAGCAGCTGGAAAGCGGCGACGCAAGCCAACGCGATAAGCGCTGCGGCAACTGCGTATTCAGAAAGTTCAAGACCGGTTTCATCTGCGAAAAATCTCTTAATCATTTTGTTGCTCCTTTTAGATTCGATTAGGCGTTGTTGCTCGAACGAGCGGACAAATGAAGGCGAGTGTCGCTAGCAGTCTTTGCTGTCGAAAATGGAACCGCTTTGGGCGTGCGCCGTCCAAAGCCATTGATCCCACTGAGAACAGCACTCGACAAAGTAAGCAGCAGTAGCAGCACGTCGTTGTTCCTGATTCCCGCGGTCTGGATGCTGACGAGAATCGCCAGGGCCAGGAACGGAGTAAGAACAGCGAGCATTACGACTGATGTTAGGTTTGTAGTGACTTTAGCTTTCATTAGGTTGTCAGCTCGACCAGTGATGCGATGCGATTGCTTCGCGGACGGAGATGAGGTTTACAACCAGTGTGCCAGTGGCCCAATTGAGGTTTTTGGGGACTTGTGGGTGTGATTTGTAGCCTGCGGTTGACAAGCTCGCGAGTGAGAACGAGAGAGATTACGCGTGGAAGGTCTGTTTTTATTGCTGATGGACCATGTCGCCCAGGGGCTACAATGGCTCGCACGCAGAGTTAACAGAATATTTCTCCCGCAACGGCGCAAAGGCGCAACGTTAAGGCCTTCGGTAGCCGGAGGTCCTAACGTTGCGCCTTTGCGCCGCTGCGTGAGAAATATTCTTCAGGCTCGGTACTGCATCCCGGGCTCGGTGTCTTCCTGTAAAAAATCTCCTATATCAATCGCGAGACGTTTGAGCTTCTTATATAAGGTCTGCCTTGATCCCAACCCGAGCGCCTCACTCGCCTTCGCGACGTTGCAATCGTGTTTCTTCAACATCTCGGTGATCACGTGCCGCTCATAGCTATCCAGCAATTCGTCTAAGTTTGCGGCTGGAGCTTCGCTCAGCGCACCCTGCGGGTGAATTCGCGAGCTGATATTCTCCGGTCGAATATAGCCATCATCCTCTGCATACAACACGAGCCGCTCAATCTCCGCCGCGAGCTCACGAATATTTCCGGGCCATGAATAAGTCTCGAGAATCTGGATCGCCTGCGCGGTGATTCCAGAAATCGGTCGTTCATTCTTCCGCGCGTAGTGACTAACGAAGTGTGAAATCAGCGCCGAGATATCTTCGCGTCGCTCTCGTAGCGGCGGAACTTTCAACGTCAGCGTTGCGATGCGGTAGTAAAGATCCTCACGAAAGAGATTTTCACTAACAAGCTTCTCGAGATCCTTATGCGTGGCGGCGATGACGCGCACATTGACTTTGCGCGGCGCCCGTTCACCGAGCGTGTGAATCTCACCCTCCTGCAGAAACCTGAGCAGCTTGGGCTGGAGCGGAAGCGGCAGGTCGCCAATCTCGTCGAGAAACAACGTTCCGTTCTCCGCCGAACGGATCAACCCCGCCTGGTCCGACATCGCGCCCGTAAACGTCCCGCGACGGTGACCAAACAACATGCTCTCGATCAGCTCAGCCGGAACCGCAGAACAGTTGAAAGGAATAAACTCGCTTTCCGATCGCCGGCTGAGTCGATGAATAGCACGCGCGATCAGTTCCTTGCCTGTGCCGGATTCTCCCGTAACGAGAATCGTCGAATTCGAATCTTTGATGCGCTCGACGTTACGCGCCACGTCAGTCATCGCTCGGCTGCTGAAAACCATTCCCGGCAGAGAGCTCGTGGAAGAGGCGCTCACCGGTTTCGTTCCGGTTTGGACCACCTTTGTCGACTGGTGGGCCAGGTGCGCAACATCGCTGAGCGCGTTCAATTCGTTAGCCTGTTGCGCTGTTAACGGACGCACACAACGACCATACAACGCAGCACCTTCGCGACCGGGCGAAGGTAAGGCAAGCAGGAGACAGATTGCATGATCGCCTTCCGCGGCCGGTTCAGGCCGCCCCTTACTCGAGAAGATCTCTGCAACCGCACGTTCGCCAATCGCAATCTCCTGATCTTCGAGCCCTTCGGCCCAGCGCAGTGTCGGTTTACCTGCATCGCTGGTGGCCCAGATAGATAAGCCGTACGTGGGCGCTGTCGCCTCTACCATCAGGCTCATCTTGATCATCACTTCGTAAAGCAGGTCAGGACCACCACTCGCAGCCTGGCAAACCGCCCTTACGATCGAACTGATTGGTAGTTGCGACGAACTCGACTCGGAGGCAGGGGCGTCCGGGCCTGTGACCGCAGAGTCAGACATCAACACCGTCCCTTTAACTTGTGCTCTGAAAAATCGTGGGATCCTTTTATAGATGAGGGCCGCCGGGGCAAGGGGCTGCTAACTTTTGTAGCCCACGGTTTACGAGTCTAGTGACCGGGAGCCTAAACTGTCAACAACGTTTTACACATTCCCAACTCCAGACAAACCCTGCTTGATTTTCGTTCGCCGCCTGTTCGCCATTTTCGCTTAAGCGCTGCTTAACATCAAGTAAATGTTCAACTTACGGGCATAAACTATTGAGGAGAAATGTCTTTACACACCTTAAGCAAGTTGTTACAGTCCGGCAATTCGCCGCTAAGTTGTTGAGCGGCAAGACATTGACAAGCCGTAAAAGCACATTAGGTTGGGGCTGCCGGTCATCAATAGCCAACTATATTGTGGCCAAACCCACAGAATTCAGTTAAGCAGCCTCTTAACTTTGAGCGCATAACAATCTACTCGGGACATGGGATGGCACGCCATCGATGCGGAGCTGGAGTCAGACCTGAGCAAAATCTGAACGGCGGAAGGAACTGGGAGGTATTGAGGTGAGCAAGGTAGCAAACACTTACTGGGTTGACGAAAGAATCAGGTCGCAGCGTGTGACCCCCCGCACAGGTTCTCTGGCCTCGGTGCAACAGATCTCAATGGAGATCATTGGAACTCGTACGGAGGTGCGCCGTCGCGGTGGAATAATTCCCTCCTGGGTGGTTTTTGGAATGATTTTGCTGGCGACTTTAGCCGTTTGTGTGACGGTGAACATGCGCACCCGCGCCAAAGTTCAGGTGGCGGCGCAGCAGCTTACGGCAATGCAAACCGATGTCGAAGCGTTGCGCAATGTTAACCAGTCGTTGAAAACGGAAGTGGAAAGACTGCGAACAGATCCGCGGACTATCGAGACGGCAGCACGCGCCCGCCTGAACATGGTCCGCAGCAATGAATTTGTTGTTCCCGTTGAATAATCATGACGAATCACCGAGGAATCGATTTCTATGCCTGCCGAAACCTGCCCATAGTTTTTCTCTGCTCGACTTCCACGCAACCGGGTTAACCCTCCGTGTTGGCGCGGCTGTGACTGCCATCGCAGCCGCGCTCCCCTCTTAGCCACAAAGAAGCACACAAAAGACTTAGCCACGAAAAGGCACAAAAGTCACAAAAATAATTCCTATAAAGGATCAGTAGTTAAATTAGTCTGAGCGCAGAAGCAGAGATTCTCTTGTGCCTTTTCTTTGTGCTTTTGTGCCTTTTTGTGGCTAATTTGCTAATATGCGGACGATGCCAACTAAAGAAAGCTCGCGTTGGGAAGCGAAGACTCTCCAGCCCGCGCTGAACAAACGTCCCGAACGAAAAAAGAGTTTTCAAAGCGTTTCACTCGAAGAAGTCGAACGTCTTTATACACCCGCCGAGATCGAAGAGCTCGATTACGAGCGCGACATCTCCTTCCCGGGCGAGTTTCCGTATACACGTGGCATCCATCCGACCGGCTATCGCGGCAAGCTCTGGACCATGCGCCAGTTCGCCGGTTTCAGCACTCCTGAAGAAACCAACGCGCGTTTCAAATATTTATTAGAACAAGGCCAGACGGGACTCTCAGTCGCATACGATCTTCCGACTCTGATGGGTTACGACGCTGATTCACCACTGTCGGAAGGTGAAGTCGGCAAGTGCGGCGTAGCAGTGTCATCGCTCGCCGACATGGAAGTTCTCTTCGACGGCATTCCACTCGAACAGGTGACAGTTTCCCAAACGATCAACGCGCCCGCATCAGTTCTGCTCGCGATGTATCTCGTAGTGGCGGAGAAACAGGGAGCGCGTTGGGATAAGATCTCCGGCACACTGCAAAACGATATTCTCAAGGAATACATCGCCCAGAAAGAATGGATCTATCCGATCAAACCGGCGATGAAGCTCGTGATCGACACGTTCGGGTTCTGCACTGAGCACGTGCCGCGTTACAACCCGGTTTCGGTCAGCGGCTATCACATTCGCGAAGCCGGCGCGACTGCGGTCCAGGAGCTGGCATTCACTCTGCGCGACGGCATCGAGTATGTGCAGTGGGGCGTAGACGCGGCTTTAGATGTGGACCAGTTCGTGCCGCGCATGTCCTTCTTCTTTAATGCGCACAACGACTTCTTCGAAGAGATCGCGAAGTATCGTGCGGCGCGCCGCATCTGGGCGCGTGAGATGAGGCGTCGCTTTGGCAGCAACTTCGAGCGCACGCTGCAGATGCGCTTTCACACGCAAACCGCTGGTGTCTCATTGACGGTCCAACAGCCGCTCAACAACATCGTTCGCGTTGCAATTCAGGCGCTCGCCGGCGTTCTCGGCGGCACACAGAGTTTGCACACTGACGCTTACGACGAAGCACTCGCACTACCGACCGATCGCGCAGCACTCATCGCGCTTCGCACACAACAGATCATCGCGGAAGAAACCGGTGTGGTGAACACAGTCGATCCGCTCGGCGGTTCTTATTTCCTCGAAGCGCTCACTGAAAAGATGGAACAGGAAGCACTCGAGTACTTCCGCAAGATCGACTCGATGGGCGGCATGGTCTCTGCGATCGAAAAAGGATTTCCGCAACGCGAGATCCAGGATTCAGCTTACCAGTTTCAGAAAGCTGTCGAGCGAGGCGAGCAGGTGATCGTCGGCGTCAACAAGTACACGATGACTGACGAGCCTTCGGAAGTTCCGATCCTTGTGATCGATGAATCAGTGCGCACGCACCAGCTCGAACGGCTCGAACAAACACGCACGCGCCGTGATGCCGGCGCGGTCGCGAACGCACTCGACAAACTCAAAACCGCAGCGCACAAAAACGAGAACACGATGCCGGCGACGATCGACGCAGTTCGAGTTTATGCAACGCTCGGTGAGATCTGCTCGGCGCTCAGAGACGTTTACGGAATCTACGAAGAGCCCGCCTTTTAGCCCGCAACTATGTCCAATCGGAAGATTAGAGTTCTTGTTGCCAAGCCCGGACTGGATGGCCATGACCGGGGCGCCAAAGTCATCGCTCGCGCACTTCGTGACGCGGGCATGGAAGTGATCTATACCGGTCTGCGACAGACGCCGGAGATGATCGCCGCCGCTGCTTTACAAGAGGACGTGGACGCTGTAGGCGTCTCGATCCTGAGTGGCGCACACAACACACTCTGCCCACGCATCGTTCAGTTGCTTCGTGAAAAAGGGATGGATAACGTCCTTGTTCTGGTCGGCGGCATCGTCCCTCAGGAAGACCTGCCACGACTGAAGGAACAGGGCGTTGCCGAAGTCTTCCTGCCCGGCACCTCCACAGAAGACATCGTCAAGTTTCTCCAGGACAACGTCAAACCAAGAGAGTAGCCACAGAAGCCACAAAGGAAGAACCTGTGCCTTTTGTACTTTTGTGCCTGTTTGTGGCCCAGCTTGCTACAAAATTGTGGAAGGTCTCCCGTTTTTTGGATTGTCCTTACAGCACCCCCTCAAAATCCTCTGATTTTCTACACTTTTTGAAGGGGCATATTTGTTGCGACTGTGAGTTTCCGCTATTCGGAACTGCTGTCGGCAAAAGGTTTCCCCGGCACTCACCTCTTTCAGGAGACGATTTACAATGAAGACTAGCTATTTAAATAGATGGCTTTTTTCGGCCTTCCTGACGGTGCTGCTCGTCGCATCGTCGGCTATGTCGATTAGCGTATTTGGCCAAACCTCTAACACAGGTACGGTCACGGGAGTAGTCCAGGATGAAAAAGGCGCTTTGCTTCCCGGCGCCTCAGTTAAGTTAGTGAACCTAGGAACCAATTCTGAACGCACGGCAACCACGTCCTCAGATGGCGTCTACGAGATAACCCAACTTGTTCCCGGCAATTACAGGCTGGAAATTCAAGCCACTGGTTTCGCCAAGTTCGTTCAGGAACCGGTTGTCGTAAACGTACTACAACGCACGACAGCCAACGCTAATTTAAAAGTGGGCGGCATCGGAGAGACAGTTACCGTCACAGGCGAAAGCACGGCTCTTGTCGAAACTACCAAGACAGACGTCAGCGGAGTTATAGACCAGCGCCGCCTTGAGAACCTGCCTGTGAATGGTCGCTCATTCGCATCACTCGCAGTCCTTATCCCCGGCGCAACACTGCAACCATCATTCGATCCAACGAAAGCACGTGTCGGCACATTTTCTGTCGGCGGCTCGACCGGCCGCAACCTAAACATCACCATCGACGGCGGCGACAACAAAGACAACGCAGTCGGTGGCATTCTCCAGAACTTCTCGATGGAAGGCATTCAGGAGTTTGCTCTTTCAACGCAACGCTTCTCAGCAGCGAATGGCCGTTCGGGTGGCGCGCTGCTCTCAGTCGTTTCCAAGAGCGGCAGTAATGCGTTCCACGGCTCAGCATTCGGCTTCTTCCGCGACGACGCTTTGAACGCAAACGCGCCAAAGCTACTCGCCGAAGCCCGAGGCGACTCGACCGAAGGTGCAGAAAAACCTCCCTTCAATCGCCAGCAGTTTGGTGGATCCTTTGGTGGTCCAATAAAGAAAGACAGGGCGTTTTTCTTCGGCGCGATCGAGCGCACGCGTGAGCGCGGTAACTCATTCGTTGCAGCCGACGACCAGGAAAAAATCTCATTCCTTGAACCCTTCGGCTACCAGGCTGTTTCCCTGCTGCCTCAGCCATTCAACGACTGGCAATATACAGTCAAGGGCGACTTTGTTCTTTCGCCGAAACATCAGCTCGTCGTTCGTTTCGCCGGACAGAATAACGACGCTCTGAACGATCAGGCCGGCTTCTTGATCGTCCGCACAGATTTATCGGGCGGTAATGAGTCGCTGAATACTCTCTACAATTTCCTGACTTCACTGACGTCGACGATCAGTGCGAGTACAGTCAACCAGTTCACCTACCAGTATCAGACTTTCGACAACCGCATTAACGCCACGACAGATTTGAATCTGCTTACGTTCCCCGACGGTCTTCTCGTCGGTCGCAATGGCAACGTGCCGCAACAGACCATACAGAAGAAGCATCAGTTCCATGACGACATATCGTGGAATCGCGGCAACCATGGTTTCAAATTCGGCGGCGACTTTACCTACGTGCCCACGCTCGGTGGACTCTTCGCCTTCAACTCTGCTCCGGAATATGACTTCAACTTCAACGCAGATGAAATCGCATTGAACCCGGGCCAGTTTCCACAGGGATTCCATACAACCCAGATTCTACCGGGACCGATTACCTGTGGTGCTTTTGCTGAAACGCTAAATTGTACGCAGGCCGATCTGGACGGCATTGGTGTAGTTGCTCAAGTGGTTCTCTCGGGCGGTGACCCGGCGTTCAACTTGCGCGAGGGTGCGAAGCAGTTCGCGGCTTATTTTCAAGATGATTGGAAGATTACGCCGCGCCTCACACTTAACCTCGGCGTGCGCTACGACGTGGACTTCGGTTTTGTCGACAACGCACACGCTGCGGAGAATCGAACCTTCCAGGCGCTAAGAATCATCAACAGCCCATTCGCACGCAAGGTTGTAGAAGACGACAAAAACAATATTAGTCCCCGCATCGGATTCGCATGGGACTTCCGCGGCGATGATCGGTCTGTGATCCGAGGCGGCTATGGCATTTACTACGATCAATCGTTCTTGAACGTACCGCTGTTTGCAGTACAGCAGGCAAACCCGGAAATCTACGCAACGTTCTTCAATGATGGTGCTAACCTGAGTATCGATTCACCGGCACCGACAGTCCCACGTCCGCTCACCAATCCGCTGCCAGGTACGCGCGGCAGAATGCTCGATCCTGATTTCGAGTCGCCGTATACGCAGCAGTGGAACCTCGGTTTCGCGCAGGAGTTTGGCAAGAACATGGCCTTGGAATTCGACTACGTCCATATTCTTGGCTTACATGAGTTTTCAGGTTTGGATATCAACCCGCGCCCTGGTCCATTACTTGGTTTGGACCGCGGCGATCCGACACCTCCTAACTCGGCGCGTATTCTGGCGTCGCAGTTCGCTGCTCACGCGGCTGAACTAATTCAGGCATTCGGCACGGCGACGCCGTTCGCGCGTATCTCTGTGGCCCAATCTGACAGTCGCTCGCGCTACGACGCTTTCACCATAGCATTCAAGAAACGCTACGCGGACAAGTTCCAATTGAACGCGCACTACACCCTTGCGAAATCTCAGGCCTGGTTTGGCGCGACGGCGGATTTTGGTCTGGTTCCGCAGAACCAGTTCGCCAAGTTCGATCCGATTAATTTTGGACCAACCGGCGAAGACGAACGACATCGCTTCGTGGTGTCTGGAATCTTCGACCTTCCGTGGGACTTCCAGGTAGCGCCGATCTTCCAGGTGGCGTCGGCTCGTCCTTACAGCATTTTCCCGTCTTGCCTTTGCGATATAAATAGAGACGGCGTCACTAACGATCGCGAATCAGTCGATCCGGCTGTCGACGATCAACACCCGTTGCCGTTAAACGACCACCGCGGCGATAACTTTTCACAGTTGAACGTGCGCGTTTCGAAGTTCTTCAAGTTTGGCGAGACCAAAAAGCTCGGCCTCTTCTTCGAAGCGTTCAATGTTTTCAACACTGGAAACTTCGGCAACCAATTTCAGAACGTGACGGGCGCGTCTGACTTTGGTAAACCCGTTAACTTCTTTGGCGCGACCGGCTTCTCTGAGCCCCTCGGAATTCCGTTCCAGGCTCAGTTAGGCGTCCGCTTTAGTTTCTAAGGTTGAGGCCGCGGGTTTAATCCGGATAAAATCCGTGTAAATCCGCGGCCAAAACTTTGTTTATGAAATTTGCGCTTTCACTGCTTTTACTCCTCGTCTCGTTCTCTTCAATTTCTGCGCAAGGTGGAAGCGTCCTGGAAGGCAAAGTGGTCACGCCTTCAGGAACACAGCCAAACAATCCGGTTCGCGTCAAGCTCACTTTCAATGGTCGCCCGATTCACGAAACGTTTACCGATCTCAGCGGGCGCTTTACATTTCCGGGTCTTAAAAGTGGCACCTATCAACTCACCGCCGAAGGTGACGGCCTGACGTTTGAAACGACTGCCGTCGCTGCCGATATCCCCTTCGGAGGTAACGGACAAGGCTATACACAGGACATCCAGCTCCGGCCCATCAGTCACAAACCAAACAAAGGGCCTGGCGTCGTCAATGCTTTCACACAAAATGTTCCAGCGGCAGCGAGACAGGCACTCGAAGCGGGACAAAAACTGGCCGGAGAAGGAAAGATCCCCGAGGCGATCGAGAATATGCGGAAAGCGATCCAGATCTTTCCCCAATATTTCGACGCTCACCTTCAACTGGGCAACGTGTTTCTCAAAACAGATCAGTTGCAGGAAGCGATCGCCGAGCTCGACAAGGCGCGCGAGATTAATCCAAACGACGAGCGCGCTTATCAATCATTTGGTTTGTTGCTGATGAAGCAGAGAAATTATGCGGTTGCGGTGGCGGTATTTGCTGAGGCAACGAGATTGAATCCGGAGAACCCGGTGAACGCTGTGATGCGCGCCACGGCCCTGATTCACCAGGCGGCCGGCAGTGAAGAAGATCGAAACCACCTGCTCAGTCGTGCGGAGATCGCGTTGTCGCAGGCCTCAAACCTCAGCGAGAACAAGCTCAAGCCTGACACGATGACGATGGCGTTGTTTTATGAGCTCAAGGGCGACCCCGAGCGTGCCGCCGCCGAGCTCGAGTCGTACATGAAAAAGAACCCTCAACTCAAAAACTCCGCCGCCTTAGAAAATGAGATCAAACGACTGCGCGACAAGGCCCGTAAACCCAATCCGTGAATTTTATCCGTGAAATCTGTGGCTAGGTTTTCTGTAGGAATTTCGCGACCTTCTGTTGGCAGTCATCCGTGAGGCGAGCGATGACGTTGACGTCCGCTCCGGTTTCGAGTGCTTCCGGGAATGCGAGACCATCAATCTGATAAAGCAGCGTCTTTGTTAATCCCATCGCCGACGCACTCATCTTCTCAAACTCACTCGTGTACGCACGCACATCAGCATCGAAGCTCTCTTCTGCGAACACCTGGTTCACGAGACCAAACGCCATCGCCTGCTCCGCACTGATCTCAGCGCCGCGAGTGATCAACTCGAACGCGCGCTTCTCTGACACGTTGCGGCGAAGAATCGCCATCACCATCGCAGGCACGAAACCGATCTTCACTTCCGGATATCCAAAACGCGCCGAAGCCGACGCGAGCACGAGATCACACGCAGTTGCCAACCCGCAACCACCCGCAAGCGCGCGGCCCGCCACGGCAGCAACAACCGGAACCTGAAGCGCGCGAATCAGCAGAAAGAGTTCGAGTAACGATCGTGCGTCTTCAGAGTTTTCTGCGACTGACGCGCCCGCGATCTTCTGCAGTGCTGAGAGGTCGGCGCCGGAACAGAAGTCCTTCCCTGCCCCGGCGATCACAACAACACGGACGTTTTTATCCGCCGCCGCCTTTTTGAGATTTTCCTTTAGTCCGGCGATGACTGCGTCGTTTAGCGCGTTCCTTTTCTCAGGCCGGTTCAGCGTAATACGCGCCACCGCCCCCTCGACGGAATACAGAACTACCTCATTCTCACTCATTTCTGATCCGCGCTCATCCGCGTAAATCCGCGGCTTCTTTTTCTGAAAGTTCGATCTGCATCCGCAAGAGCGCGGTGGAAAAAGTCTTCCCTTGCGCGTCGGTCATCAACGACAACGTGCCACCGCCACCAAGACTCTCGTGCAACAAAAAGTTGAGCGCACCCAGATTCGGCAACTCAAACCTTTCGACGTCGCCGTGCACGATACCTTTGAAATGCTGCTTCACGCGTTCGGCCGTAACCTCACGCACGAGGATCGGATAAAACTCTTCCTTCAACGCGATCAATCCAACGTTCGCAGTATCACCCTTATCACCCGAACGCGCGTGGGCCAGCTCTGTTAGTCTTATTCTCATCATTTTGTGGCAAAAAGTTTTGTGCCTTTGTGGCTACGCTTCCAATACTTCAACAGCAGGTTTGATCTCTTCCTTCGGGATCAGCGCCGGCCAGTATGCAACGATCTCCTCAACCTTCGGCCGCCCTCCAGCAAATCCCGTCACTGCCGGTGGTCCAGTGAGAATCAGCGGCGCAATCTCTTTCGTGAACCGCTCGACCGCACTTCGATCCTGACCACGCACGCCAACTCGCAGTTGCACTTCAGGGATGTCCGGATCCGGCGGATCCGCGAGTGGACCATGCGTCGCATTCACTCCCACAAACTCCGTCAAGACCTGATCAAACTGTAGCCCCAACCGATCGAGACGGCGCCGCAGGATTCGATCCGCAGCCTGTGCCTTCTCGTAAGCATCCGGCCACGCGTAAACCAGAGTACCGACAGCTTTGAACCCAGCTGAATAACTGATCGACACTTTCAGAAACTCAGTCGCGGGCCGCCCCTCGATACCAAACACGCGCACACGATCGCGACCTTCATATTCAAGGTGAATCGTCGTGAAATCAGCGACGCAATCCGGCGTGATGTACTCGTGCGGATCACCCATCTCGTAAACCAATTGCTCTTTAATTCCCGGAATAACGATCCAGCCGCCGGTGCGCTCGTGCTTCGTGATCACAAACGTCCCATCCGGCGACGCTTCAACAATCGGAAACCCGACGTCAGCAAGATTTGGAATACTGCGCCACTCATACTGGCAGTTTCCACCCGAAGCCTGTGCTCCACACTCGATGATGTGACCCGCAATCGTTCCCGATGCGAGGCGGTTCCAATCGTTGTTTGCCCAGCCAAACTCATGAATCAACGGTGCGAGCGTCAAACCTGTGTCGGTTGCTCTACCAGTGATCACGATCTGCGCGCCGTGGTTCAACGCCTCGACGATTGGCCACGCGCCGAGATAGGCATTGGCGCTCTGAATCTTGTCGCGCACGGTCGAGAGGGGCTCGCCTGTGTCCATGTTGCGCAGCTCGATGCCGCGCGAGAGCAGCTCGTCGAGTCGCGACATGATGTCGTCGCCGGTAACGATTCCGATGCGGAGTTTGCCTGCAAGGCCAAGCTCACGTGCGACCTGAATCACAGCGTCGGCACATCCGCGAACGTTAACACCACCGGCATTCGCAGTGACTTTGATATCGCGCTCGACGCACGTCGGGAGAATCCGGCGCATGAGCGGCACGAAATCTTTCGCGTAACCCGCATTCGGATCTCGCGCTTTCTGTTTCTGCATGATCGACATCGTCACTTCTGCGAGATAGTCGAGCATGAGGTAATCGATTGGTCCACCTTCGACCTGGCGGACTGGCGCGTCGAGAAGGTCTCCCCAAAAGCCCTGTCCGGCTGCTATACGTACCTTTTGTTTCATGAAGAACGAATGTTGCCACAAAAAGCCACAAAACAGAACCGAGCGCGGTAGCGCCGGGTCAACTCCATCCTCGTCGTTTAATTGGAAGTTGACGCGGCGCTACCGCGCTCGGTTAAGTTGATAATTGGTAATTACTACATCCGGGGGCTGGGGCTTGGGGTCGGAGTCGGGCTTGGCGCCGGCTCAGTAGGCGACGGATTCGGCGTTGGACTCGGACTTCCGCTCGGACTCGGATTTGGTTCGGGACTCGCGTCCGGAGTCGGGCTCGGAGATGGCGACGGACTCTGACTCGGCGTCGTGCTCGGTGTCGTAGTCGTCGGATTCGCTACTTCCGTTCCCGTCGCCGTTGGCGTCTTCGCCATCTTGGAAGTTGTAAACATACACTGCGACGTCGCACCCGCGACTGGCGACAGCGTCAGCTTAGTGCCGCTCTTCTTACCGCGAAACGACATCACCTTCGAGTTTGCTCCCGACATTTGCAGAGCTACAGCGGTATAGCCCTTCGTTTTCGAGGCTATGATCCGCCCGCTCTTCCCGTTGGAAGTTGTAAATTGGTCTCCGTTGATCGTTAGCGTCGTGTCACCGTCAAGACCTTCGCAATTAGCAAACGTCCCGGTGTAGGTGCCGGAAAGATCGAGCTGAGTCGTCTTCGGCATTGTCTGCTTTTCAGTCGGGGTTGTGGTTTGAGTTGGAGTTTGCTGTGGCTGCGGATCCTGGGCCTTGAGTGCCCAAAATCCGCCGAGTGCCAGGAAAGTTCCCAGCATCACTAACAAGAACATTCTTCTGACCATTGTGTCCTCCCGTGTTCGTTCTTGCGCACCTATTCGGCGCACTTTTGACACTCATGTCGCAGGGGGTTTAAGAACAAGAAGGAGGGAACACTGATTTTGTACCACGTCAGAGCGCCAAATCTCAACCAATTTTCAACCACCCGGAGTTTTTTAGCGCTTTCTCTCTTGGTTTCTTTGTGGTAAACATCTTTTGCGTACAACCCAAACTAACTGCCGAGGAAGCCAAATGCGACCAGAAAATTCCATTCGACTGATCTCCGTCTTCGTTTGCACGCTGCTACTTACATTTCTTCTAACAAGCTGCCAGCCTGGAACTTCGAACACCAACACCGCCACTGGCGGCGCCGGAACAAAGCACAAACTCGCTTTCGTCACAAACAATGCTTCCGACTTCTGGATCATCGCGCGCAAAGGAACTGAAAAAGCAGCGAAGGAGATTCCCAATATCGAAGTGGAATTCAGAATTCCCTCCGACGGCACTGCCGCCGAGCAGCAACGCGTCGTTGACGATCTGCTCGCGAAAGGCATTCAGGGCATCGCCATCAGCCCCGTCGACCCGGCCAACCAGACGCCGATGTTGAATCGCGCCGCGAGCCAGACGCTCGTTGTCACGCAGGACAGCGACGCGCCAAACAGCAATCGCGTTTGTTACATCGGTACGGATAACGTCGAAGCGGGACGGCAGGCAGGTCAACTGGTCAAAGAGGCTTTGCCGAATGGTGGAAAGATCATGGTCTTCGTCGGCGTGCTCGATGCAGAGAACGCTCGGCAACGTAATCAGGGCTTGAAGGAAGCGCTTGCCGGATCGAATGTCTCGATTATCGACGTGCGTACTGACAACACCGATCGCGTTCGCGCAAAATCAAATGCTTCTGACACGCTCGTGAATAATCCTGACATCGCGGGAATGGTCGGGCTCTGGTCGTACAATGGACCAGCAATTCTCGCGGCGGTTAAAGAAGCAAACAAGACTGACAAGGTGAAGATCATCGCATTTGATGAAGAAGACGAAACACTGAACGGAATCAAAGAAGGTGCGATCTACGCGACTGTCGTGCAACAGCCGTTCGAGTTTGGTTACCGCTCGATGGAGTTGATGTCGAAATACCTCAATGGCGACAAGTCGCAGGTTCCGGCCAGCAAACAGATATTCGTGCCGACGAAGGCGATCAAGAAAGATAACGTCGAAGCGTTTACAAAAGAGATCAATACACTCCGGGGACGAAGTTAAAACTTAGCCTGTGGCAGCAAACGCCTCAATCCTCGAAATGGAGGGAATCAGCAAACGATTCCCAGGCGTTGTTGCGCTCGATCAGGTGAGTTTGGCAGTCGGCACGGGTGAGATCGTGGCGCTGATCGGCGAGAACGGCGCCGGGAAATCGACGTTGATGAAGATCCTCGGCGGCGCGATCTCTCGAGACACTGGGACAATCAAAATTAATGGCGAGCCTGTCGAGATTCGCTCACCACGCGAGGCAGGCGCACTCGGCATCGAGTTTATCCACCAGGAGCTGAGCGTTCTCGACAATCTCGACGTGGGCGCGAATATCTTTCTGCGTCGCGAGCCTACGACGGGCGGCTTTCTGAAGTTGATCGACCGCAAGCGAGTCTATCGCGAGTCAGATCAGATTCTGCGGAAGGTTGGTCTCAACATTCCTAGCCGTACGCCACTAAGTCAACTCTCAATCGCACAACAGCAACTGGTCGAGATCGCGCGAGCACTGAGTGCGGGCGCGCGCATCATCATCATGGACGAGCCGACGTCGAGTTTGACCTTGAGTGAAACACGGCGTCTGCTTGAGCTCTGCAAGGATCTTAAAGCCGAGAACATCAGCCTGATCTACATCTCGCATCGGATGCACGAAGTCGAAGAGATCGCGGATCGTGCAGTCGTGCTGCGTGACGGAAAGAATGCGGGCGAGATTCAACGCGGCGAGATCACGCACGAGCGCATGGTGCGAATGATGGTCGGTCGCGATCTGAAAGACTTTTTCAAAGGCGCGCCGGTTGAGCGACGAGTTGGCGGCGATGGCGGCTTCGAGGTGCGTCGCCTCCGCACCTTGCGATATCCCAATCACCGGATCGCGTTCAACGTTGGGAAAGGTGAAGTGCTCGGTTTTGCAGGACTCGTCGGTGCAGGCCGTTCGGAACTTGCGAGGGCGATCTTCGGCGTCGAGGAAGCGCTGGAAACGGATCTTGCGCTTAACGGTCAAGGCTTGCAGATAAAAGGTCCGCAAGACGCGATCACACACGGCATTTATCTCGTGCCGGAAGATCGTCGTTTGTCTGGTCTCATCGTCGACTTCAACGTGCGCGAGAACATCACTCTCCCGAACCTCGAGAAGTATTCGTCAGCAAAGATCATCGATCGCGCGAAAGAGATGAAAGCCGCGCGCGAGGCGGTTAAGGCAATCAACATCAAGACACCGACGCCTGAGATGCGAGCAGCAAATCTCAGCGGTGGCAACCAGCAGAAGGTTGTACTGGCGAAGTGGCTGACGTTTGCGCCGCGAGTGTTGATCTTCGACGAGCCGACTCGCGGGATCGACGTCGGTGCGAAGGCGGAGATCTATCAACTCATCCGCAATCTCGCAGCGGAAGGCGTTTCAGTGATTGTGATCAGTAGTGAGATGGAAGAGGTGCTCGGCATTAGCGACCGCATAGCAGTGATGCACGAGGGACGGCTCACCGGAATTCTCGATCGCGCGCAGTTCAGCGAAGAAGCCGTCATGCGTCTCGCCACCGGCACTGAAAATTAGCCGCCCTATTTAGGATTTCTCTGTGCAACCTCCGTGTTCTCTGTGTCTCTGTGGTTTCTATCCGGAAAATCACCACGGAGGCACAGAGTACACAGAGGTTGCACAGAGAAGCAGATTCGCGACAAGAGAGGGCTTATGAAAAAAGAGCTTGGCATCTTTGTCCTGCTAATCGTTCTCTGCATCATCGTCTCAGTTATCAACCCAAACTTCCTGCTCCCGATCAATCTTCAGAACCTCGCTCGGCAAATCGGGGCGTTTGGAATTTTTAGTATTGGGCTGGGATTGGTGATCATCACCGGCGGTATCGAACTCTCCGTAGGCTCGATGATGGCGCTGCTCGGTGTGCTGCTGTCGATGATGCTGACGGAGTGGCGATTCGGTGTGATCATCGCAGTGCTCGCGTGTATGGCCATCGCGATGGTGCTTACACTCGGACACGGTTTGCTGATCACGCGTTTGAACATGCAACCGTTCATCGTCACTCTCTGCGGCCTGCTTTTTTATCGCGGCCTCGCACGCTTCGTCACAAACGATGAGACGAAAGGATTTGGCACGGTTGAAGGTCTGGATTTCCTTCGCTATCTCGCCAATGGAAATCTCGCCGGCATACCCATGCCGTTCGTGTTGTTGCTAATCATCGCTGCGATCACGTGGGTGGCTTTGCATCGCTCCGTTTTCGGCCGTTACCTATTCGCGACCGGACGCAACGCCGAAGCAGCACGTTACGCCGGTATCAACACGAAGGGCATCATCACGTTGACCTACGTGATCGCAGGCGCGCTCACGGCAATCTCGGGAATGATCTTCGCTTTCTATACGAACTCAGTCTCGCCGGCCAATCACGGTAATGCTTATGAACTTTACGGCATCGCGGCTGCGGTGCTCGGCGGCTGTTCGTTGCGCGGTGGCGAAGGATCGGTGGTTGGCGTTTTGATCGGCACGGCCCTGCTCCAGGTGCTACGGAATCTCGTTAACCTGCTCGGCATTCCCAGTTCGCTCGATTTCGCAGTGATGGGCGCCGTGATTTTGATCGGCGTGATGGCGGATCAGATCTTTACCGAACGACGTAACCGGCGACAAGTCGCACAGATGCGACAGAGCACCGCCGTAGGAGAACAGTCATGAAACTTCAGCGAAAAATCTTTGCATTGCTCTTGTTGATGTCGTTCTTCGCGTTCGCGGCGGCGCAGACTGCCACGAAGCAGGACTACGGCAAAACCTCGACGGGCGAGTACGTCTATCTCTACACACTCCGCAACTCCCATGGCGTCGAAGCAAAGATCACGAACTACGGCGGCATTCTCGTCTCACTCAAAGTCCCCGATCGCAATAGGAAGTTTGACGACGTCGTGCTCGGCTTCAACGATCTCGAGAGTTATCTGACGAAAAACGATCCCTACATGGGCGCACTCATCGGGCGCTACGGCAATCGCATCGCAAAGGGACGCTTCACGCTTAATGGCGTCGAGTACAAGCTCGCGGTGAACAATGGCGAGAACCATCTGCATGGTGGCCTTAAAGGTTTTGACAAGGTTGTATGGACCGGTCGCGAGATAAAGACAGGCGCAGGACCGGCGGTTGCGTTGGAATATCGAAGCAAAGACGGCGAGGAAGGCTATCCGGGAAATCTGAATGTGAAAGTAGTCTACACGCTCACTAACGAGAACGAGCTAAAGATCGACTACACCGCGACAACCGACAAAGACACTGTCATGAACCTGACGCACCACTCGTATTTCAACCTTGCCGGTGAAGGCAATGGCGACATTCTGAATCACCTCGTCACGATCAATGCCAATCAATTCGTGCCGACTGATGCCGGATCGATACCGACGGGTGAGCTGAAAAACGTGGCCGGGACGCCGTTTGATTTTACAAACCCCACAGCGATCGGGGCGCGCATCAATCAGGACGATGAGCAGTTGAAGTTTGGTAATGGCTACGATCACACGTGGGTGATCAATGGCAAAGCAATGCGAGTAGCGGCAACGGCTTACGAGCCGACTTCAGGGCGTGTAATGCAGGTTTTGACTACTGAGCCCGGCATGCAGTTCTACACCGGAAACTTTCTGAATGGAACGCTGACGGGTAAATCCGGGAAGGTTTATGCGAGGCGCACTGGATTCTGTTTCGAGACGCAGCACTATCCCGATTCACCGAACCAACCATCGTTTCCGACAACGACATTAAAGAAAGGACAGACGTACAAATCCACAACGATCTACAGGTTCTCGACTAAGCGGTAGACAGGATTACAGGATTAACAGGATGTACAAGATTTATTTTGTTAATCCTGAAAATCCTGAAATCCTGTCTAACAAACCGTCACAACGGTAATCTCAAGCGGGCTTCACAACCTCTCAATTGTTCCCTGTTCTCGAGCGTTAACGTCCCACCGTGCGCTTCGGCGATCTGGCGCGATAACACTAACCCGATCCCCGATCCGTGCGACTTCGTCGTAAAGAACGGCACAAATAGATTCGCGGTGCTCGCGAGGCCGGGCCCCTCGTCACGCACCCAAACTTCCACCTGCCCGTTCTTCTGCTGCCAACCGACATCCACACCGCCACGGGTCTCCATCGACGCATCAACCGCATTGCGCACGAGGTTGATCAGCAACTGCTCGAGCTGCACGTCGTCTCCCTGGACCACGAGCTCAGGTCCGGACACAACATTCACCGGCAACCTCGTCTCCAGACGCGCCACACGCGACACGAGCGCACCGATCTTCAACGGCTCGAGTCGTGGTGGCGGCAATCGCGCCAGCTTTGAATACGACTCGACGAAACGCGCGAGCGAATCAGCACGCGAAGAGATAACCGCCAGCCCGCGCTGCATATCGTCACGCCAGTCCGGCGGTTCCGGTTCCCTGACCATCAAATCACCGAGACTTCCTGCCACCGACTTGATCGGCGCGAGCGAGTTATTCAGCTCGTGGCCCAACACGCGCAAGAGTCTCTGCCATGCGATGCGTTCTTCTTCACGAAGCGTCTGGCTCAGGTCAGTCAACACAAGCAACTGATGCTGCTGCCCGCCTTCACGAAACGTGCTGCGACGAACATCGTAACGCCCGACTTTACCCGGAAACACCATCTGCATCGTTTGTGGCGCCGAACCCGCGGTTGAATTGAGACAAGCAGACAGTCCGAGCTCGTCTGCAGTGCGGCCTAACAAACGCGCCGAGGGTTGGGCCAACAATGTCTCACCCTCGCGATTGACGAGTTGCAGACGCTGTTCACCATCGAAAGCAAACACAGCGACGTCGATCTCGGCGATCACGGTGCGCATCAGCGCGGTGGCTTCCATTGCCCCCAGTCGTTGTTCGCGCAGTGTCTGGCCCAGGTCGTTTACTTCCAGCATCACTTCGCCGAGCGCGTCGCCCGAGAGCGCGCGCCGTCCGCGAATCGAATAGTCGCCTTCACGAATTGCGCCGAGGATGTTTGAGAGTGTTTGCAGCGGACGAACGATGCGTGTCTTCAGGTTGAAAGAGATGCCGAGCCACAGCAGGACGAGGAGCAGATCGACGGTCCATTGCACTTGCCCGGAGTAGCCGTCGTACCAAAGCAGGAACGCACATAAACCGACCGCGGGAAACCCGGCGGCGAGTGAGAGCAGAGTGATGCGCCCTTCAAATTTCAGGCGGCTGCCGCTTCTGAGGTCCGGATCGAGCGAGGAAAACGGCTCTGGTGGCCTTTGCGCCTTTTGTGTCTCTTTGTGGCTAAGATCCGAGGCCATATTTCTGCAAGCGACGATACAACGCGCTGCGGCTGAGGCCAAGTGCTTCGGCAGCGCGGTTGGCGTTGCCTTCAAACCGCGCGAGCGCCTTCTTGATCAAGAGTCGCTCAGCATCTTC
>DATFDT010000263.1:0-7040 GCA_035251975.1 Pyrinomonadaceae bacterium | reverse complement strand
GTATGCCGCATCAGAGAAACTGACGTGGTGGTTCGATCATCACGAGTCCGCCTTCCTCACGCCCGAAGACGAAGCACACTTTCGCGCGGACAAATCGGGGAGAAAGTTTCTCGATCCAACACGCAAGTCATGCACGGAATTTATTGCGGCAGTTGCTCACGAGCGTTTCGGGTTTAATCCTGAGCCGATCGAGTCGCTGGTCCACTGGGCGCACATTATTGACGGTGCGCTTTACGAATCGCCGGCGCAGTGCGTCGAGCTGAAAGAGCCTGCCTTGCAACTGATGCAGGTGATCGAAGCCGATCCGGACGACGCGTTCATCGACCAAAACATTCGCGAACTGACGACGCAATCGCTCGAGGAAGTTGCGAGGAGTGCGGAAGTGCAACGGCGTTTCCAGCCGATACTGAAACAACATCTCGAAACGCTCGAAGTGATCAGGAAGAAGGCGATCAGCGCGAACGGCGTGGTCCAGTTTGATCTGATTGACGAGGGTTACGAGGGCTTCAACAAGTTCATCCCGTATTACCTGCATCCGGAAGCGACTTACTCCGTTGCACTCACACGCGCGCCACAACGCACGAAAATCTCGGTTGGCTCGAATCCGTGGGCGCCCGTGCCGCGCACGCATAACATCGCGAAGATTTGTGAGCGATACGGTGGTGGCGGGCACGCGGTGGTCGGCGCCGTTTCGTTCAAGCCCGAAGAAGTCGAAGAAGCACGCCAGGCTGTACGAGAGATCGTGGCTGAGTTATCAAGATAGTTTACAAGGTTTATGGAAGATCCGCGTTCATCTGCGTTTATCTGCGGCCTATTCTTACTTCTTTTTTTGGCGTGTGTGGTGAATGCGGCAACTCTCCCGCCGGGCTTCACTGAAACATCGATCGGCGGTCTCAACAACCCGACTGCAATGGAGATCGCACCTGACGGGCGTATCTTCGTCTGCCAGCAGGGCGGAAGCCTCCGCGTGATCAAGAACGGGGTGTTGCTCTCGACGCCGTTTCTCACGCTGAACGTCGATCCAAACGGCGAACGCGGACTGCTCGGCATCGCTTTTGATCCAAACTTCGGGACGAGCAATAGTTTTCTCTACGTCTATTACACCGTTCCCTCCACACCACGTCACAACCGCGTCAGTCGCTTCACTGCAAACGGCGACGTCGTCGTGCCGGGTAGTGAACAAATCATCCTCGAGCTCGACAATCTGAGCTCAGCAACAAATCACAACGGCGGCGCGATTCACTTCGGACCGGACGGGAAGTTGTATGTCGCGGTTGGCGAGAACGCCAACGGAGCGAATGCGCAAACGTTGAGCAACAGGCTCGGCAAAGTCTTGCGTATCAACTCAGACGGCTCGATTCCGGGTGACAATCCATTCGTCAATATCGCCCCGGACCCCAATAAATCAATTTGGGCGTTGGGCCTGCGCAATCCATTCACGTTCGCTTTTCAACCCGGCACGGG
The DNA here is from genome assembly GCA_035251975.1 of Pyrinomonadaceae bacterium. GTDB lineage: Bacteria > Acidobacteriota > Blastocatellia > Pyrinomonadales > Pyrinomonadaceae > PSRF01. Next base: position 5,576 of record DATFDT010000263.1, on the reverse strand, counting down.
CCGGCTGTTCATCAACGACGTCGGCGAAGTTACGTGGGAAGAGATAAACGACGGCATCGCCGGATCGAATTACGGCTGGAACCTCAGCGAAGGCCCAACGAGCAACCCGCAATTTCGATCGCCGTTGTTTTCTTATCTACACGGGTTCAGTGCGACGACGGGCTGCGCGATCGCGGGTGGCGCTTTTTACAATCCGGCGACTGTTCAATTCCCGCAGACTTTCGTCGGAAAATATTTCTTCGCCGATCTGTGCACCGGTTGGATCAGACTCTTCGATCCGTCGACGGGAACGGCGTCAAACTTTGCGTCGAACATTTCGAATCCGGTGGATTTGAAGGTTGGTGCGGATGGCAGTCTCTATTACCTCGCGCGCGGTTCGGGTGCGGTGTTCCGCGTGCAATTCGCCGAACCGATGCTGATATCCGAGGTTGGTTCGGATAGTGCGGTGGCGCTCGACTCCGTGACCCTCGTTCGCGACCCGTTTCCGGTGACGAATATTTTCAACTTCAGCGCGGATCATCGGACGAGGTTGATGTTATTCGGAATGAACATGGCAGGCGAGAATAGCTCAACCGTGACGGCGCGCGCGGAGGATGCAGCGCTGAATGTTTATACGTTAACGGTTGAGTTCGTTGGGCCGCTGCCGGGCGTCGATGGCGTAACGCAGATCGTTGTTCGTTTGCCGGATAACACGCCGGCTGGTCAGACGTTGTTTGTGAATGCGACATTGAGAGCGAGGACGACCAACAAGGTTAGGGTTCGTATGCAATGATGGTAGCTTTAGACAGGATTGACAAGATGTTTACAGGATTTACATGTTCATCCTGAAAATCTTGTCAATCCTGTCTAAGACTGACCTTGAATTCCGAGACGCTTAATCTTGCAATTGAGCGTCGTCACTTTCACGCCCAGCAGTTTCGCCGCACGCCTTTGATTGCCGCGCGTCCGCTGGAGCGCCTCACGAATGAGCTCACACTCGTAGCGCTGCACCTCTTCCTGTAGACCAAGCCGCACCGGTGCCGGATCCTGCTGGCTCGCAAGCGACTCAACTTCGCGCAGCAACGTGATCGCCGCCTCTCTAAGCGTGTCGAGATTGTGAATCGAACTACTCATCACATTAATCCTTGCTCAAAAGTTCTCTGAAGAACGCCACCGCGCGTTCATCGCCAGTTTGTCCGAGCACCTGTATCGCGAGCTTTCGCACCGCCATCTTCGGATGATTGCGCGCCGTCCGAATCAGAATCGGGATCGCTTCGTCCTTCTGACGACGCCCGATCGCAATCACTGCCTGCTTTTGAACTTCGATATCTCCATCGCCATCCACAGTACTGGTCAGCGCGCCGAGACTCTTCTGTCCCGCAATCCGACCGAGATTGGCAATCGCGCTCTTGCGCAACTCCATGTCTTTCTCGGATTCCGCAACACGAATCAGGTAAGTCGCAGCAGCGTCGTTGTTGTCGTTACGCGCGATGCCGGTGAGTGCGCGTCGTTTGAGATCGCGCGTGGTCATCGTTTCGAAGAGGTTCTGGAGCCCCGGCAACGCAGCAGCGGAGCGACTCATCGCGAGCGCCGACATCGCCGCGTTTCGTGCTTCAGTGCTCTCCTGGTTGTTGCGAACGATCTCAGTGAAGAGCGTGTTCTTCGCGGCTGTTTCCGGTGTGTTGCCGAGCCAGTAGATCGCGCGGGAGCGCATCGGCTCAGCGATGGGCCGTCGAATCATCTCAGTCAGCATCGCATCGACACGAGCGTCGTCGTGCAGCGCAATCGCGAACGTCGCACGTTCAGCGAGGCGGTTCACTTCCGGCGCGGGCGCATCGACGATCGACTTCAGATAGTTCAGACTCTCTTCGTTGCCGATGTGTCCGGCCCAGTAAACCGGATAACCGCCGTACTCGCGATCGCGACGCAGGTTGTAAACTTCGGCGCGAATGAAAGTCTCGCGCGTCGTGTCGTAAAGAAGAAATAGACCGAGCTCGCGCGTCTCATGGCGCGGGTCAAACATCACCGACGTGCCGTCAATCGACATGTAAACACCGCCGGCACTATCGACAACTTCATAATCGATCGCGACACCAGGCCTGGCTTCAAATTGATATCCGACCCAGAACCGGCCATTTGTCGCATTCGCTTTACCCGCGACGATCGCGCCGTCGATCCTCGCTTTCAGATTGGCGCCACCAACCGGGGTAAAACTCTTCGTCTGCCCCAGCACGACCACGCACAATCCCAGAATTACAGCTATTACGTTTCTGACTTTCATAAATAAGATCCGCGTTTATCCGCGGCAATCCGCGGCTTATTTAAGTAGCTCTTCCAGGAATTTGAGAACTTCAGGATCCTTACTGCGGCTCAACCAGCCAATCGCGCGCTTGCGACGCTCCATCGGCGCCTGTGGACTGCGCGCGATCTCGATCATCTTGCGAATCACGCGCTGGTCTTCCATTCTGCTTCTCGCGCTGGTCGTGTAGACACCCTGACCTGAGCCCACCACCACCGGCGCCCACATCCCGCTGCCGTATCCGAGCGAGTTAATGATCTGATCTTTCAAATCCTCATTCTTTTCCGTGTCGTAAAGATTGAGCAGAAACTCGATCGCTTTATCTCCACCACGACGCGAGATCGAGCTGATCGCTGCTTTACGAAGCTCGACATTCTCCGAGCTGCGCGCGATATCAAAAAGCTTCGTGCCCGCGCGCTCGCTCTTGCGATTCGCGAAACCGTAAATGACTGCTTTGCGAATCTCGACAGTTTGATCACCGTCATAAACACGGAAGAGCGCATCAACTGCCGGCTCGCCAGGACGACTGGCGATACTGGCAATCGCAGCCTTGCGCTGGGCCACCGTCCTGCTGCTGTTCGTCGCAAACTCGCTGAGCACCGTGATCGCGCGCTCGCCCGTGTGCTTGCTCAGTGCGTAGAGCGACGCTTCGACGATCGAGTTGTCCGGCGAGCTCATCGCGAAGTCGCGTAGTGAATCGACGACACTATCGTCGTTAGTTGCGCCGAGCGCGGAGATGGCGCGAGCGCGCAGTTTTAGATCCGCTTCATTTCGCGCGACACCAAGAATCACGGGCGTGACGGTCTTACCGCCGTTGCGACCGAGCAGCGTCAACGCCGCACCCTTGCAACGTACGGTCTGTGTAGAACCGGGCTTGAGCCATTCGGTCGCCGCCATGATTCCGCGTTGCACGTCTGTTTGAAATAGCGCCTGGAGCACGACGATCTTGAATTCACACGGATCGTTGCTGTTGTCGTCGTCTGAATCGTCGGCAGGACCCATCCCGATTGCGCCTGGCGTCAGCACGCCTTCAACCCGAGCAATCGGTGCAGCCGGCGTAACTTGTACCGCCGGCGCCACCCCCGGCCGTGCGTAAATCAATGGCTGTTCGATTGCCGGCGGCGCGGTCACTTCTTGAGCCTGTACTGTTCTGACGATGTCCGCGTACGCCGCTGCGGAAGCGCCGGGCACCTGGGCTAACAACGTGCGCGCGTCGTCTTTCCAGTTCGTGTTTGGATATTTCTGAAGCAGCCGATCGATCGTCGAGCGACATTGATCGTACTTCGCTAACTTGTGTTCCGCGTAAGCCATCCAGTAGAGCGCGGCATCGATGTTTTTCTCGTTCGGGTACGACGAGACATATTCGTCAAACTTTGCCTGCGCTTTAGCCCAATCGCCGTCAGTGATGAGGTCGCGTGCGCTGCGAAAGATAGTCATGGCTTCACCGCCGCTGCCGGAACCCGAACCCGCACCTGAACCTGAACCAGAACCAGAACCCGAGCCCGATCCCTGTTGACCGGCGACAATACCAGTCATCAAAACAAGCACGCAGATAAACAATGTAAGGTTTTTCAACATTTCTTTAGCCTCTACTCTCATTAGCGATTGTTGGCGCCACGGTCCTGGTAATCAAGTAACGCTGCCACGATTTCAGTCTTTTGCACACGCTCCTTAATTTCCCGCACGTCTTGAGGGCGTGCACGATCGGGCAGGTTAGCGATGTCAATCAGGAACGGTTCCAAATCCGCGAGGAGTGTTTTAGTCGGAAACTTTGCCTTCATCTCTGCGTCGCGGCGCAGGACGACGTTTTCGTTCAGCAGTCGACGCGAGAGTGCTTTGTCGTAAGTGACGTCGATCTCTTCATCAGTGTCGGAGATCTGAACGTTTTTGATCGAGCGCAAAAGGATCTTGCTTTGTTCGATGTGCACGGCGGTGTCCTGCTCGTCCATGTCGAGGTAAGTCAGATCTGTTGAGAGGACGTCGGATTGATCAGTTGGCGAATGGACGATCGGTGGTCTGACTTTCTTTCGACGTTTATGAACCACGGATTGGACGGATTGCCGAACCGGATTTGGGCTTGGGGTGGTTGAGGTTGTTGTTGCAACTGTCGGAGTTGGGGCCTTGGGTTTTGATAGCAGGTAGATGGCTCCCATTGCGATGGCGAGCAATAACACTGCGATTGCGCTGGCAAGAGATGTTTTTCCGAACAGACTCGTGAGCCAAGTGCGTTTGGTTGCATTCGTGTGCGCCGCAATTCTCGTCCAGAGGAATGGCGGCACTTCGATTTCGCGATCGTAACGAGCGAAGAGCTCCTGTTCGGCGGTCAGCGTTGCAAAGTTCTCTGAGCAATCGATACACGCGATTAAATGCGCGTCGACCTGCTCGCGATCGTGCGGCGCCAGCTCACCGTCCAGATACTCTTCCAACAACTCTGTGCAAACTTCACACTTCATAACCAACTCCAGCGTACGGACTGATCTTCTTTCTCATCTCCGCGCGGGCGCGGTGCAAATCAGTCTTCAACTTCGCGAGAGAGAACCCCGTAATTGCTGCTATCTCTTCGTAACTGCACTGGTGCAGCACCTTGAGCGTAAACACGAGGCGCTTGTCTTCGTCGAGTGTGGCCAGCGAGCGCCGGATGAGGTCGTTCAACTCCTTGCTCAACAGCCCATCGACCGGCACCGGTTTGTCGTCGCTTAAATCCATAACCGACTTATCCGCGAGATCGACGTGATTGCTCGCGCGGGCGCGTGCCCTCAGCGACTCGCGCGCGACGTTTCTCGCAATGCCAAACAGCCAGGTTGAGAGTTTGGTTTCGGCGCGCATGGTATGAATCGCTCGGAAGGCGCGGACGAAGGTTTCCTGCGTCAGCTCTTCGGCCAGCCCACGATCGTTGACCATGTCGTAAATGAAACTGATGACGGGCCGCGAATACCTCTCGAAAATCAGGCGGAAGGCATCCGCATCGCCCTGGCACACGCGAGTTACCAGGTCTGCTGAAGTGTTCATCAGAGTTCCCGCGAACGCGCCAGTCATCGCTCTCGGTAGGTTAGTGCGATGTGAGGATTAAAAGTTTCAGTGAAAATCCGTGTAATCCGTGGCTAATTAAGAATTTCCTTGGGATCCACTATCTTTCCGGCAATCGCGGAGGCAGCGACTACGTACGGCGAGGCGAGGTAGAGCTTCCCGGGGCCGCTGCGACCAGGAAAATTTCGATTTTGCGCGCTGACGGTCACCGTGTCCGGTGTGGCCGAGGCGCCCGGTCCGGCGTTGATACACGCTCCGCACGAAGGATCGA
>DATFDT010000262.1:0-12532 GCA_035251975.1 Pyrinomonadaceae bacterium | reverse complement strand
GGTTTGAACGGCGTAAACGATGCGTCGTCACGAAAGACGATCACTGTTGTTGGTACGGACGAGTCGATCACGTTGCGCGAGACGAGACGGGCGAATGCGGCATGGAAATACTCGAGCCAGACCGCGACTCTCCGCAGGTTTTCCGGATCGGCGTTGCCGATAACGAAGAGATGATTGGTGCGGACGCTACGCCACCCGTCGCGTATTTGTGCAGTGATAGTCGAGAAAGTAAAGAGAAGGGCGACAACGAGGGCAATGGGAGTTTTTAATTTCATAACGAGGTTCGTGAGTGAGGAGACAGTCTAAGACAGGATTACAGGATTAACAAGATTTGAATCTCTGCGTAAACCTCCGCGTCCTCTGCGTCTCTGCAGTTTTCTTACCGCAGAGACGCAGAGAACGCAGAGGTTACGCAGAGTTGAAACAGTGTGTGTGAAGGACAGAACTCGAAACTACTACAGAACCGCTTCCAGCAGGGCGGCCAATCTCCAGCCGCCTTTTTGAATCTCTTTTCTCACGACGTCGGCTGCCCAGACCGCGTAAAACTGGCCGCCGGGACCGTGCTTCTTTTCAAACGCATTTCCACGTTTGACGAGGGTCTGCGATTGATCCAACTCGATGTTGTCAAACCGGAGCAGCCGGTGCGCCTGACGAGCAGTCGGGAGAATTCCATTTGCTATTTGCTCCGCCCAGGTGCTTACGTCGCCGTTCAACTGCCAATCAGCAGGTTCTTTGGCGCCCAGTTTCTTCGCTACCTGCGCGTTCGTCTGCTGACCAAAGGCGTTATCGACCGTTTGACCATCCCAGTAGCTATGAAGATTTTTTCCAGCTTGCGTTAACTTCTTTTTCTGAAAAGTGAAGAGCGTGAGTCTGTTGCCACCGAGATCCGCGAACGCTCCGTTCTCCTCTTCCGGTTGAAACGCGACGCCCTGCTGGTTGAAGAATTCTGCTCCGACGTGCAGCGGTTGATGAATGTCGCCCAGATAATGCGCGAGCAGAATGACCGCTATGGCCTTGGTGATCTTCTTGTCGTTGTTCTCCGGTATGTCACCCTTCAAAACCTGAATACACATCGGGATCATGTGCACGATATCGAAGTCTTCACGCCCGACACTGCCGGCTCCGTACTCCTCATCCTTGAACACCGGAACGTCGGTAAAATGAAAGTCTGTATGGCGAGGTCGTTCGGTGCAGTTTGCATTGACGAAGGCTTGTAATTGGCGATTGACGCGATTACCGGACGGCGTGGCGCCGCACTTAAAACTCCGAATCGTATCCGGCAATATTGCTGCCTGCTCGAGCGTTAGGCCGCCTAGCAGTTGTCGAACTTTCTGCTGCGTCGCCGGGTCCTGGGCCAGTCGTCTGTCGGCAATCGCGCCGACGAGCCGATGTCCACGGTCTCCATAAGCGAAGCCGTTAACGGACACGAGGGATATGAGGAACAATGCGAGGATTATCCTTTTCATCGTTAACTCTCCTTTCTGATAGTTATGCGTAAAAAGTGCAAATTGTTTCTGATGGAAATTACAGTAAACTAACGCGGATGCCTGAATCTGAGGACCTACGAAAACTTCTCGCCCGGCGGCCGACATGGGCTGAGATCGATCTCAACAATCTTGCTGCTAACTTCAACCAGGTCAAACAACGTGTAAGTCAGACGGCGCGCGTCATGGCGGTCGTGAAAGCAAATGCTTACGGGCACGGCGCGGTTCAGTGTGCGCAACGGCTCGCACGCGAAGGCGCAGACTGGTTCGGCGTCGCGCTTCCGGAAGAGGGAATCGAGCTACGCGAATCGGGAATCACACAGCCGATTCTATGTCTCGCTGGTTACTGGCCGGGCCAGGCAGCTGCGTGCATTCGACACGGCTTAACTTCGGTGGTCTATCGTCTCGAGATGATCGAAGCGCTGAATCAAGCCGCCGCGAACGCCGGTGTTGTAACAGACGTTCACGTAAAAATCGATACTGGCATGGGCCGGCTCGGAGTTCGTTTCGATCAACTGAGTGATTTCGTCGCGGCGCTGAGTCAGTTTCATAACGTGCGTATCGATGGCGTGATGACTCATCTCGCTGCTGCCGACGACGCTTCGTGCCAACCTTTAACACGCGATCAGATCGAGCGTTTCGACAATGCGGTTTTAGTTTTTCGCGATCATGGTTATCGTCCGACGCATTTGCATCTCGCGAATTCAGCGGGTGTTTATGGATATCGCGAATCGTGGGGAAACCTCGTGCGCCCGGGCGGCGTGTTGTATGGACTTTGGCGTGATGTGCTGGGGCTTGCGACGCCGAGTCCCGGACTGTTGCCTGTCATGTCGCTGCATTCGAGAATATGTTTGCTGAAGTGGGTGCCGCCCGGCGAGACGATCGGATACGGATGTACATTTGAAGCGTCGCGAAGGAGTTTGATTGCGACGGTGCCGGTTGGTTATCACGACGGTTACATGCGTGGCCTTTCGAATCGTGCGCACGTGATCGTGCGTGGCATGTATGTGCCGGTAGTGGGACGCGTATCGATGGATCTCACGTTGATCGATGTGACTGACGTCGCCGGTGTTGAAGTTGAAGATCAGGTCACGTTGCTCGGATGGAACCGTGAAAATGCGGAGTTGAAGATTACGGCGGAAGACCTGGCGCGGATTGTCGGCACGGTTTCGTACGAGGTGACGTGTGGGATTTCCGATAGAGTAACGCGCGTGTATGTCTAGTCAGCTTTGGACAGGATTTACAAGATTTTTCAGGATGAACATGTAAATCCTGAAACATCTTGTAAATCCTGTCCACGATTTACTACTATTCCTCTCCCGCAGTTTCCGCATTGCAAAAGGAGCCCCGCAAATGACTTATAAAGTAAAGGCAGGCGATAATCTCTCGAAAGTCGCCAAGCGTAACGGTATTAGCCTCGCCCAGTTGCTCAAGGCGAACCCCCAGATCACGAACCCCGACAAGATCCAGGTCGGGCAACTTATAAATCTCCCGGACACGTCGACGGAAACTACACAGCCGCTCCCTTCGAAGGTCGTTCCTGCAATTCAACCAACTCCCAAGACTACAACTGACACTCCTGCTTCTCCCGTTGCCGCTGCTGCTGGAGCGTTAGGCGAAGCGTTGGCCGAAGTCTTGGGCATGCTCTCCGCGAAGTATGAAACAGGCGGACGCGGACCCGGCACCGTATCGACCGGTGCCGGAGATCGTGGCGGTGTTTCATATGGTTCGTATCAGATGGCCTCGAAACTCGGTGTGCCAACTCGTTTCGTCAAGCAGGATGGTTTCCCCTGGCTTACTGATTTCCAGAACCTCGTCGCCGGCACTTCCGGATTCACCGCATGTTGGAAACGGATTGCCAAGAATGAACCCGACGCATTTCAAAATGCCCAGCACGACTTCATCAAGAAGACTCACTACGATCTGCTTGTCGCAAAGATCATCAGCGAAGACGGGCTCGACGTGAACACTCGCTGTCATGCGTTGAAAGATGTCGTGTGGTCAACTGCCGTACAGCACGGTGGCGCGTCTTCGATCGTTCACAAAGCATTAGCGAAAGTGAAAGTTGAAAAGACTGATCCGGGTTTTGACGAGCTGGTGATTCGTGCAATCTATGCTGAGCGTGGCCGGACGAAACCCGACGGCAGTCTGGTCTACTTCTCGAAGAACTCTCCGAACGTGCAAAAAGGCGTGGCGAACAGATTCAAGAATGAGTTGAAGGATGCGCTCGCCATGCTCGCGAAGGACGTCAAATAATCGAATGCCAGACGAAGCAGAGAATCTGACGGTCCAGGTCAACGATAAAGAGGCAGTGACGGCGCTGCTTTATCCGGCTGACAAAAAGAATCGGGCCGGCGTGACGGTCGCGTTGGGCCACGGTGCGGGTGCGAGCCAGACGAGTGGTTTCATGCGCATGTTTGCGAAGGGGCTCGCCGCGCGTGGACTCGACGTGATGACGTTCAACTTCGTCTACATGGAGCAGGGGCGCTCGGTTCCCGATCAGAAGCACAAGCTCGAAGGCTGTTTTGAGGCTGTGATCGAAGCAGCGCTCAAACACAAGAAGCTGAAGAACAATCGAGTGGTGATTGGCGGGAAGTCGATGGGCGGGCGCATCGCGTCGCAGGTGATGGCTGGTGAAGATCGCGAAAAGTTTGCGAGCGACGTGGTGGGGCTCGTGTTTCTCGGTTACCCGCTGCACCCGCCCGGGCAGTCTACAAAGCTGCGCGTCGAACATCTCGAACGCATCAAGAAGCCGATGCTGTTTGTGCAGGGAACTCGCGACGCGCTCGGCTCACCGGACGAGATCAAACCGTGGGTCAAAGATCTTCGGCCCGCCGCCAGGTTTCACGAGATCGAAGGCGGCGATCATTCGTTCAAGGCGCCGAAGAAGTTTGGTCTATCACCGGACCAGATCTTCGAGACCGCAATGGACGAGATCGATCGCTGGATACGAAGTCTGTAGTGCATCGGCTTTGTCCCAAAGTCTAAAATCATTCTTGGATCTGGTCAGTACAGAGAGCGGTAGCGACCTGGTCAGTGATCAGCATGCGACCAGGTCGCTATCGCTCCCTGTACTGACCCGATCCAAGTGAGATTCCTACTTTTGAGGCAAAGCTTTTGCATCAACACATCGACATAGCTATCACCGGTTCAGGATCGCTTGCGACAGAGGTTATGCATGCACTGGCGCGGGCGAGCAAAAATCCGATCAGTGTCGCGCTTCTTGGGCGAGACATGGACCGGCTCGCTGAACTTGCCCGCTCCGCCGCTGCCAGTGCTGGGACAGACCTCCAGATCGTGCCGATTGTCGTTGATTGGTCGGACGACGCTCTTATCAAGCGGACGATTGGCGAACTCCAGCCGAAGGTGTTGGTTCACACTGCCTCGTTGCAATCTCCGTGGACTCTCAATCAAAACAATCAGTGGTCTGACTTGGTTAAGAGTGCCGGCTTTGGGTTTACCTTGCCACTACAAGCGGTGCTGGCGTTAAAAGTTGCTCGAGCGATTGCGGATGAGTCGCCCGGCACATTTCTAATTAACGGCTGCTATCCCGACGCGGTCAATCGAATCTTGTCTGCAAACGGATTGAAAGTAAGTGGCGGAATAGGAAACGTTGCCATCGTCGCTGCTTTGCTGTGGTCTGGTCTGCCTGTGACTGCGAAGCAGGGACGAAGACTGCGCCTGATTGCACATCACGCGCAACTGGCTGCCATAGTTGAAAGACGCGAGACTCGGTTAGATGCGTGGCTTGATGAAGAGCCGATTCACGCCGTCGCGGAAAATTGGGTCCGTAACGTTGAGTTGCAACCTAATCTGAATAACATAGCGGGTGAGGCCGCAGTTCCGCTGCTCTTTGCATTGTTAGGGCGTGGCCCTTCGTGGCTGGGCCATTCTCCCGGACCAATGGGTTTACCGGGCGGGTATCCGGTGATTGCCGGTGCGGGTGGAGTCGAATTGGACTTGCCTGGTGAAATCACTGTTGAAGAAGCGAAGGCAAAAAACATGACGGCAGGACTTGCCGATGGAGTACTTATTAAAGACAACGGAGAAGTCGTCCTTCCAGAATCATCTCGCCACGCATTGCAGCGATTTATGTCCGACAGCGTTGACGATTTCATGACGTGGCACGCGAGCGACGTTGAAGCGAAAGCCGTCCACCTGCTGACGCTCCGAGACTCCCTCAGCTAGTGCCTCACTTTGAAATACGCCGAAGGCGTTGGCCAATGTCAGCCCAGGGTTTCGAGGAACGAGAACCCTGGGTACCCTTACAACAAAATGTATTCAACCCTGAAAGGGTTCGCCAACCGCGAAACCCTTTCAGGGTTTAATTTTTTGTTTGATTGATATTCCCAAGGTTGTCGCTGGCGCTCCAACCTTGGGCTGGCATTAGCAAACGCCTTCGGCGTATTTAAACTGATGCAATGTGCAAAAATTGGTAGTGGGGTATTAGTGTGTTGCAGCGGATCCACGCAACATCGGTTGAAGCGGGGGCAAGCCCCTCTTCCTGACTTGTTCTATTTTTTGATTCAGGTTTCCCTTAGACGATTTGCGCAACTGAGAATAGAACAAGTCAGGAAGAGGGGCTTGCCCCCGCTGGTTGAAAAACCAGCAACACACTAATACCCCACTACGCAAAAATTCGCGTGCTGGACTAGTCATCACCTGCAAAGTAAAATGCTCGACCGAACAACCTCGCGTTCCTTCCGCATTCACTTTTTCCGACAAAGAGTTGAACACGAGGAGTATTGATGAGTGGTGGCGCCGACTATACATCGGAGCTACGGAGGACAGTTGATGAATAATTTCTGGCAGGACGTACGCTACGGTTTTCGCTCGCTGTGGAAGTCTCGCTCCGTGACAATCGTCGCGGTGCTGGCGTTGACCGTAGGGATCGGCGCAACAACAGCGATCTTCAGCGTGGTCCATGCCGTGTTACTGCAACCGCTGCCCTTCAAGCAGCAGGATCGACTCACGGTCGCGTGGAAGAGCGATGCAGTAACGAGCCATGAGCTGGTTGAACTCTCGTATCCGGAGATTGTCGACTGGCGCGCGCAGACTCAGACTTTTGAAGACATTCTCGCGATGCCGACGACGGTTTATGGTTACGGCTACATCCTTACTGGCGAGGGCGATCCCGTCCAGATCGAGAGTGCGAGAGTAACGGGCAATTTCTTTTCCCTCCTCGGCGCAAACGCCGCGCTCGGCCGCACGTTCACTGAAGAAGAGGTCAATCAAAGCGACAACCGAGTCGTCGTGCTCAACGATAGGTGCTGGCGTGAGCGCTTCGGTACTAATCCTCAGATCGTCGGAAAATCGATCACCCTCAACGGGGCGGCTTATCAGGTCATCGGCATCATGCCCAGGGAGTTTGATTTTCCCAAAGGCGCCGATCTGTGGACGCCACTCAATACCAAGCCACTGGTAAACGATCGATCCACCGTCTTCCTGCAAGCAGTCGGCCGTCTGAAGCCGGGCGTGACATTGGACCAGGCTCGCAGTGAGCTGAATACGATCATTAGCCGAGTCGCACAACAGCATCCCGAGACCCAGGACGAGGGACAGACTGTAGTTTTGTCGCCGCTGTCAGATTACATTTTCGGCACTGCCCGTCCGGCACTCTATCTCCTCCTTGCCGCATCCGGCCTTCTGCTTCTGATTGCTTGCGCCAACATCACCAATCTTTTACTGGCGCGAGCCACGACCAAGCGCAGAGAAATCGCGGTCCGTGCTGCTTTGGGCGCCAGCCGGCGCCGCATCATGCAACAGTTACTCACCGAGAGTTTGTTGCTCGCGATCGCCGGCGCTGTGTTAGGACTCCTGCTCTCGTACCTGCTTATCTTATTGATGATCGCGGTTGCGCCGGTAGATATTCCGCGCCTGGATGAAGTGCAGATCAGCGGACAGGTACTCATCTTCACCATCGTCGTTATGTTGCTGACTACGATCTTGTTCGGGTTAGCGCCGGCCTTTGCGACTTCCAGGGCGGATTTCAACGATTCATTGCGCGAAGGTGGAGTCAAAATGGCCGGCGGCGGTAGTGGGAACAGGTTGCGGCAAGCGATTGTAGTAGCCGAGGTGGCTATCACCCTCGTTCTCCTCATCGGTGCGGGACTGATCTTCCGTACATTCATGAAATTGCGAGAGCTCGATCTGGGATTCAATCCGCAAAACGTGCTGACGACGCAACTCAACGTGCACGGGGCGAAATATGCGAAGCCGGAGCAGCGGCGCGACTTCTACTCGCAATTCGTTGAGAAACTGAAAAGTCAGCCAGGCGTGGTAGCTGCCGGTGTGATCCTGATTCGCCCGCTCGAGGGACCGATTGGTTGGGATATGCCTTACATAACCGAAGGGCAATCCGCTGAAGATGCGAGAAAGAATCCTATCCCTAACTATGAAGTGGTTACGCCGGGTTACTTTCGTGCGATGGGCGTCCCGTTGACCTCAGGACGAGAATTCACAGATCAAGATAAGGACGGCACACCGCCGGTCGCCATCATCAGCGAGTCGATGGCGCGGCGTCTCTTTCATGGTAATACCGACCCAGTGGGCCAACGCATCAAACTCGACCCGTCCGACAATCCGGAAGCACCCTGGCGTACTATCGTCGGAGTAGTCCGCGATGTCCGCTACCGCCAACTCACTGCTGCGCGTCTTGACGTATATGTTCCTCATGGGCAAACCACCGAGCGGGTGAAGTACCTGGTAGTCCGGACGTCGACTGATCCAATGGCATTGGTCCCGGTCGTTCGTCGAGAGCTGGCAGCAATGGATCCGAACCTCACCGTCACGGGTTTTATGACTGGTGAGCAGTTAGTCTCCCGTGCGATCGCAAGGCCGCGTTTCAACACGTTGCTGCTGGCGTGTCTCGGCCTCGTCGCGGCATTGCTGGCGCTGACCGGCATTTACGGAATCGTCGGTTACATGGTGACGCAGCGCACACGCGAGATCGGAATCCGTATGGCGCTGGGAGCGCGGAAACGTGATGCTTTCAAGCTCATCATCCTGCAAGGCATGAAGCTGGTCCTGTTGGGTGTGGGGTTGGGTATGGCCGTAGCTTTTGCAGTGACGCGCGTGGCTGGTACTTTGCTCTATGGCGTCAGCGCCACCGATCCGCTTACCTTCATCGGTATATCACTGTTGCTCGTAGTGGTAGCGTTAATAGCCTGTCTCTTGCCCACGCGTAGAGCCACGAAGGTCGATCCAATGATCGTCTTGCGCTATGAGTAGCCGAATGAATGCACGTCTCTCTTTACTGACCGCATACCGCAATAGAGAAGAGCATCTCAGAGTTTTGCTTGCATGGCTGCACAGGCTTAGAGAAACTGAAAGCTTCACGGATTTTGAACTGGTACTGGTTGAAGGCGACGCACAACCGACAGCAGAGGCTGTCGCTCAGACATACGAATGGGTGCGATACCTGCACGTCCCCATGTTTGATGTCTTTCACAAGGCGGTCTTGTTAAATGAGGCTGCCGCAGTTGCGAGTGGCGAGTACCGCATTCTTTTCGACGTCGATCTCTTACCGGCAAGCGGCGTGTTAGCCAGGCATCTGATGCTGGCTTCGGCGTCACCTCGCTGCCTGGTATCCGGCTATCGCGTACAACTGCCGCAGACGCTCGACCCAGACAATTTACCGTTGCCAGGCACACTGCTCGCAGGGCTCGACTTGAACGACGAAACATTGCTGTGTAACGAGGACGCGCCTCTTTCGTTGCGGGAAAACTTGATCGACGGCCAACGGTTCGGTGTGTGCTCGTGCTTCCCGGCCAAACTATTTGACGAGCTCGGAGGGTTGTTCGAAGGTTACGTTGGCTGGGGTTGTGAAGATCAGGATTTAATCGAGCGCATGTGCCTCAACGAGCTGACCCTCGTGCGCTCGTACGACTTGCTTTACTTCCATCTGCCACACGGCCACGAAACCGGTTGGCGCGAAGCGGCACTGATCGCCCAAAACCGTAAGCTATTCGCCGAGCGGCGTCGAATTCTATTCCCACCGTTTACAGTGCAGTAACCTGATTTCTCTGTGCAACCTCTGTGTTCTCTGTGTCTCTGTGGTTAACTATTCCACCGCAATAACTCACCACAGAGACATAGAGAACACAGAGGTTGCACAGAGAGCGATCTCAATTAAGCGATTTGTAATCCGCGGCGGAGATTTTTCTGGCGGCTATTTGTTGGACGTCGAGATCGTAGGTTCCCTGGAAGTTGGCGTTGTCGTAATTCGCCAATGCTTGCCGGAACATTCGGTCGCGGCTCTCCCAGCGATTTTTGACAGGCGGATAGTGTCCGATGCGGGCGTGGTCGTCGTGAGAGATGTGAATTGCACTGCCGTACGTGATTCTTTCGAGTCCGTTGCCGAGCGTGAGACGAGAGATCATATCCTGATCCTCCCATCCCCATCCGTGGAGTCTTGAGTTGTAACCATCGATCGTCAGGAAATCGCGGCGCCGCACCATCAATAGCCCCGGAGCCTGTCGCGTCCCCGCCTCTGCATCCTCTTCGTTGTCGACGATCTTCAACTGGCGCCCGTCGGCCGTGTGGATCTTTAACTCATATCCGAAACAGGTAACGTGCTTTCCACCGCGCGAATTCACAGCCGTCTCTCTGAGTTGAGCGAAAGTGCCGAACGTGCCGGGGCGCGAGTTTATTTGCTCCAGCAGAGCAGCGCAGGTTTCACGATCTATGATGGTGTCGCAATCACAGAAGAAGAGGAAAGGCTGATCTGTATGGAACGCGCCGAGGTTCTGTGCGCACGACTTGTTGAAATACTCCTGATCAGCAACGTCGACGATCGAGACTTCATGACCATTATCTCCGAGTTGCGCCTTGAGCATGTCGCGCGAGCCACCGAAGTTAACAATCGTAACGTCGCCGCCGACCGTGTTAGCCATCTCCACGAGCGCCGGCAGCGCCTGCTCAAGTTCTATCCGGTCCCGCCACGTAACAACAATTGAAAGCATCTTCTCACCCCTGAGGTTGAATGGCGTTGTAAACGGCTTCGCCTAGCTGGTGGGGAGCCAACCCGTGCATCTCGAGTAACTTTTCGTCGCTACCTGATTGCGCAGACCAATCGGTGGACCACCCGCGGGAAATCACTTTGCCCTGGAACCCGGCGTGTTGAATGATGCTGGCAAGACCGCCGAAGCGGTAGTGGTCCTCGATGACAAACAACACTTCAACGTGCTCGAGCTCTTCAAGTAATCCTTCCGGCAATGGCGACAACAGCAGGCAGTGTAAGACGCCGACTTCCAAACCCCGTTTCGCCAATTGCGCCTGCGCCGCGAGGGCGAGGTGTGTACCCAGACCGGTGCTGAGTATTGCAACGCGCGTTGGTTTGCCGCTCCATTTGTATAAAGCAGGTGTGCCTGGCAGTTCTTGTTCGAGCGGGCGGCGCGGAAGACGCAAGTATGCGGGGTTATCGCCAGAGAGAATGTTCCGCATCGCAAACTTAAGATCATCCGGACCAGACGGTGACCACAAATGAATGTTTGGCAGCGAAGCCAGCAAGGCGATGTCGTTTAGTGACGCGTGAGTCTTGCCGTTACGCGCTGAGCAACCGCCGGTGTGGGAACCGACTAGAGTGACCGGCTGCCGGCTTTGACTCAGGCAAACGCGAATCTGGTCGTACGCGCGGTAACAAAGAAAGGCGCCGAAGGAGAACACCCACGGTCGCCAACCGCAACTCGCCATTCCAGCGGCAACCGATATCATCGACTGCTCGGCGATGCCGGCCATGATGAATCGCTCCGGATGAATTTCGGCGAAATGAATCGCGCCGTCAGAGTCTGCCAGATCTCCATCGAGCGCACAGATGCGTGAGTCCTGAGTGGCGAGTTCACTCAGATACTGGCCGCAGTGATCAGCAAGCCGCAATGTCATAACTACCTTCTAAAAGCTGAGCGTGTTCGTGAGCTTCTACCGTAGCGCAGTGAAAGCGAATCGGATCAGACTCGATCAACTTATAGCCCTTGCCTTTGATCGTTTGAGCGAGGACAACCGAAGGCCGCCCACGTGTGGCCATCGCATTTTCAAAAGTCGCCGTTAATTTCTCGTGGTCGTGCCCGTCAACTTCGAGGACGCGCCATCCGAAGGCTTCCCATTTGAGGACTAAATCTTCGACCGGCGGAGTGTCTGCGTCCGGATCTTGATTCCAACCCCACTCCTGAAACCGGTTCACGTCAATAATTGCGTGCAGCCTTGATACTCCATAACGCGCCGCTAACATTGCCGCCTCCCAGACCTGGCCTTCCTGGCATTCACCATCACCAAGAACCACCCAGGTGTGTTGATCCGTCTCGCGCATGGTCAGCGCCATGCCAAGTCCCACCGAGAGTCCTTGTCCCAGCGAGCCGGTTGAAAAGTCGATGCCCGGCAGCGCCGTCATATCCGGATGACCTTCGAGTGGGGAGTTGAACCTTCCATAGGTCGAGAGCGGATGGGTGAAGAAACCGAGACGGCGTAGCACTGCGTAAAGGGCAATGCAGGAATGACCTTTGGATAAGATGAATCGATCCCGGTTAGGATTTAGCGGATCGTCAGGGTACATCCTTAGGATGCGCCGGTAGAGAGTCAAAAGGATATCCAGCACGCTGAGTGATCCGCCGTAGTGGCCGCCACCGGACTCGTAGAGTGCCTCGACGATTTCGCGGCGCAATTCAGCCGCTTCTACCTTTAGCGACTGGATATCCATAGCGGGCTGACTGTGAGTAGCCATCTGCATACAATTTTTCCCGAGAATGTGTTGGGCTAGTTAACTCTGGTCAGGGGAGCAGAGCGAAAGTTTGATCCAGCGAAGCTGCAGAGGCATTTGAATGCAGCTAGCAACCCCAATCATTGAGGTACGGAGACGGGTCAAACCTTTAACGACGCGGGACAATATACCGCAGGTGCCCGCTTAAAACAATCTGAACATTTGGATTTATGCGGAGTGACTTGCTTCGGGTACAGGGAACCTGGTAGCGACCAAAATACAATTGCACGGGCGGCCACGGAGGGCCGCCCCTACAGTTGTTGCTCATCTAGCGCCTCCAAAGAACTTGCCTGAT